>JBDHRL010000023.1:0-25285 GCA_039807535.1 Rhodocyclaceae bacterium
TGCTCGGCGGCCTCGAAGTGGTAGCCCTCGTGCTCGAGCTGCTTGAGGCGGTCGATGATCTTCTTGGTTTCGGGCGAATCCTTGCCGATCTTGGGATCGACGGCCCGGATGCGGGCGAGCAGGGTGCTGCGGCCGGCGACTTCCGACATCAGCGTGCGGCGGCTGTTGCCGACGAGGTCGGGGTCGATGTGCTCGTAGGAGACCGGGTTCTTCACGACGGCGTCGACGTGCATGCCGCCCTTGTGGGCGAAGGCGTCGGCGCCGACGTAGGCGGCCTTCTCGTTGAGCGGCATGTTGGCGATGTCGGACACCGCGCGCGCCACCGTGGTGAGGCTGGCCATGTTCTGCGGCGGGATGCATTCGAAGCCGAGCTTCAGCTGCAGGTCGGGAATGATCGCGATCAGGTTGGCGTTGCCGCAGCGCTCGCCGATGCCGTTGATGGTGCCCTGTACCTGTGTGGCGCCGGCCTGCACCGCCATCACCGAGTTGGCCACCGCCATCTCGCAGTCGTTGTGGCAGTGGATGCCGATCGGCGTCTTGAACCGGCCGGCGACTTTTTTCGTCACCTCGAAGATCGCGTCGGGGAAGGTGCCGCCGTTGGTGTCGCACAGGCACAGGCTGTCGGCGCCGGCGTCCGCCGCCGCCTTGAGGGTGGCGAGCGCGTAGTCCGGGTTGGCCTTGTAGCCGTCGAAGAAGTGCTCGGCGTCGTAGACCACTTCCTTTCCCTGCCGCTTGAGGTAGCGCACAGTGTCGCCGATCATGCGCAGGTTCTCGTCGGGCTGGGTGCGCAGGATCTCGGTGACCTGGTAGTCCCAGCTCTTGCCGAAGATGGCCACGGCGGGGGTCGCGGCGGCGAGGATGGAGCGCAGGTTGCCGTCGTCCTCGGCCCGGATGCCGACCTTGCGCGTGGCGCCGAAGGCGATGAGTTTCGCGTTCTTCAGCTTCATGCCGCGCACGCGCTCGAAGAACTCCAGGTCCTTCGGGTTCGAGCCGGGGTTGCCGGCCTCGATGTAATGCACGCCGAGCGCATCGAGGCGCTCGACGATCTTGACCTTGTCTTCCACCGAATAGGAGATGCCCTGCGCCTGGGCGCCGTCGCGCAGCGTGGAGTCGTAGATGAAAATCCGTTTCATCCGTGAATTTTACATTCAGTTGGCCGCCGCCGGGCTCCATGCGCCGTGCGCTGACGCATAATAGCGCTCCATGGGAAGGCGCCTCGTGCCGTCCGCTGCGTGGCGGCTTCCCGAAATTTCCATATTCCGGGCATTGTTTTCCTTGGCCAAGAAAAACCCTTCCGCCACCCCGCTGGCAAGTTATCTCGCCGCCGCCTACGCGCTGCTGGTGACGTACGCAAGCCTGCATCCTTTCGTCGGCTGGCGCGACAACGGGGCGCCGGTCTTCGCCTACCTGTCGGCGGCCTGGCCGCGCTATTACACCGATTTCGACCTGGCGGTGAACATCCTCGCCTACGTGCCGCTCGGCTTCCTGCTGGTGTCGGCGCTGCAGCCGCGCCTCGGCGTCGCCGCCGCGGCCCTGATCGCCGCACTGGCGGGCGGCGGGCTCAGCTTCACCATGGAAACGCTGCAGAATTTCCTGCCCAGCCGGGTATCGTCGAACATCGATCTCGCCTGCAACGCCATCGGCGCCCTGATCGGCGCGGCGGCCGGCATGAACTGGGGCCGCGCGCTGGCCGACGGCGGCCGCCTGCACCGCCTGCGCACGCGGCTCGTCGTGCCCGGCAAGACGGCGGATTTCGGCCTGGTGCTGCTCGGCCTGTGGCTGCTCGCCCAGCTCAATCCGGAACTGCTGCTGTTCGGGACGGGCGACCTGCGCGTGCTGCTCGAGCTGCCGCTGCTGCCCTATTCGGCGCAGCGCTTCGCCGTCCTCGAGGCCGGGGTGACGGCGGGCGGCTTGCTGGCAGCCGGGCTCATCGGCTGGTCGCTGCTGCGCCTGCGCAACCGCTGGCTGCTGGCCTTGCTGGTGCTGCCGCTGGCCATCAAGGCCTTTGCCAACGCGGTGCTGGTGAAGGCGGCGCAATTCGTGCAGTGGGTCACGCCGGGCAATGCGGCGGGGCTGGCGGCGGGCGCCGTTCTCCTGCTGGCCGCGACCTGGCTGCCGCCGCTGGCGCAGCGCATCCTGGCCGCGCTGGCCCTGCTGTTCGTGACGGCGCTGGTGAACCTGGCGCCGGAGAATCCCTACCTCACGGCCTCGCTGGCTGTCTGGCAGCAGGGACATTTCCTTAACTTCAACGGCCTCACCAAGCTGGTTTCCAGCCTGTGGCCTTTCGCCGCGCTGCCCTACCTGATGCTGCCGCGGCCGCGCATGGGAGAGGGATCATGAGGGAACGATTCAAGGTGCAGCGGGACGTCGCCCCCACAAAAGCGGGGCTGCGGCCGTGAGCGTCGACCCGCTCATCGAACTGCGTGACCGCCTGCGCGATTTCACGCGCGAGCGCGAGTGGGACCGCTACCATACGCCGAAAAATCTGGCGATGGCGCTGATCGTCGAGGCGGCGGAGCTGGCCGAGCATTTCCAGTGGCTGACGCCCGCGGAAAGTCAGTCGCTGCGGCACGGCGCCAGGCACGAGGCAATCCGCGACGAGCTGGCCGATGTGCTGATCTACCTGATCGAACTGGCCGACGCCCTGGAGGTCGACCTCGCCGCCGCGGTGCGCGCCAAGATCGGCAAGAACGCGCTGAAATACCCCGTGGACAAGGCGCGCGGCAATGCGAAGAAATACGACGAACTATAATGGCGGGCACAACCTGACCAACCCGACGGAGTCGCCATCATGAGTCATTACAAGCGCCATGTTTTTTTCTGCACCAACCAGCGCCCGAACGGCGAGATGTGCTGCAACAGCCACGGCGCCCGCGATATGCTCCAGCACTGCAAGGACAAGGTGAAGGCGCTGGGCGAGAAGATCGACGGCAAGGTGCGCATCAACAACGCCGGCTGCCTCGGCCGCTGCGAAGAAGGGCCGGCCCTCGTCGTCTATCCCGAGGCGGTCTGGTACACCTACGTTGACCAGGAGGACATCGACGAGATCATCGCGTCGCATCTCGTCGAGGGCAAGGTCGTCGAGCGCCTGCAGCTCGACTGATGTCCCGCCACGAGCGCGTTCTGCTCGACGGCCCGGCCGGCGCCATTGAGGTCTTCGTCGAGGCGACACCGGCGCCGGCGGGATTGGCGCTGGTGGCACATCCGCATCCGCTCTTCGGCGGCAGCGCCGACAACAAGGTGGTGACCACGCTGGCGAAGGCGTTCCGCGAGCTCGGCTGCGCCACGCTGCGGCCGAACTTCCGCGGCGTCGGCGCCTCGGCCGGCGCGCACGACCACGGCATCGCCGAGACGGACGACCTCGCTGCCGTGCATGCCCACGCCCGCGCCCGCTTCGGCGCGGCGCTGCCTTTCTACCTCGGCGGCTTTTCCTTCGGCGCCTACGTCGTCACGCGCCTGGCCAGGCAATTGGCCGAAGCCGGCGACCCGGCGCGGCGCCTGGTGCTGGTCGGCACCGCTGCGGGCTACGTCGAGGGCGCGCGCAGCTACGTCACCGAGGCGGTGGCGCCGGACACGATCGTCATCCACGGCGACCGCGACGAGACGGTGCCGCTCGCCAACGTGCTGGCCTGGGCCGAACCGCTCGAGCTGCCGGTGAGCGTGGTGCCCGGCGCCGACCACTTCTTCCACCGCAAGCTGCACCTCATCCGCCGCATCATCGAGTCGCAGTGGGCCCGCTGAGCGTAGAGGGGTTACGCAAGTCCTACGGTGATGCCGCCGTGCTGGCGGGACTGACTTTCGCGCTGCGCCCGGGCGAGTGCTATGGGCTGCTTGGGCCGAACGGCGCCGGCAAGACCACCACGCTGCGCTGCGCGCTCGGCCTGACGCGGCCCGACGCGGGCACGGTCCGCCTCGCCGGCCTGCCGGTGCCGGAGCGGGCACGCGAGGCGCGCGGGCGCGTCGGCATCGTGCCGCAGATGGACAATCTCGACCCGGACTTCACGGCGGCGGAGAATCTGCTGGTGTACGGCCGCTACTTCGGCCTGCCCGACCGCGCCGTGCGCGAGCGCATTCCGCAGTTGCTCGAGTTCGCCGGCCTCGCCGGCCGCGCGGACGCCAGGATCAATGCCCTCTCCGGCGGCATGAAGCGGCGCCTGACCCTGGCGCGCGCGCTGGTGAACGACCCGGACATCCTGTTCCTCGACGAGCCGACCACCGGCCTCGATCCGCAGGCGCGCCACCTGATCTGGGAGCGCCTCAAGCAATTGCTGCAGCAGGGCAAGACGGTGCTGCTGACGACGCATTTCATGGACGAGGCCGAACGCCTCTGCCACCGCCTCGCCATCATGGACCGCGGCCGCTTCATCGCCGAGGGCAGCCCGCGCGAGGTGATCGCCGCGCACATCGAGCCGGAGGTGGTGGAGGTGTACGGCGAGCCGGGAGAAAGGAGCGCCGCCGACTGGGCGCGCGAAGAGGCGGCGCAGTACGCCACCCGCGTCGAAGTCACCGGCGAGACGGCGTTCTGCTATCTCGCCGAGTCGCGCCCGCTGCTGCACCACCTCGCCGGCCGGCAGGGCCTGCGCTACCTGCATCGCCCGGCGAACCTGGAAGACGTGTTCCTGAAACTCACCGGCCGGGATCTGAGGGACTGAGATGAGCCATTTCCGCCCGCCCGCGCCCGGCCAGCGCTTCATCCCCGTCTGGCGGCGCAATTTCCTCGTCTGGCGCAAGCTGGCGATCCCGTCGATCCTCGGCAACCTGGCCGATCCGATGATCTACATGCTGGGCCTCGGCTATGGCATCGGCTCACTGTTGCCGGAGGTGGGCGGCGTGCCCTACATCGCCTTCCTCGCCGCCGGCGCGGTGTGCTTTTCGACCATGAACAGCGCCACCTTCGAGGCGCTCTACTCGGCCTTCTCGCGCATGCAGGTACAGAAGACCTGGGAGGCCATCCTCAACGCACCGGTGTCGCTCGACGACCTGGTGCTGGGCGAGCTCGCCTGGGCGGCGAGCAAGGCCGCGCTCTCCGGCGCGGCGATCCTCGGCGTGGCGGCGGCGCTCGGCCTGGTGGCTTCGCCGCTGGCGCTGTGGGTGCTGCCGCTGGTGTTCCTGGCGGGACTCGCCTTCGCCGCACTGGGGCTCGTCATGACGGCGCTGGCGCCGAGTTTCGATTTCTTCATGTACTACTTCACCCTCTTCGTCACGCCGATGACCCTGCTCTCGGGGGTGTTCTTCCCGGTCGAGCAGCTGCCGGCGGTCTTCCAGGCGCTGTCGGCCGTGCTGCCGCTGTCGCACGCCGTGCAGCTGGCGCGGCCGCTGTTTCTCGGCGAAGTGCCGGGCCAGGCCGGCCTGCATGTCGCCGTGCTGGCCGGCTACGCCGTGGCCGCCTTCTGGCTGGCGCTCGGCCTGGCCCGGCGGCGGCTGCTGAAGTAGGTCGGCCTGAAGACCGACCTGAAGGCCGACCTACAGTAGAATGACATGCCAATGGACGCCCTTCTCGTCATCACCAGCCTGCCCGACGCGGAAAGCGCGCGGGCGCTCGCCACGCGGCTCGTCGAGCAGCGCCTTGCCGCCTGTGTGAACATCCTGGCGCCCTGCCAGTCGCTGTACCGCTGGGAGGGCAAGCTGGAGGAAGCCGAGGAAGTGCCGCTGCTGATCAAGACCACCGTGGCGCGCTACGTGGCGCTGGAGGAGGCGATCCGCGCCTACCATCCCTACGAACTTCCCGAAATCATCGCTGTCCCCATCGAGAAGGGACTGCCCGGCTACCTTGCCTGGATGGCGGCCTCGACCTCGGCCCAATGACGCTCTCATGATCCGACGCCTGTTCCTGTCGCTGCTGCCCTGTCTGCTCGGCCTGTCCTTCGCCGCCACGGCCCAGGAACTGCTCGAAGTGGACCAGGCTTTCCGCCTGTCCGCGCGCAGCGTCGACGCCAATACCCTGGAGGTGCGCTACGACATCGCCAAGGGCTACTACATGTACCGCGACAAGTTCCGGTTCGCGCTGGAACCCGCCGGCGCCAAGGCCGGCACGCCGCAGTTCCCGCCGGGCAAGATCAAGAATGACGAATTCTTCGGTGACGTCGAAACCTACCGCAAGGAAGTCGTCGTCCTGCTGCCATTCACGGCGCCGGCCGGCCTCGACGCGGTCACCCTGAAGGCCAGCTCGCAGGGCTGCGCCGACCTGGGCGTGTGCTACCCGCCCAATCCGCAGACGCTGCAGGTGAGCCTCGCCGCGATGAGCACGGCATCCGCGGCGCCGCCCGCCGCCGGCCCCGCCGCGGACATGGACGAATCCTCGCAGCTGGCCGGCCTGCTGAAGAACGCCGGCTTCTGGCTGATCCTCACCACTTTCTTCGGCGCCGGCGTGCTGCTGGCGCTCACGCCCTGCGTGTTCCCGATGTATCCGATTCTGTCGGGCATCATCGTCGGCCACGGCCACAAGATCACCAAGGGCCGCGCCTTCGTCCTTTCGCTCGCCTACGTGCTGGGCATGGCGGCGGCCTACGCCGCCGCCGGCGTCGCCGCGGGGCTATCCGGCTCGATGCTCTCGGCCGCCCTGCAGAACGCCTGGGTACTGGGCGGTTTCGCGCTGGTCTTCGTTGTCCTCTCGCTGTCGATGTTCGGCTTCTACGAGCTGCAGCTGCCGGCCTTCCTGCAGAGCAGGCTCTCCGAGGAGTCCGGCCACATCCGCGGCGGCTCGCTGCACGGCGTCGCCGCCATGGGCGCGCTCTCGGCGCTGATCGTCGGGCCCTGCGTGGCGGCGCCGCTGGCCGGTGCGCTGCTCTACATCGCGCAGACGCGCGATGCCGTGCTCGGCGGCGCAGCACTCTTCGCCATGGCGCTCGGCAAGGGTGTGCCGCTGGTGATCGTCGGCGTGTCGGCGCGCTCGCTGCTGCCGCACGCCGGGCCGTGGATGGACTCGGTGAAGAAATTCTTCGGTGTGCTGCTGCTGGCGCTGGCCATCTGGCTGGTCTCGCCGGTGCTGCCGGCCTGGGCGCATCTGGGCGCCTGGGGCGCGCTCGCCATCGGTGCGGCGATCTTCCTGCGCGCCGTCGATCCGCTGCCGCCGCACGCGCACAACTGGGCGCGCTTCTGGAAGGGCGTCGGCATGGTGCTGCTGCTCGTCGGCGCGTCGCTGGTGGTCGGCGCGGTGGGCGGCAGCCGCGACCCGCTGCAGCCGCTCGGTTTCCTGCGCAGCGCCGCGGCGCCGGGCGAGCGTGTCGCCTTCGAGCGCGTGAAGAGCGTCACCGAGCTCGATGCGCGCCTGTCGGCGGCCGACCGGCCGGTGATGCTGGACTTTTATGCCGACTGGTGCGTCTCCTGCAAGGAGATGGAGAAGTACACCTTTTCCGACGCCGGGGTGGCGGCGCAGATGCGGCGCATGATCCTGCTGCAGGCCGACGTCACCGCCAACACCGACGCAGACAAGGCGCTGCTCAAGCGCTTCAATCTCTTCGGCCCGCCCGGCATCGTCTTCTTCGACCGCCAGGGACAGGAGCGCCAGGGCCTGCGCGTGGTCGGTTATCAGCCGCCCGAGAAGTTCACGAAGGTTCTCGATTCGGCTCTGGGCGGTTGATGGGCCTCAAACACCGCCGGGCGGTTCGCGGGTAGAATCCGCTTTCTCCGATATTTCCCCATGCAAACAAAGTGTTTTCCGGAATCGTCGCCGCCGTTGGCAGGATTACCCATCTGCAAGCCCTGGAGCAGGGCCTGCGCTTGACCGTCGAGGCCCCCGGCCTCGACCTTGCCGACGTCGCGCCCGGCGATTCGATCGCCCACGGCGGCGTCTGCCTGACGGTGATCGAGAAAACCGGCCCGGTCGACAGGCCCGCTTACAAGGTCGATGTCTCGCGCGAGACGCTCGACTGCACTGTCGGCCTCGACGCGCCGGGCGAAGTCAATCTGGAGAAGGCGCTGCGCCTGGCCGACCGCCTCGGCGGCCACCTGGTGACCGGCCATGTCGACGGCGTCGGCGAAGTGCTGAAGTTTGAACCGGTCGGCGAGAGCCACGAGCTGGTGATCCGCGCGCCGAAGCCGCTGGCGAAATACATCGCGCGCAAGGGCTCGATCACGGTGAACGGCGTCAGCCTGACGGTGAACCGTGTCACGGGGACTGACTTTTCCATCAACCTGATTCCGCACACCGTGGCGGTGACGACGCTCAAGCACCTGCGGGCGGGCAGCCAGGTCAATCTCGAGATCGACCTCGTGGCCCGCTACATCGAGCGCATGATGACATGGGAGACCGCATGAACGCCGCCCGCCGGGAATTCGGCGTAACGCCTGCGCCCGCGAAGCCGCGCAGTGGAGCCGAATTATTGCCGCGCTCCGCTGCGCACGTTCCGGGGCGCGACGCTCCCGCGTGGCCCCCAAGGGCGGCGCAGCCAACGAATCGGAGCGGGCGCAGCCCGCGAACAACCGTCACCCCCTTCCCCGGGAGGGGGGATGGGGGGAAGGCGCATCAATGACCGCACTTTCCCCCATCAAGGACATCGTCGCCGACATGCGCGACGGCCGCATGGTCATCCTGGTCGACGAGGAGGACCGCGAGAACGAGGGCGACCTCGTGCTGGCCGCCGAGTACGTCACGCCGGAAGCGATCAACTTCATGGCCAAGCACGGCCGCGGGCTCATCTGCCTGACGCTGACCGAAGCGCGCTGCCGCCAGCTTGACCTGCCGCTGATGGTGCGCGACAACCGCTCGCCGCACGGCACCGCCTTCACGCTCTCCATCGAGGCGGCCGAGGGCGTCACCACCGGCATCTCGGCGCACGACCGCGCCCGCACGGTGCAGGCGGCCGTGGCCAAGCGCGCGCAGCCTTCGGACATCGTCCAGCCCGGCCACATCTTCCCGCTCATGGCGCAGAACGGCGGCGTGCTGGTGCGCGCCGGCCACACCGAGGCCGGCTGCGACCTCGCCCAGCTCGCCGGCGGCGAGCCGGCGGCGGTGATCTGCGAAATCCTCAAGGACGACGGCACCATGGCGCGGCTGCCCGATCTCATCGAGTTCGCGAAAGCGCACAATCTGAAGATCGGCGCCATCGCCGACCTGATCCACTACCGCAACGAGAACGAGACGCTGGTCGAGCGCATCGCCGAGAAGGACGTCGCCTGTGCGCACGGCGACTTCCACCTGATCGGCTACCGCGACAAGACCAGCGGCGACGTGCACATCGCGCTGGTCAAGGGCCGCATCGATCCGCAGGCGGAAACCCTGGTGCGCGTGCACGAGCCGATCACCGTGCTCGATTTCCTCGACTGCCAGAGTGACCGCCACAGCTTCAGCGTGGACCGCGCCATGCGGACCATTGCCAAGCACGGCAGCGGTGTCATCGTGCTGCTGCGCCGCGCCAGTTCGACGCCGGATCTCCTCGCCGCCCTGCGGGAAGACGATGCGGCCGCGAAGCCCGCCGCCAAGTGGGACCCGCGCCTGTACGGCACCGGCGCTCAGATCCTGCGCGACCTCGGCGTGCGCCGCATGAAACTGCTCGCCAGCCCGCGCAAGATGCCGAGCATGGCGGGCTTCCGGCTGGAAGTCACCGGCTACCTCACGCCCGACGAGGCCATGAGCTGACTATTTTGAGCGGGTCCGGCCCGCGAACGACCGTCACCCCTTTCCCCGGAAAAGGGGCGGGAGAAAGGCACAACGAATGGCACGCTACGACGACATCGAGGAATTCGACCCGGACCTGAAGGGCGCCGGCCTGCGCATCGGCATCGCCATGAGCCGCTTCAACATCGACGTCAGCGAGGGCCTGCTCGGCGGCTGCTCGGCGGAGCTGAAACGCCTCGGCGTGCGCGCCGCCGACATGCTGCTGGTCAGCGTGCCCGGCGCGCTCGAGCTGCCCCTGGCGCTGCAGACCATGGCGCAGAGCGGCCGCTTCGACGCGCTGGTGGCACTTGGCTGCGTCATCCGCGGCGAGACCTACCACTTCGAGATCGTCTCCAACGAGTCGGCGCGCGGCATCACCGACGTGCAGCTCGCCACCGGCGTGCCGATCGCCAACGGCGTGCTCACCACCGAGGACGATGACCAGGCGCTCTCGCGCATGGCACAGAAGGGCATGGAAGCCGGCCAGGCCGCCATCGAGATGGCGAACCTGCTAAGGCAGGTTCGCCGAAAATGACAGCCCTCCCCCCTTCCCCCGCCCCGAGGGCGGGGGTGACCAGTCACCTCCCCCGCCCGGCGGGGGAGGATGGGCGGGAGTGCCGTCTTTTCACATGGCCGGAGGCCATATGAAATCGCCTCGAAGACGCGCGCGCGAATTCGCGCTGCAGGGCCTCTACCAGTGGCAACTCTCCGGCAACGACGTGCCGGCGATCGAGGCGCACCTGGCTGGCGTCGCCGGCTTCGAGAAGATCGACCGCACCCTCTTCGACCTGCTGCTGCGCGGCGCCATCGCCGAGGCGGCGGAGCTGCAGGCACAGATCGAGCCGCAGCTCGACCGCCCCTATGCCGAACTCTCGCCGGTCGAGCGTGCCATCCTGCTGCTCGCCACCCTCGAGCTGAAGCGCCACGTCGAAGCGCCCTACAAGGTGGTGATCAACGAAGCCATCGAGCTGGCCAAGAGCTACGGCGGCACAGACGGACACAAATATGTAAACGGCGTGCTGGACAAGCTTGCCGCACTGATGCGGCCCGAAGAGGCCGCGCGACCCGGCAGGGCCAGGAAATCCCAACCCATGGAGGATATATGAGCAAGCAACCCATCGTGCGTGCCAATCCGCAGACGGCGGAGGACAAGCAGCCGAAGCACTACTTTGCCGACTGGTGGATCTACGGCGTGCTGGCCTTCTTCATCGGCGGGCTGGTCTTCATGACCTACGCGCTGACGCTGCGCGGCGACGTCATGAGCGAGTTCGGCAAGCCGGGCACCAAGACCGCCGCGCCGCCGAGCAGCGCGCAGGCGCCTGCCGCCGCGCCCGCCCCGACGGCCGCCGCGCCCGCCGAGAAGAAATAAGCCCGCATTCGGAAGACGCCCTTGTCCTGGGGCCTGTTCTCATTCATTCTGCCGACAGAATGAATGAGAACAGGCCCTCCGAATTCGAACTGATCGCCCGCCATTTCACGCGGCCCGTGCGGCACACGGTGCTCGGCGTCGGCGACGACGGCGCCGTCGTGCGCCCGACACCCGGCACGGACCTGGTGGTGACCACCGACATGCTGGTGGCCGGCACGCATTTCCTGCCCGATGCCGAACCCGAGGCGCTGGGCTGGAAAGCCCTCGCCGTGAATCTCTCCGACCTTGCCGCCATGGGCGCGCAGCCGCGCTGGGCGGTGGTGGCGGCGGCCCTGCCGAAACCCGATGAAACCTGGATCGCCGCCTTCGCGCGCGGCTTCTTCGCCTGCGCCGAGGCCTTCGGGGTGGACGTCATCGGCGGCGACACCACGCGCGGGCCGCTCAACATCGCGCCCACCGTCTTCGGCGATGTGCCGCAGGGGCAGGCACTCACCCGCGACGGCGCCCAAGCAAACGACGATCTGTGGGTGTCCGGTGCGCCCGGCCTGGCGGCGCTGGGACTGAACCACCGCCAGGGAAAAGTCAGTCTCCCGGACACGGCGGCCATGCGCTGCCAGGCAGCCCTCGACCGTCCGCAGCCGCGTGTCGCGCTCGGCCTCGCCCTGCGCGGCCTGGCGACGGCGGCGATCGACGTCTCCGACGGCCTGCTCGCCGACATCGGCCACATCCTGGAACGCTCCGCGCTGGCCGCCGACATCGACTTCGAGGGCCTGCCGCGCGTCGCGCTCGAATGCGGCGTCGATGCCGCGCTGGCGCAGCAATGCCTGCTCGCCGGCGGCGACGACTACGAGCTGGCCTTCAGCGCCCCCGCCGGGCGGCGCGCGGACATCGGGGCGCTGTCCGCACGGCTCGACCTGCCGCTCACCCGCATCGGCCGCCTGCGCGCGGGGCCGGCAGGGGAACTCGCCGTCCGCGATGACGCCGGCCGGCCGATGCCCGTCGGCCGGCGCGGCTTCGATCATTTCGCATGAACCGCCGGGCGAGCCACATGAAACCCGACCTGAAATTCCTCTTCGCCCATCCGGCGCACTTCGTCGCCCTCGGCTTCGGCAGCGGCCTCTCGCCGGTGGCGCCGGGCACCGCCGGCACGCTGGCGGCCTGGTTGTTGTTCCCGCTCATCAGGCCGTATTTTTCCGACGGCGGCTTCCTCGTTTTCCTGCTCGCCGCCTTCATCCTCGGTGTCTTTGCGGCCGGGCGCACCGGACGTGCGCTCGGCGCGGTCGATCACGGTTCGATCGTCTGGGACGAAATCGTGCCGTTCTGGCTGGTGCTGCTGATGGCGCCGGAGGACTGGCTCTGGCAACTGGCCGCTTTCATCTGGTTCCGCTTCTTCGACATTACCAAGCCGCAGCCGGCGCGCTGGATCGACGGCCGCATGAAGCACGGCCTCGGCGTCATGCTCGACGATCTGGTGGCGGCCGGGTATACCCTGCTGGTGCTCGCCCTCTTCAAGGTGTCGTTCGGTGGATAAGGAACTGGAAGACCTGTCGGTGCGCGTCGGGCAGGCCCTGCTCGAACGAAAGTCAATGCTTGCTTGCGCGGAATCCTGCACCGGCGGCTGGGTCGCGGAAGTCGTCACGGCGACCGGCGGCAGCTCGCAATGGTTCGAGCGCGGCTTCGTCACCTATTCCAACGCCGCCAAGCAGGAACTGCTCGGCGTAAAGGCCGACACCTTGCGCGAGCATGGGGCGGTCAGCGAGGCGGTCGTGGCCGAGATGGCGACCGGGGCGCTCGCGCGCAGCCATGCCCAGGCCGCGCTGGCGATTTCGGGCGTGGCGGGGCCGACGGGTGGCTCACCGGATAAGCCAGTGGGTACCGTATGCTTCGCCTGGGTCCTGCGGGGCGGGGTGCCGGTGGCGGAGACGAAGCTTTTCTCCGGCGACCGCGAGGCGGTGCGCAAGCAATCGGTGATCCATGCCTTGCACGGCCTGCTCGGGAGGCTTTCCGAAGCGAGCGCTGACATCTCATCAACTGATTGATTTATTGGTTTTTTGATTAACAGCCCGCCCGGCGGCCGACCCTGCAAAGAGTGTGCCATAATTCAATCGAAACTCATTGGGGACTCACTATGGATGACAACAAAAGCAAGGCGCTCTCGGCGGCTCTGGCCCAGATCGAGAAACAGTTCGGCAAGGGCTCGATCATGCGGCTGGGCGACGGCGAGGTGGATCGCGACATCCAGGTCGTATCGACCGGTTCGCTCGGCCTGGACATCGCGCTGGGCATCGGCGGCCTGCCGCGCGGCCGCGTCGTCGAGATCTACGGGCCGGAATCCTCCGGCAAGACGACGCTCACCCTGCAGGTCATCGCCGAGATGCAGAAGCTCGGCGGCACCGCGGCCTTCATCGACGCCGAGCACGCCCTCGACCCGCAGTATGCGCAAAAACTCGGCGTGGATGTCTCCGACCTGCTGATCTCCCAGCCGGACACCGGCGAGCAGGCCCTCGAGATCGCCGACATGCTGGTGCGCTCGGGCGGCATCGACGTGGTGGTGATCGACTCGGTCGCCGCGCTGACACCGAAGGCCGAGATCGAGGGCGAGATGGGCGACCAGCTGCCCGGCCTGCAGGCGCGCCTGATGAGCCAGGCGCTGCGCAAGCTCACCGCCAACATCAAGCGCACCAACACCCTGGTGATCTTCATCAACCAGATCCGCATGAAGATCGGCGTCATGTTCGGCAACCCCGAGACCACCACCGGCGGCAATGCGCTGAAGTTCTACTCGTCGGTGCGCCTCGACATCCGCCGCACCGGCAGCATCAAGCGCGGCGAGGAGGTGGTCGGCTCCGAGACGCGCGTCAAGGTCGTCAAGAACAAGGTGGCGCCGCCCTTCCGCCAGGCCGAATTCGACATCCTCTACGGCGAGGGCATTTCGCGCGAGGGCGAGATCATCGAGCTCGGCGTGAATCACAAGCTGGTCGAGAAGTCCGGCGCCTGGTATGCCTACAACGGCGAGCGCATCGGCCAGGGCAAGGACAACGCGCGCGAATACCTCAAGGAGCATCCGGAGATGGCGCGCGAGATCGAGAACAGGGTGCGCGCCGCCGTCGGCGTCGCGGCGCAGCAGGCCGCCGTCGCGGCCGAGGCTTGAGCGACGGGCTGAAATCCAGGGCGTTGCGGCTGCTTGCCCGCCGCGAGCATTCCCGTGCCGAACTGGCCCGCAAGCTCGCCGCCGACGCCACCGCCGAGGACATCCAGACCGTGCTCGACCAGCTCGAACAGGCCGGCCTGCTCTCCGATGCGCGCTTCGCCGAATCGCTGGTATTCTCGCGCGCGGCGCGCTTCGGCAACGCACGGCTGTGCCACGACCTGCGCGCGAAGGGCATCGCCGACGAGCTCATCGCAGCGGCCTTGCCGGCAGGCGCAGACAGCGAGATCGCGCGAGCCCGCGAAGTCTGGCGGCGCAAGTTCGCTGCCGCCCCGGCCGACCGGGCCGGCTATGCGCGGCAGGCGCGCTTCCTGCAACAGCGCGGCTTCGCCGCCGACATCATCCGCAAGGTGCTCAAGGAACGAGAAGAATGAGTCTGCTCAAGGTCACCGGCCTGCGCAAGAAATACAAGTCGCGCACCGTCGTCAAGGACGTCTCCTTCGAGGTGAAGAGCGGCGAGGTGGTCGGCCTGCTCGGCCCCAATGGCGCCGGCAAGACCACCTGCTTCTACATGATCGTCGGCCTGGTGGGCGCCGACGGCGGCGAGATCGACATCGACGGCGAGGTGCTGACGCACATGCCGATCCACCGGCGCGCCCGCCTCGGGCTGTCCTATCTGCCGCAGGAAATCTCGGTGTTCCGCAAGCTCAACGTGGCGGAGAACATTCGCGCCGTGCTCGAATTGCAGGCGCTTACCGAAGAAGAGATCGAGCAGCGCCTGGAAGAGCTGCTCGCCGAGCTGCACATTGCCCATCTGCGCGACAACACGGCCATTTCGCTGTCCGGCGGCGAGCGGCGCCGCGTCGAGATCTGCCGCGCGCTGGCCACCCGCCCGCGTTTCATCCTGCTCGACGAGCCTTTCGCAGGCGTCGATCCGATCGCCGTGCTCGACATCCAGAAGATCATCCGCTTTCTCAAGGAGCGCGGCATCGGCGTGCTGATCACCGATCACAACGTGCGCGAGACCCTGGGCATCTGTGATCATGCCTACATCATCAACGAGGGCGAGGTGCTGGCCGCCGGCAAGCCCGAGGAAATTGTCTACAATGAAAGCGTGCGCAAGGTCTATCTGGGCGAACATTTCCGCCTTTGATGCGCCAACCCGGCCCTTGCCGACTTTTCCCGTCGGTCGATGAAACAGACCCTTCAGCTCAAGCTCTCGCAGCACCTCGCCCTGACGCCGCAGCTGCAGCAGTCGATCCGTCTGCTGCAGTTGTCCACACTCGAGCTGAATCAGGAGATCGAGAATTTCCTGCAGGACAACCCGCTGCTCGAGCGCGAGGACGAGCCGGCGTCGGAGGCGCCCGTCTACTCGGCCTCGGGCGACGCCCTGCAGGCGCCCACCGAATCTCTCGACGGCGCCGCACCGGAGCCGAATTTCGGCGACGCCGGCTCCGCCGACTGGCTCGGCGAGGGCGGCGCGACGGCCTTGCGCGACGACCGCAACGACGACGAGCCTGCCTACGCCGAGATCCAGGCCGCCGCCACCTCGCTGCGCGACCACCTCGGCGCCCAGCTGGCCATGCTGCCGCTTCCGGAGCGCGACCGCAGCCTGGTGCGGCTGCTGATCGAGGCGCTCGACGACGACGGCTACCTGGCGCAGGACCTGGGGGAACTGGTCGATCTGCTGCCGACCGAATTGGAGATCGATCCCGACGAGCTGCAGATCGCGCTGAAGCACCTGCAGAACTTCGACCCGCCCGGCATCGGTGCGCGCAGCGCCTCGGAATGCCTGGCGCTGCAACTGGCCAACCTGCCGGAATCCCGGACGCGCAACCTCGCCCTGGAAATCGTGCGCAAGCACCTCGACCAGCTCGCCGCGCGCGACTATGTGCGCCTGAGGAAGGCCGTCGCCTGCAGCGAGGACGAGCTGCGCGAGGCGCAGGCGCTGATCCGCTCGCTCAACCCGCGCCCGGGCGCCCAGTTCTCGCCGGCCGACACGCGCTACGTCGTGCCCGACGTGATCGTGCGCAAGGTGCGCGGCCAGTGGACCGCCTCGCTCAACGGCGAGGCGATGCCGAAGCTGCGCATCAACCGCCTCTACGCCGACATCCTGCGGGGGAGCCGCGGCTCGGGCCTCTCCAGCCAGTTGCAGGAGGCGAAGTGGCTGATCAAGAACGTGCAGCAGCGCTTCGAGACGATTCAGCGCGTCTCGCAGACGATCGTCGACCGCCAGCGCCAGTTCTTCGAGCACGGCGAAGTGGCGATGCGCCCGCTGACCTTGCGCGAGATCGCCGACCGGCTCGGCCTGCACGAATCGACCATCTCGCGCGTGACGACGCAGAAATACATGGCTACGCCGCGCGGCGTATACGAGCTGAAGTATTTCTTCGGCAGCCACGTCGCCACCGAGGCGGGCGGCGCCGCCTCGTCGACGGCCATCCGGGCGCTCATCAAGCAACTGGTCGGCGCCGAGGACGGCAAGAAGCCGCTGTCGGACGCCCAGCTCGCCGAAATTCTCGGCCAGCAGGGCATCGTGGTGGCGCGCCGCACCGTCGCCAAGTACCGCGAGGCGCTCAATATCCCGCCGGTCAACCTGAGAAAGTCGATCTGATTGCCGTTAGTAGGTCGGCCTTCAGGCCGACATCAACCGCCACTGTCGGCCTGAAGGCCGACCTGCATAGAAGGGAGCCATCATGAACGTCAACATCACCGGTCACCATCTCGAAGTCACGCCGGCCATTCGCGATTACGTCCAGGCCAAGCTCGGCCGGGTCATCCGGCACTTCGATCACGTCACTGCCGCGCATGTCATCCTCTCGGTGGAGAAGCTGCGGCAAAAGGCCGAGGTGACGGTGCATGTGCGCGGCAGGGACATCTACGTCGAGGCCCAGGACGAGAACCTGTATGCCAGCATCGACGCTCTGGCCGACAAGCTCGATCGCCAGGTGCTCAGGCACAAGGAGAAACAGGCCGGACATGCCCGCGAGGCGCTCAAGCGGCAGGCGACCGAATAATCGCTCCCGCGGGGCTTTCCCGGTATAATCCGCCGCCAGCCAAGGAAAGCCCCCGACAAAGCCGCCCTGCCGCTTTCATCAGTACGCCCCCACAGCCACTCCCCGCGGCCCGTGACATCATGAACCTGATCGCCAAGCTCCTTCCCCCCACCAACGTCCAGATTGGCCTCGAAGCCAGCAGCAAGAAGCGCGTCTTCGAGCAGGCCGGCCTGTTGTTCGAGAACAACCAGGGCATCGGCCGCAGCGCGGTGTTCGACAGCCTGTTCGCGCGCGAAAAGCTCGGCTCGACCGGGCTCGGCCAGGGCGTGGCCATCCCGCACGGGCGCATCAAGGGTCTGAAGGAGGCCGTCGGCGCCTTCCTGCGCCTGACCGCGCCGGTGCAATTCGACGCGCCGGACGGCAAGCCGGTGAGCATCCTGTTCGTGCTGCTGGTGCCGGAACAGGCGACCGAGCAGCACCTGCAGATCCTCTCCGAACTGGCGCAGATGTTTTCCGACCGGAGCTTCCGCGAGCAACTGACGGCGGCTGCCGATGCGGCCGCCATTCATGCCCTGTTTACCGGCTGGGAATCCCATGCGGCAGGCGAACGTCGCGCAGCTGTTTGAGCATCACCGCGAACGCCTGCAACTGCTGCGCGTCAGCGGCAACCTCGACGCGCCGATCAGGGTCAACCAGCAACACGCCTCACCGGCCGACCTGGTCGGCCACCTCAACCTGATCCACCCCGATCGCATCCAGGTCATCGGCGAACCCGAGATCAACTGGGCCGGCAAGCAGCACGCGATCCGCGTCTCCCGCCACATGCAGGAAATCATCGCCGCCCATCCTCCGGCGGTCATCGTCGCCGACGGCTGCCCGATCCATGCCCCGGTGCGGGAAACCTGCGAGCAATCCGGCACGGCGCTGTTTTCCACGCCGCAGTCGGCCGCCATCGTCATCGACATGCTGCGCATCTGGCTGTCGCGCCAGCTGGCCGAAACGGTCGAGATGCATGCCGTGATGATGGACGTGCTCGGCATGGGCGTACTCATCACCGGCGACTCCGGCGTGGGGAAAAGCGAGCTGGCGCTGGAGCTCATCTCGCGCGGCCATGGCCTGGTGTCCGACGACATCGCCGAGATCGCCCGGGTCGGACCGAACTCGCTGGAGGCGCGCTGCCCACCGATGCTGCGCGACTTTCTCGAAGTGCGCGGCCTCGGCGTGCTCAACATCCGCACCGTCTTCGGCGAAACCGCCTGCCGGCGCAAGATGAACCTCAAGCTGGTGGTGAACCTGCTGCGGCCGCAAAAGGGCGCGGTGGAAATCGACCGCCTGCCGCTGGGGGCCGAAACCCAGGAGATCCTCGGCGTGCCGGTGCGCAAGGTCAATATTCCCGTGGCGGCCGGCCGCAACCTGGCGGTGCTGCTGGAGGCCGCCGTGCGCTCGACCATCCTGCTGTTGCGCGGCATCGACAGCACCCAGGAATTCGTCGAGCGGCACAAGCAGGCGATGGAAGACGGCGAGGACGACGTCAACTAGTTAATGTCCTTGAGCGTTCATCCACCTGCGGCCTCTTCGCCGCGACGACAACGATCAAGGAGAACGCACGATGAAGAAACTGATTCTGGCCGCCGCCGCCTCGCTGCTGGCCGCCAATCTCGCCATGGCGCAAACTGCCGCTCCCGCCGCCGGCAAGAAGGCGCCTTCCGAAAAGCAGCTCCAGCAGCAGGAGCGCATGAAGGCCTGCAACGAGAAGGCCGGTGAAAAGAAGGGCGACGAACGCAAGAAATTCATGAGCGAATGCCTCAAGGACAAGCAGTCGGCCCAGCAGGGCAAGATGAAGGCCTGCAACAAGGAGGCTGGCGACAAGCAACTCAAGGGCGCAGCGCGCAAGGCCTTCATGAGCGAATGCCTGAAGGCCGACAAGCCGGCGGATGCCGCCAGGCCCGCAGAGGCCAAACCGGCCGAGGCGAATCCGGCCGCCGCTCCTGCCAAGAAGTAAGACAGCGCCATAACGCTCAATGCAAGTCTCCGCGCAGCCGCCCGCGGCGGTTGTGCGGAGACTGTTTTTTTGTCAAAATTATCCCTCTTGCATTGCGCCACCGAGGGACGACCATGCGCCACCAGTCGCTCGCCGTACCGTACGCACTGACTTTGGCCCTGATCTGCGGCAGTGCCCAGGCCTTCAAGTTCTCCGAGGAGGAAGACAAGGCCAAGGCCGAGGAGCAGGCGCGCGGCCAGCGCATCGGCCAGCTCGTCTCGACACCCTGCAAGCAGCAACTGAAGAACCAGAAGATCATGGTGGTCATCGCCGAGCGGACGGCCAACGGCTTTAACACCACGCAGAGCCGCTACGGTCCGCATTTCCAGGCCATCAATCACCGCCTGCGTGCCCTTGGCCTGAAGACCTACACCCAGGAAGAGATTCGCGCGCAGATCGCCCAGGCGGAGATCGAGGCGCACTTCCGCAACGATCCCGACGCCGCCATCGCCGCATCGAGGAAACTCGGCGCCAATTTCATCCTGCGCGGCCTGATCACCACGCAGACCGGCATCAATCCGGTGCTGAGGATCAACGAAGTCGCCGTGCACATGGGCTTCACGCTGGTCTCGGCCGGCGGCAAGACGATTTCCAACGTCACTGCCCGCGACGAGTCCTATTCCGGCACCGACACGCTCGGCATGGCGCTCACGCTGGTCAACGAACAGGCCGACGAAGTCGTGGCCAGGCTCTACAATGACTATTGCCGCATCGCCGGCGGAAAATGATCGAACAGGGACCCCCGCATGAATACTTCGCTACGCACCTTCGGCCTCACTCTTTTTGTCCTGGCCGGTCCGGCCCTCGCCCAGCCCACCTTCGAAAGCCCTTCGCCGACCCAGGGCAGCAGCACCTCGCAGAAGGCCAACGAGATGGCCGACAAGGGCATGTACAAGCCGGTCGAGTACGTCAACGCCGCCAAGCCGGGGCCGATGATCATCGTCATCCCGGGCGAGGTGAAGAGCAACAACGCCAACTTCGCGCAGAAATTCGGCCCCAACAACATCGCCGACTTTGCCGAACTGGAACTCGGCAAGGCCAACTTCAAGGTGCTGGAACGCTCCAGCCTCGGCCACCTGCTGCAAGAATTCCAGCTCGCCTACAATCTGGGCGACCCGCAGGCGGCGCGCAAATACCTGCAGAAGGGCAAGCTGAAAACCACCAAGTGGGTCATGAAATTCGACATCCTCAAGGCCGAGCAGGTGGCGCAGGCGCAGGAAGGCTTCAGCGGCCGGCCGATCGGCGCGTTGATCGGCATCTTCGGCGGCGGCCGCGGCGGCGCAGCGGGCGACGTGGTCGTCAGCTCGGTTGACACTCGCGAATCCACCGGTGTCTGGATCATCGGCATGCGCTGGAAGATCATCGACGCCAACACCACCGAGCAGGTCGCCACCGGCTATACGGAAGAGAAGATGGAACTGGGCGCCAAGTCGACCTCGGTGATGGGCTTCTCCAGCGGCGAGGCTGGCGGGCTGACGCTCGACGGCATGGTGCAGCGCCTGGTGCAGAAGAACGTCTGGGAAATCGACTCCAAGCACAAGTGAGTGCCTTCCCCCCAGCCCCCTTCTCGAGGAAGGGGGTGACGGGGGTTCGCGGGCTACGCCCGCTCCGGTTATTGACCGGCCCGGCGGCGGGGCGTGCACTCCGACCGACGCAAGCTGAGGGAGAGCGGCATGACTGAACTCAAGAAGCTCGGCAAATACGAGATCCGGCGCGAGCTGGGGCAGGGCGCGATGGGCGTGGTGTACGAAGGCTTCGACCCGATGATCGCCCGCCGCGTGGCGCTGAAAACCGTACGCCGCGACCAGCTCGACCGCGCCGAGGTCGAGGAGATCCTCGCCCGCTTCAAGCGCGAGGCGCAGGCCGCCGGCCGGCTCAACCACCCCAACATCGTCCAGATCTACGAGTACGGCGAAGAGCCCGGCCCCGACGGCGGAACCGCGGGTGGCACCGCCTTCATCGCCATGGAGTTCGTCGAAGGGCGCGAGCTGAAGGACCGCTTCGACGCCGACGAGCGCTTCCCGCTGGCGGAGATCGTGCGCATCATGGGCCAGTTGCTCGACGCGCTCGACTACTCCCACAAGAACGGCGTCGTGCATCGCGACGTCAAGCCGGCCAACATCATCCTGCTCGAGGACGGCACCGTGAAGGTGGCCGATTTCGGCATCGCCCGCATCGAGTCGTCCAACCTGACGCAGGCCGGCTCGGTGCTCGGCACGCCGAGCTACATGTCGCCCGAGCAGTTCATGGGCCAGACCGTCGACGGCCGCTCGGACCTCTTCTCGGCCGGCGTCATCCTCTACCAGTTCCTCACCGGCGAGAAGCCGTTCACCGGCGCGCTCACCACCATCATGCACAAGGTGCTGAAGGAGGAACCGCCGGCGCCGTCCGCGCTCAATGTCCAGGTGCCGCGGCCCTTCGACGCCCTCATGCGCAAGGCACTGGCCAAGCGTCCCGACGAGCGCTTCCAGAACGGCCGCGAGTTCGCCATCGCCCTGAAAATGGCCGCCGCCGGCCAGGCCGTGCCGGGCGATGGCGACGCCACCCTGGTGAACGATGCCGAGGCCACGCTGGTGGATGCCGCCGAGCAGACCCTCGCCACCGAGCGGACGGCTGCCGCACCGAAAGCCGCAACCGCCGCGCAGCCGGCATCGGCGCGGAAATCCTCGCCCGGCCTGGCGCTGGCCCTCGTCGCCGGCATCGCCGTGATCGGCCTGGGCGCCGCGGCCTATGTCTTCGTGGGCAGGGGCGGCGCGCCGCAGCCCGCGGCGACGCCCGCCGCCGCCCCCGCGGCCGAGGCCCCGGCCGCGCCGGCCAGCAGCGGCATCATGGTCATCAGCGCCCTCGGCCTGGCCGACCCGGCCGACCCGCGCTACCAGAACGACAAGGGACTGCTCAACGCCGACCTGCGCGAGGACGCCAGGCGCCAGGTCATCGAGAAGGCGGTCGGCCTCTATGTCGAGCAGGGCTCCCTCGCCAAGAACTACGCGCTGGTGCGCGACAAGCTGCTCGCCCGCAGCGGCGACTTCATCCAGGCCGTACTCGAGGAACAGCCGCCGCAGCTGGGCAAAGACGGCCTCATGTCGCTCGCCACCCGCGCCACGGTGCGCGTGCGCGACGTGCAGAAATCGCTCAACCAGATGTCGCGTGAGGAGCGCGTCGAGTTCATCCGCAACAACGGCGATCCGAAAATCTCGGTGGCGATCACCGCCAAGAGCGCCGAGGGCGACCCCGCCGCGCCGGCGCAGCGCTCGCCGGTGGCCGAGAACCTGCTCAAGGAACGCATCCACTCCTTCGGCTTCCGCCTGTGGAACGACGACATGGCGAAGGACGGCAAGGGCGGCGCCGACTTCGCCGTCACCGGCGAGGCGAAATTCAGGAAGCTGTCGGCCAAGCTGGCCGCCTCGGGCATCACGGTGGAGAAGTTCGTGCTGACCTCGTGGACGGTGAAGGCCACCGACAAGCGCAGCGGCGAGGAGATCTACTACAACACCCAGATCCCCGAAAAGACCAGCTGGGCGACGGAGGACGAGGCGCTGCGCGACATCGGCAAGCTGATCGGCGAGGAGTTCTCCAAGGGCTTCTTCCTCTCCCATTTCCACTTCAGCGGCCAGAAGGTGCGCCTGAAGCTGGGCGGGCTGCCGGGCAAGGACACCGCCCAGGCACTGATGCACGAGCTGAACGGCTTGCGCGGCGTGCTGGCGGCGAACCTTTCCTCGAGCGGATCGAGCGAGGCCGTGTTCGACCTCGAGCTGTCCGGCGGCCTGGCCAACCCGGCCGAGCTGGTCCAGGCGGACATTCTCAAGCCGCTCAACCACAAGCTCGGCAAGCAATGCTTCAATGCCGCCGGCGCGGGCAGCGGCAGCGAGGTCGTCGTCGTGCTGGAAGCCGGCTGCAAGGAAGCCGCCATCCTCTCCCGCCTCGACACCTTGCCGCCGGCGGCGCTGATCGAGGCGCCGCCTTCACGCCGCGAGGCGGTGGTGAAGAACCCCGAGATGCTGAAGAAGATCAGCATGTAAACGCCGAAGGCCCCGTCCAGGGGCCTTCGTCATTCGTGTCCGGGCGGCGTTCAGCCGACCTTGAATTCGACCACCTCGGAGTTTGCGTCGCAGGCATGGCCGAAGCTGATGCGCCCCTTGCCGCGCAGGATGACCTCCTCGCGCTTGAGGGCGAACTCGGCCTCGCCCTCGAAGGTGACGTAGGTGCCGTTGGTGCTCTGGTCGATCAGCACGAACTTGTCGCGCCGCCGCTCGATGCGGGCGTGGGTGCGCGAGGCGCGGCGGTCGGCGATCATGATGTCGCTGGCGGCGTCGCGGCCGAGCGAGAAAAGGCCATGACCGGGATCGAGCACCTTCACTTCTCCGCCGTGACGCACGGTCAGGCGCGCGGCAACGGGGGCGGCGGCGACACTGGCGGACTTCATGGTGAGATCGTCCGATTCCTGCCAGAGCACCTCGCAGACGCGCACGTCCTCGGCCTTGCCCTTGACGGACAGCGCGTCGATCTCGCGAGTGGATTGCTGCAGCAGCGTCGGCAGGGCGCCGACCGTCTCGGCGGTGGTGATGATCTGGCCGGCCTTGGCCAGCCCGGCCATGCGCGCCGCCGTGTTGACCGTGTCGCCGAAGACGTCCCTGGCCTCCTCGATGGTCGGGCCGAAGTGGAAACCGACGCGGATGGCCAGCTTGATGCCGGAGACCGGCGGCAGGTCGTCCACGCGCTGCTGCATGGAGCAGGCGGCGTCCATGCACGCTTCGGCCGTGTCGAACACCGCCATGACTTCGTCGCCGATGGTCTTGATGACGCGGCCCTTGAACTGCTCGGTGGCGCGCGTCATGCGGTTGATGCAGCGCTCGACGGCGTGCAGCGCTTCCTTGTCGCCCAGCTTCTCGTACAGCCGGGTGCTGCCGGAGACGTCGGCGAAGAGCACGCAGAGGTTGCGTTCGACTTTGGTGCTTTCCTTGGCGTTCATGCGGATTCTGTGATCCCCGGCTCCCTTTAGCCGCGAATCATATCAAACATCGCCGCCGCGAAGCGGGATGACCGAAGGGTCGTCGAACTCGTCGGGATCGAAGGCGCGGTCGCCCTCGGGGTCGGGCCGGCCGGTGGCCTTCAGGTTGCGGAAGTCGTAGAGCTTCGGGTCGGCCAGGTGCGAGGGCGCGACGTTGCCGAGCGCGGCGAAGATCTTCTCGACGCGGCCGGGAAAGCGCCTGTCCCACTCGCGCAGCAGCGCCTTGGTTTCCTTGCGCTTCAACTGTTCCTGCGAGCCGCACAGGTCGCAGGGGATGATGGGGAAGCGGCGCAGTTGCGCCCAGGCCTCGAGGTCGCGCTCGCGGCAGTAGGCGAGCGGGCGGATGACGATGTGGCGGCCGTCGTCGGAGACGAGCTTGGGCGGCATGGCCTTCAGCTTGCCGCCGTAGAACATGTTGAGGAACAGCGTCTCGAGGATGTCGTCGCGGTGGTGGCCGAGTGCGATCTTGGTGGCTTGAAGCTCGCCGGCGACGCGGTAGAGCACGCCGCGGCGCAGGCGCGAGCAGAGCGAGCAGGTGGTCTTGCCCTCGGGAATCACCCGTTTGACCACCGAGTAGGTGTCCTGCTCCTCGATGTGGAAGGGCACGCCGAGGCCCTTGAGGTACGCCGGCAGCACCTCGGCCGGGAAGCCCGGCTGCTTCTGGTCGAGGTTCACCGCGACCAGATCGAAGCGCACCGGCGCGATCTCGCGCAGCTGCAGCAGGATGTCGAGGAGCGCGTGGCTGTCCTTGCCGCCGGACAGGCAGACCATGACGCGGTCGCCGTCCTCGATCATGTTGAAGTCGCCGATGGCCTGGCCGACGTTGCGGCGCAGGCGCTTGGCCAGCTTGTTGGCCTCGTGGCGTTCCTTCTCCCCCAGCGCCTCGGGCAGCAGGGCTTCCAGATAAGCGCTCACAGCACCACGCTCCGGCCGCCGTCGACGGCGATGACCTGGCCGGTGATGAAGGGCGCGTCGGCAATCAGGAAGCGCACCGTGCGGGCGATGTCGGCCGGATCGCCGCAGCGCTTGAGCAGGGTGCGCGAGACGACGCTGGCCTGGGCCGCGGCGTCGAAGGAGCCGTCCTCCGGCCACAGGATCGGGCCGGGGGCGACGGCGTTCACCCGCACG
>JBDHRL010000161.1:0-4180 GCA_039807535.1 Rhodocyclaceae bacterium
GGCTTGACCGGCTTGAGCCTGGCGAGGCCCTCGGCGGTGGTGGCAAAGATGCCTTCGTCGGCGGAAAGCGCGCCGGTCTGCCTGCGAAAGCCGGCGTCGGAGAGCGGCGCCTCGACCATGTAGCGGCGCTGGAAGGCGCGGTCGTCGGCGAGCGCCGCCTGGTACTGGGCGTAGCGCGCCAGCGTCACCTCGTTCAGCTCGGTCGTGCCGATGCCCAGGCGTGCCGAGGCGTTCTCGGCCGTGTCGATCATGGCGTTCTTCGCGAAAGGGTCGTGGCCGAAGTTGTCCAGCGTCCATTTCTCGGTCTGGCCATTGCCGCCCGGCGCCGTGGGATCGGGGTAGTACACGACCGGGCCGTTGGACATGCGATCGGCGCACACCACCAGGGCGCAGCCGGCGCCGCCCTGGGCGACTTCCGCCGCCGCCATCTGCAGCGCCCGCGCGCCGGTCGCGCAGGCCTGCTGCACCGTCGGCCCGGGTACGCTTTCCAGGCCGAGCAGGCCGGTGAGCCAGGGCAGGCCGTAGAAGCTGCCCGGCTGCGGATTGGTGATGCCGAGGATGCCGAGGTCGATGCGCCCTTTCGGGATGCGCTTCGCCTCGAGGAAGGTGCGGCCGACTTCGGCGGCAAGGCGGATGCTGTTCAGGTTGGCCAGCGCGCCCTGCCACTTGGCGAAGGGCGTAGACCAGTAGCTGCCATAGGGGATGAATGCCTTGCTCATGACTACACCTTTCTTTCGGCCTGCCATTGCGCGAAGCTGCCGCCGGCTTTCGCCAGCTTCTCCAGCAGCGGCGCCGGCTGCCAGTATTGCGGGTCGAGCACCTTCCGGAACGCGAGGATCCTGTCGTAGATGGCCTTCAGACCGACGGTGTCGGCGTAGAACATCGGGCCGCCGCGATAGCGCGGGAAGCCGTAGCCGGCGGTGTAGGCGATATCGATGTCGGAGGCGCGGACGGCGACGCCTTCTTCGAGGATGCGCGCGCCTTCGTTGATCATCGCGTAGAGGCAGCGCTCCTGGATCTCCTGCTTCGAGGGCTTGCGCTGCGGCACGCCGAGGCGCTTCGCCTCCTCGGCGAACATCGCGATCGCCTCCGGGTCCGGCGTGCGCTTGCGGTCGGCACCGTCGTAGCGGTAGTAGCCGCGCCCCGCCTTCTGGCCGAGCCAGCCGCGCTCGGTGAGCATGGCCGAGGGGCGGTAGAAGGCCGGGTCCTTCGGCAGCAGGTGGGCACGCTCGACACGCGTGAGGTGGCCGATGTCGATGCCGGCCATGTCGTACACGGCGAGGATGCCCATCGCCATGCCGAAGTCCTCCAGCGCGGCGTCGACCTCCGCCGGCGTCGCCCCTTCCAGCACGCAGCGCTCGGCCTCGCGGCCGTAGGGGTCCATCATGCGGTTGCCGATGAAGCCGTAGCAGACCTTGGCGACGACGCCGACCTTCTTGATCGTTTTCGCGACGTCGAGCGCCGTCATCACCACGTCCGGCGCGGTCTTCGCGCACTGCACGATCTCGAGCAGCCGCATGACGTTGGCCGGGCTGAAGAAATGCAGGCCGATGACATCCTGCGGGCGCTTCGTCTCCGCGGCGATCTCGTCGATGTCGAGCGTCGAGGTGTTGGTGCCGAGCACGGCGCCGGGTTTGGCCACGGCGTCGAGCTTCCTGAAGATGTCCTTCTTCAGCGCCATGTTCTCGAACACCGCCTCGATGATCAGGTCGGCATCGGCCAGCGCGGCGTAGTCGAGCGTCGGCTGAATCAGCGCCAGCCGCTGCTCCATCTGCTCCGCCTTCAGGCTGCCGCGCAACACCGAACGCTCGTAGTTCTTGCGGACGGTGGCGAGTCCCCGGTCGAGCGCCTCCTGCTTGGCGTCGACGATCGTCACCGGGATGCCGGCGTTGGCGAAGCACATGCCGATGCCGCCGCCCATGGTGCCGGCGCCGACGATGCCGACGCGCCTGACCGCACGCGACCTGGCGTCGGCCGGCAGGCCGGGAATTTTTCGCAGCTCGCGCTCGGCGAAGAAGAGGTGGCGGTAGGCGCGCCCTTCGACGGCGCGCTCGACCTGGTTCGACAGCTCGCGCTCGCGCTTGATGCCTTCGTCGAAGGGCAGGTCGACCGCCGCCTGCACGGCGTCGAGCAGGACATTCGGCGAGTTGCGGTTCCTGAACGTCCTGCCGAACTGGGCGCGGCGCGCGGAGAGGATCTCGCCGGCCCGGTCGACCCCGGCGACGGGCATCTCGCGCGTGCGGCGCGGACCCTTGCCGGCAGCGACGAGTTCGCGTGCGTAAGCGACGGCCGCAGCCGTGACGTCACCCTCCACCGCCGTGTCCACCAGACTGACTTTCACCGCGTCGGCCGCGGACAGCGGCTTGCCGGAGAGCATCATGTCGAGCGCCGGCTCGAGGCCGACCAGGCGCGGCATGCGCTGCGTGCCGCCGGCACCGGGGATGATGCCGAGGGTGATCTCGGGCAGGCCGAGCTTCGTCCCCTGCTGCGCGACGCGGTAGTGGCAGGCGATGGCCGTCTCGACGCCACCGCCCATCACCGTGCCGTAGAGCGCCGCCACCACCGGCACGGCGCTGTCCTCGATCAGGCGCAGCACCTCGTGGTAGCCGGGCGCCTGCACGCCGGTCTCGAACTCGCGCATGTCGCCGCCGGAGAGGAAGGTCTTGCCGGCGCAGGCCAGCACGATGCCCTTCACGGCGGCGTTGCCGCGCAGGGATTCGAAGGCGGCCTTGAGTCCGGCGCGCACTTCGCGCGAGAGGGTGTTGACGGGGGGGCTGTCGACCGTGACGACGGCGATGTCGCCCTGCATCGAAGCATTCACTACTTCGCTCATTTCGTGGCTCCTGCAAAAAATCCGGTCAAAAAGTCCCCGGCCTCCGCTTTCGGGAGGCATTTCGCCGTGCTGTGGGGACTGACTTTTAAAGCTTGATCACTGCGGTATCGGTCGGCTCCGCATACAGGCGCCCAACCAGCGCGGTGCGGCGCGTCAGCACCGCGCGCTGGTTGATGTAGCCCTTGTCGGTGATCTCGTTGGCGTCGATCGAGGGCGGCTCCGCCATCAGCAGCGCACGCGTGGCATAGGTGGAACTGCCGCCGCCCTCCAGCTTCAGCTTCGCCATGCCTTCCTTCATGCGCGCGGCGACGCGCGCGTCGGCCAGCACCTGCTCGAGCGGCGCGTCCGCCGGCAGGTCCGGGCAGAGGGCGCGGCAACCCGGCGGATTGGCGAAGACGAGGAAGCCGGCTTCCTCGCGATCATGCCCGGCGACGACGATGTCCTGCGCCACCGGCGCCAGCAGGGCGAGCGCCTTCACCCGCAGCGCGCCGACATGCACCCAGACGCCGCTCATCAGCTTGAAATCCTCGGCGATGCGGCCGTCGAACTCGATGCCCTTCACCGGGTCGGCCGGGTCGGCGAAGCGGCCGGCATCGCCGATGCGGTAGAAGCCCTCGTCGTCGAAAGCCTCGTGCGTCAGGTCCGCCCGCTTCCAGTAGCCGGGGGTGACGTTGGGCCCGCGCACGCGCAGCTCCAGCTTGTTCTCGTTCGGCACCAGTTTCACCTCGGTGCCCGGCGCCGGCAGGCCGATGACGCCGGCGCGGTCGATCTCGAAGTGCACCGTGGTGACCATCGGCGCGGTCTCCGTCGCGCCCCAGGCCGAGACCATCACCGTGCGCTTGCCGCGCTCGCCGACGGATAGGTCCTCCAGCTTCTCCCACAGATTCTGCGGCAGGGCCGCGGCAGCGTAGAAGATCATCTGCAGGTCGCGGAAGAAATTCTTGCGCAGCGCGGCGTCCTTCTCCAGGAAGGGAATCAGCGCATCGAAGCCGCGCGGCACGTTGAAATAGATGGTCGGCGACACTTCGCGCAGGTTGGCCACGGTCTTTTCGATGAGACCGGGCACCGGCTTGCCGTCGTCGATGTAGAGCGTGCCGCCGTTGGCGAGCACCATGTTGAAGTTGTGGTTGGCGCCGAAGGTGTGGTTCCACGGCAGCCAGTCGACGACCACCGGCGGCGTCTCGGTGAGGAAGGGCCAGACCTGGGCGATGGCCTGCTGGTTCGAGCAGAGCATGCGCTGGGTGTTGATGACGCCCTTCGGCTCGCCGGTGGAGCCCGAGGTGAACAGGAATTTCGCCACCGTGTCCGGGCCGACGGCCGCGTAGGCCTTGTCGACATCCGCCCCCG
>JBDHRL010000024.1:0-24862 GCA_039807535.1 Rhodocyclaceae bacterium
GATCCGCTCGCCGCCATACACCTTGCGCTTGGCATCCGCCGCCGTGTCGCCGAGACTGACTTTTCCCTGACGGATCCAGGCGGCGAGGCGGCTGCGCGAGTGCTCGGGCAGCAGGCGCGCCAGCGCCTGGTCGAGGCGCAGTCCGGCGCAGTCGGCGGGAATTTCCAGAATGCGCACCGGGGGCGACGAGGGCTTTGCGCTATAATCGGCGCGCTTTCTTTGCAGGGAATCCATCATGCGTAGTCTAGCGTTAATTCTCGCCTTGCTGATCGGCGGCTGCGGCCTGCTGCCCGAGCTGAAAGACGAGACTGCCGGCTGGTCGGCCAACCGCCTGTATTCCGCCGCGAAGGAAGCCATGGGCGACGGCTCCTACGACAAGGCCGTCAAATACTTCGAGATCCTCGAGTCGCGCTATCCCTACGGCCGTTACGCGCAGCAGGCGCAGATCGAGATCGCCTACGCCTATTACAAGGCCAACGAGCCGGCTTCCGCCATCGCCGCCTGCGACCGCTTCATCAAGCTGCACCCGAACCATCCCAACGTCGACTACGTGTATTACCTGAAGGGCCTGGTGAACTTCAACGAGGATCTCGGCATCATGGGCTACATCAGCCTGCAGGACCAGTCCGAGCGCGACCCGAAGGCGGCGCGGGAGGCCTTCGATGCCTTCAAGGAACTGGTGGCCAAATTCCCCAACAGCAAGTACGCGCCCGACGCCACGGCGCGCATGAAATACCTGGTGAACGCGCTGGCCTCGCACGAGGTGCACGTCGCCCGCTACTACATGAAGCGCGGCGCCTACGTCGCCGCCGTCAGCCGCGCCCAATTCGCGGTGAAGACCTATCTCGACGCGCCGGCCAACGAGGAGGCGCTGTTCATCATGGTGAAAGGCTACGACGCGCTCGGCCTGAACGACCTGCGCGACGACGCCGAGCGCGTCATGCGCACCAACTTCCCCAACAGCGACTATTACAAGCGCGGCCTCGACCGCCAGGAACCCTGGTGGAAGCTGTGGTGAGTCTCAAGCCCGATCCGGCCTGAGGCGACTCATCGGGCGAGCGCAATCAGCACGCTGCAGGGCGCATCCTCGATGAGGGTGGCGCCGACCGAACCCTTCCACCAGCGCGACATGAAGAAGGCATGCTTGCGGTGGCCGACGACGATCAGATCGGCGCCCAGCTCGCCGGCGAGGCGGCAGATCTCGTCGACCGGCTCGCCGGTGACGACGTGGCCTTCTGCCCTGACACCCTTCTCCGCCAGCAGCTTCAGCCCCTCGTCGAGGATTTCCCCGAAGCGCCGGTTCTCGTCTTCCTGCAGGGTGTCGGGCACGAAACCTTCGGACAGGTAGATTCCGGCCATCAGCGGCGCCACTGCCAGGAGGTGGATCTCCGCGTGCAGGAAATTGTTGATGTCGGCGCACTCGAGCAGCGCGGTCCTCCCGCTCTGCGAACCGTCGTAGGCCAGCAGCACCTTGCGGTACATAGTCCCCTCCGCTCCGTAATCGTTATGATTTGCCGATGGTAATGGAAGGGACACTCCCGTTCAATCGTGACTTATACTTCCGTGCCCCCCAATTCGACCGACATGACACCCGACATCCAGTCCCCCAACCTGACGCTCGGCATCGCCGGCGCCGGCGCCATGGGGCGCGGCATCGCGCAGATCGCCGCCCAGGCCGGCATTCGCGTCCTGCTCTTCGATCTCGCGCCGGGGGCCGCCGTCCAGGCGCGGGGCGCCATCGCCGCGACGCTGGCCGGGCTGGCCGCCAAGGGCCGGATCGCGCAGGACGCAGCCGATGCCGCAACGGCCCGGATCGAGCCGGCCACCGCCCTGGAAGCCTTCGCGCCCTGTCAGGTCGTCATCGAGGCCATCGTCGAGAAGCTGGAGGCCAAGCGCGACCTGTTCCGCGCCCTGGAAGACATCGTCGGCGAGGACTGCATCCTCGCCAGCAACACTTCCTCGCTGTCCGTGACGCAGATCGCCGCCGCCTGCAAGCGGCCCGGCCGCGTCGCCGGCTGTCACTTCTTCAATCCGGTGCCGCTGATGAAGGTGGTCGAAGTCGTCGACGCCCTGCTCAGCGAACCCTGGGTGGGCGAGGCGCTCACCGCGCTGTCGCGCCGCATGGGCCACGCGCCGGTGCGCGCGAAGGACACCCCGGGCTTCATCGTGAACCACGCCGGCCGCGGCTACGTCACCGAGGCGCTGCGCCTGCTCGGCGAGAATGTGGCCGAATTCCATGTCATCGATGCCATCCTGCGCGAAGCCGCCGGGTTCCGCATGGGGCCATTCGAACTGCTCGACCTCACCGGCCTCGATGTCTCGCATCCGGTGATGGAATCCATCTACCGCCAGTACTATGAAGAGCCGCGCTACCGCCCCTCCGCGCTGGCGGCGCAACGGCTCGCTGGCGGCATGCTGGGCCGCAAGAGCGGGCGCGGCTTCTACGGCTACGAGGACGGCAGGCAGCAGGCCGTGCCGCTGCCGCCCGCCCCTTCCGTCCGTCCGGTGCGCGTCTGGGTCAGCCCCGCCCGCCCGGCTTACGCGGCCGCGGTGCGCGATCTGGTGCGTCGGCTCGGCGGCACGCTCGAGGAAAGTCAGTCGCCGCAGGACGGCGCCCTCTGCGTCGTCACCCCGCTCGGCGAGGACGCCTCGACCTGCGCTGCACGCGAAGGCCTCGATCCGGCGCGCACCGTCGCCATCGACGTCCTGCCCGGTCTCGAACGGCACCGCACCGTGATGACCACGCCGCTCACGGCGCCGGACATGCGCACGGCGGCACACGGCCTCTTCGCAGCCGACGGCATGCCGGCCTCGGTCGTGCGCGACAGCGCCGGCCTGGTCGTGCAGCGCGTGCTGGCGCACATCGTGAACATCGGCTGCGACATCGCCCAGCAGGGCGTCGCCACGCCGAAAGACATCGACCGCGCCGTCACCCTCGGCCTCGGATACCCGAAGGGCCCGCTGGCGCTGGGCGACGCCCTCGGCGCGCGCACCGTGCTGGAAATTCTCGAGAACCTGCAGGCCGGTTCCGGCGATCCGCGTTACCGTCCCAGCCCCTGGCTGAGGCGGCGCGCCCTGCTCGGCGCTTCCCTGCTCGTGGCGGAGGCCTGACAGCGTGCCGCAACTCGACGCCCGCACCATCCTGCTGCTGATGGCCTTCACGGCGGTCCCCACCGCGCTGGCGCTGCTGGCCGTCTCGCGCTTCTACTCGGCCAACGTGCGCGGCGTCTGGCACTGGACCGGCGCCAACTTCGCGCTCGCCATCGGCCTGCTGCTGCTCGGCCTGTCGCAGACCGCCAACGACCTTTCCGCCCGCGTCGGCGGCAACACCCTGCTGGTGCTGACCGTCGCGCTCTACTACCTGGCCATCCAGCGACTGCTCGGCGACAGGCCCAGCAACCGGCTGGCCGGCGCGATCGTGGCCGCCGCCGGGACCATCTTCGCGGCGCTGTGGACTTCCGCGGCGCCCTATCACATGGCGGTCGGCACGCTGTCCGTCGCGCTCGTCATCCTCACCGGTCTCAGTGCCGCCCGCCTGCTGCTGCCGCTCTCCGAGAGGAAGCCGGTATCGCACCGCTTCAGCGGCCTGCTCTTTTTCATCGGCTGCGTGCTGATGGCGGCACGCCTGGCCTACGCCATACTCTCGGACAGCCCGCCGCCCAATCTCTTCGCGCCCAGCTTCTGGCACGGCCTGATCCTCGGCGGCGCCCACATCATCACGATGCTGTTGAGCCTCGGTTTCGCCCTGATGATCGTCGACCAGCTCGCCTCCGAACTGGACCGGCTCGCTACGCAGGACGCGCTGACCGGCATCGGCAATCGCCGCGTCTTCTACGCGCGGGCCGAATCGGAGCTGTCCCGCTGCCGGCGCAAGGGCACGCCGCTGTCGGTGCTGATGATCGACCTCGACCGCTTCAAGTCCATCAACGACACCCTCGGCCACGCCGTCGGGGACGAGACGCTGCGGCGCTTCACGACTCTCCTCCAACCCCACCTGCGCGAATACGACTTCTTCGCCCGCCTGGGCGGCGAGGAGTTCGGCGTGTTGCTGCCCGACGCCAGCGAGGAAGTGGCCGTCGCCATCGCCGAGCGCCTGCGCGAACTGACCGAGGCCGAGCACCTTCCCGTCCGGAGCTTTCCCACGCCCACCACCGCCAGCATCGGTGCGGCGCAACTGCGCGAGGAGGAGAATTCCATCGATCAGCTGATGCAGCGCGCCGACCAGGCGCTGTATGCCGCCAAGAGCGGCGGGCGCAACCGCGTCGTGGCCGCCTCCTGGCTGGAGGAACCGCCCGCCCGGCCGGAAACGGCGGAGAACTGGTCCGTGGCGGCCGCACCCACATTGCAAGCGGAACCCGAATGATCGACTGGACCGCCATCGACACGGTCCTGCTCGACATGGACGGCACGCTGCTCGACCTGCACTATGACAACCACTTCTGGCAGGAATACGTTCCGGTACGCTATGCCGAACGCCATGGCCTGGCGCACCCCGAGGCGCACCGCCGCCTGACCGAGATCTACCGGGCCAAGGCCGGCACACTGGAATGGTATTGCGTGGACTACTGGACACGCGAACTGCAGCTCGACATCGTGCGCCTCAAGGAGGAAGTGGCGCACCTCATCGCCATCCATCCCGACGTGCAACCCTTTCTCGATGCATTGCGCAGGGCGGGCAAAGGCGTCGCCCTGGTCACCAATGCGCACCAGAAGAGTCTCTCGCTGAAGATGGCACGCACCGGTCTGCAGGTGCATTTCGACCTCCTGATCAGCTCGCACGAGGTCGGACGGCCGAAGGAGGACCCGGCGTTCTGGGCGGACTTGCACGCCCGCCTGCCCTACGATCCCGCGCGCACCCTGCTCATCGACGACAGCCTGCCCGTACTGCGCGCAGCGCGCGCGGCCAGCATCGCGCACCTGCTTGCCGCCTGCCGCCCCGATACGCGCCAGTCCGAAAAGGATGTCGCCGAATTTGATGCCCTGCGGCATTTCGCTGAGATCATGCCGCGCTAACGCCGCATCGCCGGCCCCGGGCCGCCCACGGCCGGATGAAACCTGGCGGTCATGATCGGCACGGCACTTTACGCCAAGTCACTTCCGCTCGCGCACCACGAAAGGCTCGACGAGGGCTTCCTGTACCGATTCCGGGCGGTTGCGGGCTTGCGAAAAGTTGGCGTTCCAGACGTCGGCATTGGCAAGGTCGGCACCGGACAAGTCGGCCTCCGCGAACACGGCGAAGCGCAGCGTCGCCCCGAGCAGCTTGGTGCCGACCAGGCTGGCCTTCGAGAAGTCGGCATTCTCGGCGGCGGCGCCGGTGAGGTCGGCGCCGGAAAGATCGGTGCCGACCAGCTTCGCGCCGGAGAGCACGCCGCGGAAGGCGTAGCAGCCGCGCAGCGAGCCGCCGGACAGATCGATCCCCTCCATCAGGATGTCCTTCAGGTGCGCGCCGGCAAAATCAGCGCGGCGGGCCTTGGTATTGATGAGATTCGAGCCGAAGAGGTAGGCGCCGCCGAGGCGGGCATCGGAAATGTCCGCGTCATCGAAGGTGGCATGGAAGAGGTCGGCATTGCGCAGGTCGGCACCTTTCATCTGCGCGCCGGTGAAGTTGGCCCACTTGGCGTTGGCCCCACGGAAGTCGGCCTCGTCGAGGCGCGCCTTGCGCAGGTCGGCGTTCTCCAGTTTGGCGCCAGCGAAGCGGGTTCCGCGCAGGTCTTTGCCGGCCAGCTTGGCGCGCGACAGATCACAGGCGGACAAGTCGGTGCGCGCCGCCGGACGCTTGCAATCGCCCGCGGGAAGATCGGCTGCGCCCGCGCCCAGGGAAATGCTGCCCAGCATTGCGGCCAGACTGGCGATCTTCATCGTCCCTCTCCCGGTTCCATGCGGCTTGTCCCGGCATCATAAACACTTTGCCGGATATTTCCATTAGGATTGCAGCCATCCTCGACCCAGGGTGCATGCACCGCCCCGATGCCGCTGTTCGCCGCCACCGTCTTCCTCTCGGCCTTTCTGCTGTTCCAGATTCAGCCGATGGTGGCCAAGATGATTCTGCCATGGTTCGGCGGCGCCTCCTCGGTATGGAGCACCTGCCTGGTGTTTTTCCAGGCCGAGCTATTGCTCGGCTATCTCTACGTGCACTGGCTGCACGAGACGCTGGCACCGCGGCGGCAGACGCTGGTGCATGTCTGCCTGCTGTTCCTCAGTCTCGCCACCCTGCCGATAGCGGCCGATCCGGCCTGGAAGGAAACCGCGCAGGCCCACCCGACGCTGAACGTGATCGGCGTGCTGGCTACGGCTGTCGGCCTGCCCTATCTGTTGCTGTCGACCACCGGACCGCTGATGCAGGCCTGGTACGCCCGCACCTTCATCGGCGTAACGCCTTATCGCCTCTACGCCCTGTCGAACCTGGCCTCGATGCTGGCGCTGCTCAGCTACCCAGTGCTGGTGGAGCCCTTCCTCGAGATAAGGAGCCAGACCCTCGGCTGGTCTGCCGGCTATGTTCTTTTCGTCACCGCCTGCGCCGCGACGGCCGGGTGGTCATGGCGGAAGGTGTCGTCCGAGCGTCAGGGCGCGGCCGCCGCGACGCCGGTCGACATCCCGCGTCCGACCTGGCGCGAATGCCTGTTGTGGATCGGCCTGGCCATGACGGCCTCGACACTGCTGCTGGCGATGACGCGCCACCTGACGCAGGACGTGGCGCCGGTGCCTTTCCTCTGGGTTCTGCCGCTCGCCCTTTACCTGCTGAGCTTCATTCTCTGCTTCGACGCGCCGCGCTACTACGTGCGCCCGTTCTTTCTCGCCGCCCTGCCCGTCGCCTTCTTCGGCATCGACCGCATCCTCGACGAGGGCATGGCCGTGCCGGCCATGATCGCGCTGATCAGCACCGCGCTGTTCGTTTTTTGCATGGTCTGCCACGGCGAACTGGTGCGGCGCAAGCCGCCTCCGCGCCACCTGACGCTGTTCTACCTGATGCTCTCGGTCGGCGGCGCGCTGGGCGGCATGTTCGTCGGCCTCCTCGCGCCGGCGGCATTCAGCGCCTACTTCGAACTGCCGATCGGGTTGTTCCTCTGCGCCCTGCTGGCCGTCATCGTGCTGTGGAAGGAGGCGCGCCCCCTCTGGCGCATCGTGCTGCTACTGGCGCTGTGCGGCTACGGCTGGCGCCTCGGCGCCGTGTCCATGGAGTTCGTCGACGGCTACATCGTCACGGTGCGCAATTTCTACAGCCAGTTGCGCGTATCCGAGCGCGACGACGGCGGCAAGCCGGGCCGCAAGCGCGTGATGGTGCATGGCCGCATCAACCATGGCGAGCAGTACCTTGCGGCGGCGTATCGCCGCACGCCGACCACCTACTATTGCCAGGAATCCGGCGTCGGCCGCGCCCTCTTCGCCCTGCCGCAGGAACGGCCGCTGAAGCTCGGCATGGTCGGCCTGGGCGCCGGCACGCTGGCCGCCTACGGGCGCGCCGGCGACGAGTTGCGCATCTACGAAATCAACGAGCAGGTGCTCGATCTGGCGCGCCGCGAATTCACCTATCTCTCCGACTCGGCGGCGCGCATCGCGCCGGTGCTGGGCGACGGGCGCCTCATGCTTGAACGCGAGCCGGCGCAGGGCTTCGACCTGCTGGCGCTGGATGCGTTTTCCGGCGACTCCATCCCGGCCCACCTGCTCACGCTCGAGGCCATGCAAGGCTACCTGCGCCACCTCAGGCCGGATGGCATCCTCGCCGTGCACATCACAAACCGTTACCTCGACCTGCAGCCGGTGATGGCGGCGGCAGCGCGGCACAACGGCAAGACGGCGCTACTCTATGCCTTGAAGCCGGACGACGACGATGAGTTCTGTTTCTCCTCCGACTGGGTGCTGATCATGAGTCCGGAGCGGGCCGCAGCCCTGCCGCTGGTGATGAACGACGGCGTGCCGCTGCAGCCGAAGCCGGGTTTTCGGCCGTGGACCGACGACTTCTCAAACCTGTTCAGCGTCTTGAAATAGCGGAAAACCGATCCCCGCTTCAGCGACCGCGACTCCGGCGCACAAAAAAAACCCCGGCATGCCGGGGTTTCCAATTCTTGCCTTGAAGCTTACAGGGGCTTGATGTTCGCCGCCTGCTTGCCCTTCGGGCCGGTGGCCTCGTCATAGGAAACCTTCTGGCCTTCCTTGAGAGACTTGAAGCCGCTGGACTGGATCGCGGAGAAATGCGCGAAGAGATCTTCGCCGCCATTGTCCGGGGTGATGAAGCCAAAGCCTTTGGCATCGTTGAACCACTTGACTGTACCTGTTGCCATATTTCCTATCCTAAAAAAATTGAAGGGCGACTGCCCGACGGTTCCTTCGTTCGAAAACCCAGGACCGAATCGGCAGTTGCATACCGCATCATTCTGTAGCTTGAGTCCGAGCGAATGCCGGCATTGAACCCGTAACTCGGCAATAAATCAAGCTTTTTTTGCAATCGCCGACGAAGAGGTCAGGCCGCCGACAGGCTTTGGCGCAATGCCTCCAGCATCAGCTCGGGCGGCTGCGCGCCGCCGACGCCGTAACGTCCGGCAAGGATGAAGAAGGGTACGCCGGTGATGCCGCTCTGCTGCACACGCATGAATTCGGCGCGCACTTCTGCGGCATCTTCCTCGCTGTCCAGATAGGCCAGCGTCTCCTGTTCGTCCTCGCCGCACGCTGCGGCCAGGCGCGCCAGCACGGCAGGGTCGCCGACCTGCTGCCCTTCGGTGAACTGGGCGGCAAAGAGCCGTTCGACCAGGGCGCCGGCGTCGCCCCGCGCCTGCGCGCGGTGGATCAGCCGGTGCGCCTTCAGGGTGTTGGCGCGCTGCTCGATGCGTTCAAAGGCGAATTCGATGCCGGCCGTGCGTCCGGCTTCGGTGATCTGCGCCCAGATCTGCGCCAGTTTCCCGGGACCGCCGAACTTCTTCTCGAGATAGGGTCGGTAGGGCTCGCCCGCTTCCGGCGTGTCGGGGTTGAGGAAGAACGGCAGCCAGCGGATGCGCGGCACCACTTCCGGCCGTTCGTTCTTCAGCTTGCGCAGCGCTGCTTCCAGGCGCCGCTTGCCGATGAAGCACCAGGGGCAGACGACATCCGAGACAATATCGATGGCGAGTTCGGTCATGGCTTCACCTCCAGCACGATCTTGCCGACATGGGTGCTGCTTTCCATCAGCCGGTGCGCTTCGCCTGCCTGGGCCAGCGGAAATACGGCGTGGATGTGCGGACGCAGCCGGCCGGCGGCAATCTCCGGCCAGATGTGCCGCAGCAGCGCGTCGCGGATGGCCGCCTTCTCCGCCACGCTGCGCGGCCGCAGGGTCGATCCGGTGAGGGTGAGGCGCTTGAGCATCACCGGCATCAGGTCGAATTCGCCCTTGCTCCCCTCGAGGAAGGCAATCAGCACGAGGCGCCCGTCGCGGCGCAGGACGGACAGGTTCTTCTGCAGGTAGGGTGCGCCGACCATGTCGAGGACGACATCGACGCCCTCGCCGCCGCTCAGCGCCTTCACCTGCGCGGCGAAATCCGTCTCGCGGTAATTGATGGCGTGGCCGGCGCCGAAGTTGCGGCAGAAGCGCGCCTTCTCCGCGTTGCCGACCGTGACGAAGGACTCTACGCCGAGATGGCACGCCAGCTGGATGGCGGTGAGGCCGATGCCGCTCGAACCGCCGTGCACCAGCAGCCGCTCACCCCGTTTCAGGCGGCCGAGGTCGACCAGGTTGGCCCAGACAGTGAACCAGGTCTCCGGCAAGGCCGCTGCCTGCGCCAGATCGAGGCCATCGGGTACCGGCAGGGCATGCGCCGCCGGCGCGACGCAGTACTCGGCATAGCCGCCGCCGGGCACCAGCGCCGTCACGCGCCGGCCGACGTGCCATTCCGTAACGCCTTCGCCCAGCGCCGCCACCGTGCCGGACACCTCAAGACCGAGGATTTTCGATGCGTCCGGCGGCGGCGGGTAGCGGCCCGAGCGCTGCAACACGTCGGGGCGGTTGACTCCGGCACAATGCACCTCGATGAGGATCTCGCCGGGGCCGGGCGCCGGCTTCCCGCCTTCGGCCAGCCGCATCGAATCCGGCGTGCCGTCGTCGCCGTAGATGATCTGCTTCATGGTGACCTCGCTCACTCTTCGCCGACGATCCACAGGAAGATCGCCTTGCCCTGCGCCGCGGCGAAGCCGGCCAGCTCGGCCATCTGCCGGACGTGCTCCTGCACGTCCTCGGCCACCCACGCCTCCTCCTCGAAGTCCGCCGTCGCGGCGAGCTCCGCGCCGACCGCCTCCAGCGCGGCTTCGTCCATCCCGGCAAGCCGCCGCACCGAGGCCGCCGGGAAGCGCAGCAGCCAGGGGCCCTCCTCGGATTCGGCATGCAGCAGGCCAAGGTCACGCTGTGCCTCGTCGAAATGCTGGCCCGACAACAGGGCATGCAGCATGGCGAACCGGGCCTGGCCGAAGCCACGCACCTCGAAGCCTTTCCAGTCGCCGGCCGGCTTGTCCGAGCCGACGATATCGGCCGCCTCGCCGAAGTCCGCCGCCACCACGCTTGCCGTCACCCCCATGGATGCTGTCCTTTTCTTTAGTTTCGTTATGCGAACGACAGTTTCATTCTGTTCGCCGCCGTGCTATCTTCGCGCAAATTCTAGCGGATCGCCGCCTTGCCAGGCCTGATGAAGAACAAGGCGGCGGGCCGCGACAAACAGGCGGATTTGTCATGGAATACGCCGTCGTCGCCGGAAAGATCATGCCGCTGCCGGAGGAATTCAGGATGGCCCGCGCTGTCCGCAAGACACTCACCGACAAGTCCCGCGCCGCCAGGCCGGAGAAGGACCGCCGCTTCGTCACGGCGCTGGCACGCGGCCTCGACATCCTGCGCGCCTTCACGCCGCGCCACGCGGTGCTCGGCAACAACGAAATTTCCCAGCGCGCGCGCCTGCCCAAGCCGACGGTGACGCGCCTTACCTACACCCTGACCCAACTCGGCTACCTCGGCTACTCGCCGGAATCGGGCAAGTATTTCCTCTCCGCCGGCGTACTGGCCCTGGGCTACTCCTTCCTTGCCAGCCAGGACATCCGCGCCATCGCGCGTCCGCTAATGCAGGAGTTCGCCGAGTATGCGCGTGCCACTGTCTGCCTGGCGGCGCGCGACAACCCCTACATGGTCTTTCTCGAAGTCTGCCAGGGCAACCCGACTTTCCGGATGCGCCTGGAGGTCGGCGCACGCGTGCCTTACGGCATGACCGCGCTGGGCCGCGCCTATCACTGCGGCCTGCCGGAGGAGGAGCGCGCAGCGATGCTGGAGGAGCACCGCAAGATTGGACGCAAGGAGGACTGGGAGGGCTTCCGCGCCAGCTTCGAGAAGGCGGTGCGCGACTACCAGAAGCACGGCTTCTGCATCTCGCTCGGCGAATGGAACAAGGATGTGTATTCGGTCGCCGTGCCGCTCGTCTCGCGCGACCAGTCGAAGATCCTCGCCCTCACCTGCGCCGGCCCGCCCTTCGAGATGGCGCGCAATCGCATCTTCGAGGAGATCGGCCCGCGCCTGATCCAGTTGCGCGACCGCCTCTCCGCCGCCACCGGCGGCAGTTTCTGACAAAAGTCAGTCGCCGCGGGACGGCGGCTTGCGTGCCAGGGGCCTGCTCGCATTCATTCTGCCGGCACACTATGAATGCGAGCAGGCCCTAGAGACGGTAATCCATCCGCAGCTTGGCCTGCAGCTTGCGCGCCTGCTTGAAGGCTTCCTTGAGGATGAGGCGGTCGAGCTCGTTCAGCGTGTCCGGATCGATCCGGTTGGCGCCGCCGCCGTTGTCCGCCAGGTCGTGCTGGCGGCGCAGGCGCAGCTGCTGGATGAAATAGAAGCCGTCGATCATCGCCTCGACGTCGGCGCCGAGACTGGTGGCCTCCGCCGCGCCGCGCAGGCGCTGCGCGGTGCCGGTCATGGCGACACCGTTGTCCAGCGCAAAGATGCGCGCGGCGTCGACAAACGGCCGCGAGCCGTACATTTTCAGGTCAATGGTGTGCGGGAACTCCTTGCTGTTGTCGTATACGAAATCGCGGATCAGGCCGAGCGGCGGCTGGCACTGCAGCGCGTTCTCGCTCATCAGGCGCAGGAACAGGGTGGCCTTGCCGGAAACGCCGAGCAGCCATTCGCGCAGGCGGTCCGACAGTTCGTCGTCACCGTAGAGCGGGCGAAAGTCGAAGAAGATCGAGGCGTTGAGCAGCGCCTTGGGCTCGGGCGACTGGATCCATTTCGCGAATTTTCCCCGCCATTCCTCAAGCGACAGGCACCATTCCGGGTTGCCGGCCATGATGCCGCCCTTGCACAAGGGGAAGCCGCAGGCGTCGAGCTTGCGGTTGACCGCATCGGCGAAGGGCAGCAACTGGCCCCGCACCGCCTCGGTGTCCGCCGCGACCGCCTCGAAGATGATGCCGTTGTCCTGATCGGTGGATAGCGTCTGTTCGTAGCGCCCCTCCGAACCGAGCGCCACCCAGCACCACCTCACCTGAGGCAGCTCGAACTCGTCGTGCGTCAGCTCGATGATGCGCAGGGTGAGCAGGTCGTTGAGGGTCGAGATGAGATGGGTCAGCTGGTCGGCGGCCACGCCCTGCCCGAGCATGGTGATCGCCATGCTGCGGATGTCCCTGGCGCAGCCTTGCAGGGCGGCCAGGTCCTTCGCCTCGCGGATGTTGTGGGTGACGTCGTTGAGTCCGGTGCGCTGCAGAGCGAAAAGATCGTTCTGCGACACGATGCCGAGCAGGCCGCCGGCATCATCGACGACCAGCAGGTGGCGCAGGCCGCGACGCCCCATGATGAGGGCTGCCTGGTAGGCGGTGGTCTGCGGTTTGACGGTAATTACGCCTGCCGTCATCACCGCGGCGATCGGCACGTCGAGGGTGCAGCCGGACAGCGCCACCCGGTGCAGCAGGTCGCGCAGGGTGAAGATGCCCAGCGGCAACCTGCCGCCGGCGTCGGCGACGATGATCGAGCCGATGCGATGCTCGTCCATCACGCCGATGGCCTGGCGCACGGTGACATCCAGCGGCACCGTCACCGGCCGGCGCCGGATCAGGCTGCCGAGCGGGTTGTGCATTGCCTGGAAATCATTGCGGGCGGCAGGCGGGTGAAGGGGTTCTTCCATGGTCGGAGATCCGGTCAGTACTTGATTCTGGCGTAATAGGTACGCTCTGCGGCCTCGCGCGCCTCGCGCAGGGTGCGGATGCCCATCTCGTTCAGGAGCGGAATCATCCTGAGGAACACTTCCCCCGTGACGATGGCGTCGCCCAGCGCGGTGTGACGGCCGATGACATTGATGCCGAGCCGCGCGCAGATCGCCTCCAGCTTGTGCGACTCCTGGTTGGGATGGATCACCGCCGAGAGCAGCAACGTGTCGAGCACGGGATGGCGGAAGCGGATGCCGGTCGCCTCCTCCTTCAGTTGCAGGAAGCGCATGTCGAAGGCGGCATTGTGCGCCACCAGCACGGTATCCTCGCAGAAGGCATGGAAGCCCGGCAGCACCTGTCCGATGGTCGGCTGGCCGGCGACCATCTCCTCGGTGATGCCGTGAATGGGAATGCCCTCCGGCCGCAGCGGACGGCACGGATCGACGAGCTGATCGATGAATTCGCTGCGCAGCAGCCGACCGTTGACGATGCGGGTGGCGCCGATCTGGATGATCTCGTCGCCGGCGGAAGGCTCCAGCCCGGTCGTCTCGGTATCGAAGACTGTGTAGGCCAGCTCGGCCAGCAGGCGCTCGTCGAGGGCCTGGCTCTCCTCGGTCTGGCGGAACAGATTGAAGTCGTAGTACTCGGGACGGCTCTCCACCTGCGGCAGCAGCACCGCGTCGACGCCTTCCTGCGGCTGCGCGGAGGGCAGCAGCATGCGGATGAAGGCGCGGTGCGAGGCCTTCTCGCGCTCGAACCAGATCTCGCCGCCATGGCGCTCGATCACCTCGCGCAGGGTGAGCGGGCTGTTCTCTCCGGCCACGTTCATCGGATCGATTTCCCAGGCCAGCAGCGTCTGGCTGCCGACCACGGCGCCGGACCACCCCAGATCGAGGTGCGCCAGGCGGCCGGCCGGCTGCAGGCGGAAGCGCAGCTCGCGGATGTCGTATTCGTCGCGCAGGCGCGCGGCCAGATAGGCGACCCCCTGCAGCAGCGAAAAGCTGTCCACTTTCACCCAGACGCCCTCGGCCACCTCGTCGAGCTTGGTCGGCAGGCCGAGCTTTTTTTCGATGCGCCGGCGCGCCGCCTCGATCAGGTCCTCGCCGAGCATGTCCTCGAGCGGCCAGCGCGCCTTGAGGGCATCGGAGAATTCGTTGACGGTCTGGTCGAGCCGCTGGCCCATCGCCGCCACTTCGTCGCGCACGATGCCGACGAAGCGGTCACGCTGCGCCTGTCCCATGTCGGGGTAATCGAGCAGGTTCTCGACTGCGGCCCGGATGTTGCCGAGCGAGGCGCGGCTGCCTTCGGTAAGTGACTGCAGCAGGGCGTCGCGCCGGCTCTCCTGCTCGAAGTTGCGCGTGATGTTGTCGAGCATGAGAACGTAGCCGGCGATGGCGCGTTCGGCGCCCCCCTCCCCGTCCCCTTCCCCGCCGTCCTCCCGCCCCGCGGCAAGCACCGGCGCCATCTGCACGCGAATCAGCTGGCCGGCGCGACTGGTCGTGACGAAGTTGGCCGCCGGCTGCCGGCTGCCGCGCGCCAGGCGCTGCTGGATGCTCTCCAGGGTATGCGCGATCAGGTTGCGCTCGAGCACGGCGAAGATCGAGCGGCCAAGCCCGATCAGCGCTCCGCCGGCGGCGGCCGGATCGCCTCCCGCCAGCGCCTTGAACTGCAGGCGGGCACGGTTGTTGTAGAGCAGGATGCGGCCGTCAAGATTGCAGACGATGACGCTCTGCGTCAGCTCCGACATCAGCGCCGCCAGCCGGTTCTTCTCTTCCTCGAGCGAGGCCTTCGCCTCGCGGATGCGGTCCTCGACGTCGCGCTGCAGGGATTCGCGCTGCTCGGCCAGGGTGTTTACCACCCTCGCCAGGGTGCGAATTTCCGGCGCCCCGATTTCCTGCAGCCGCAGGCCCGGGTTGGTGTTCGTCATGACCACCGCCTGCTCGCGCAGTGCGAGCGGTGCCACGACATAGGCGCGGTAGAGGGCGCGCACGGCGAGGCCGAGCACAAACCAGGTCATCAGGATGATGAAGATCGACAACTCGATGCGGGGCTGCAGGATGGCAAGGAAGGCCTGGTGCTCCTCTTCCTTCATGTCCGCCCAGAGCACGACGCCGAGCGCGCTGAACAGCAGCACCAGCAGCAGATAAATGCCGCCGAGAACGAGCGCCAGCTTGAACTTGCCGGACCGGGCCGCCATGGAACCGCTCAGGACTCGCCGAGAATCTGCCTCACTTGCGCGATCAGGTCCTTGGTCGAGAACGGCTTGGTCATGTAGGCGTCTGCCCCCAGGGCGGTGCCCTTCGCAACCTCGGTGTCGCGCCCCTTGGCCGTCAGCATGACGACCTTCACCTCCTGCCAGGCCGGATTGGCGCGGATCGCCTGGCACACTTCGAAGCCGTTCTTCTTCGGCAGCATGATGTCCAGCAGCACCAGGTCGGGCTGTTTCTCCTCGATCGACCTGAGCGCCGCCTCCCCGTCCGCGGCGACAGCCACCTCGTAGCCCTCCCGCTTCATGAGAAACTCGAGGGACACCACGATGTTCGGCTCGTCGTCGACGATCAGTATCCGTTTGGTCATTTTTTCTTTCTCTCCTCCTGGCGATTGCCTTCCTGCATATGCGGCAGGGTAAACGAAAATCTTGCGCCGTGTCCGGGACTGCTGTCGACCCACAGATGGCCGCCGAAATGTTCGATGATCTGCCGGCTGATCGGCAGGCCGAGGCCGGTGCCCTGCGGCTTGCTGGTCAGGGTATCGCCGACCTGGCGGAACTTCTCGAAGATCGTTTTCTGATCCGCTGCATCGATGCCCGGGCCGTTGTCCTCAACCTCGACCCGCACGGCATCGGCCCCGGCCGCCAGCCGCACCGTGACGCGACCGCGATCCTCCTCACAGAATTTGACCGCATTCGACAGCAGATTCAACATGACCTGGATCAAACGATCGCGATCCGCCCGCACCCGTGGCACACCCCCCCCCAGCTGTTTTTCCAGCCGGATGCGCTTGTCGGCGAACAGCGAGGAGGTGGCCGCCAGCGATTCCTCGATGACCTCGTTCAGGTCGATGTCGGCAGTATGCCATTCCGCATTGCCCGATTCGATCTTGGCCAGGTCGAGCACCTGGTTGATGAGACGGGTCAGGCGCTCCGTTTCCTTGACGATGATGGCGAGGAACTTCTTGCGGTTGGCAAGATTGGTTTTCGGATCCTCCAGCAGGATCTCCGAGAAGGCGCGTATCGAGGTAAGCGGCGTGCGCAGTTCGTGCGTCACCGTCGACATGAAGTCGTCCTTCATGCGGTCGAGTTCCTTCAGCCGCTCGTTGGCGGCACGCAGTTCGGCGGTTGCCGCCTCCAGCTCGCGCGATTTCTGCTCGAGCTGGCGCGAATAGGCGCGCACCTGGGATGCCTCGTCGAGGATGTTCATCACCTCGTCGATGCCGAGCGGTTCCTCCTTGACGACCGAGGCCACCATCACCCGCGCCGAGGCACCGCCGATGGCCCCAGCCAGCAGGGTCTCGGCGTAATGCACGAGTTCGGCATTCGCCTCGATCCGCTCGATCGAGTCGAGGCCGCGCCGGCTCGCATAGGCGAGAAAAGCCTCTCGCGCCCGTACCGGGCCGAGAAAGCGGCCGATCAGCGGCAGCAGGTCCTGCACTTCGGCGCTGCCGCGCCAGAAGCGCGAACGCGGCATGCCCTCGGTGTGGCGGAAGACGTCGACGAACAGCGTGCCCTGGCTGGCCTCGACCACGTCCGGCCGCCGGCGCAGCGAGACTGCGACGTAGCAGCCGATGTTGGCGAGCATGCTCCAGAACAGGCTGTGAGTGATCTCGTCGAGGCCGGACAGACCGAACAGCTGCTGCGGCCTGAGCAGGGCCGCCCCGAACAGGCCCTCCCGGATGAAATCCAGCGGCAACCAGCCGGATTTGGCGAAGGAGGGCAGCAGCAGGGTGTAGATCCACACCGCGAAACCGGCCAGAAGCCCGGCGATGGCGCCCTGGCGCGTGCCGCCCTTCCAGTAGATGCCGCCGAAGATCGCCGGAGCGAACTGCGCCACGGCGGCGAAGGAGATGAGGCCGATGGCGACCAGGGCATACGCCTCGCCGGCGGCGCGGAAGTAGATGTAACCGAGCAGCAGGATGACGGCGATGGCCCAGCGGCGGATGGAGAGCAGCAGCCCGGAGAGATCCTTCCTCTCCTGCAGGCGCAGCGCCTTCCAGCGCAGCAACAGAGGCATCACCAGATCGTTGCAGACCATGGTCGACAGGGCGATGGCCTCGACGATGACCATACCCGTGGCGGCGGACAGGCCACCGATGAAGACAAACAGCGCCAGCGCCTCCTGCCGTTCGATCATCGGCAGGGTCAGCACGAAGGTGTCGGCATCGACGCTGCCGTCGGGGAAATGCAGGATGCCGCCAAAGGCGATGGGCAGCACGAAAATGTTGATGAGAAACAGGTAGAGGGGAAACAGCCAGATCGCCCGCGCCAGATGCCGCTCGTTCACGTTCTCGACCACGGCAATCTGGAATTGCCGCGGCAGGAACATGATGGAGAGCATCGACAAAAAGGTCATGGACCACCAGCTGCCGTAGTTGGCGCCGGTGTCCGCCACGGTCATCAGCGCCGTCAGCTTCGGCACCTGCTCGGCGCGGTCGAAGATGTCGCCGAAACCATTGAAAAAGCCGAAGGTAACGAAGACGCCGACGGCGAGAAAGGCCAGCAACTTCACCACCGATTCGAAGGCGATGGCCGCCACCATGCCTTCGTGCCGCTCCGTCGCGTCGAGGTGCCGCGTGCCGAAGAGAATGGTGAATGCCGCCAGGATCAGGGCAATGTAAAGGGCGCTGTCCTGCAGCAGCGGCACCGCGCCGGCTTTCGCCGGCATGACGATCTCGGGGTAGTGCAGCAGGATGGTGAAGCTGTTCGACACCGCCTTCAGCTGCAGCGAGATGTAGGGAATGATGCCGACCACCGCGATCACCGTGACGAGCCCGCCGAGCAGCTGGCTCTTGCCGTAGCGCGAGGCGACGAAGTCGGCAATGGAGGTGATGCGGTTGGCCTTGCTGATGCGGATAACCTTCAGCATGACGAACCACCACAGTCCGGCCATCAACGTCGGCCCGAGGTAGATCGGCAGGAAGCCGATGCCGGTCGAGGCGGCGCGGCCGACGCTGCCGTAGAAGGTCCACGTCGTGCAGTACACCGCCAGCGAGAGGGCATAGATGGTCGGATTGGCGATCACCGAGCGGCCGGCGTCGGCACGCTTGTCGCCGAAATAGGCGATGGCGAACAATACGCCCAGGTAGGCGAAGGAGGCGCTGGCGATTACCCAGCCCTGGAGCATGTCCGGCCCCTAGTCCTTGCGCCGCTCGATGGCCAGCGCCATCAGGCCGATCAGCAGCGCCCAGGCGCCGAACAGGTAAAAATACAGCAGAGGGATGTCGAAAACTTCGCCCGGCCTGTTGAAGAGGGCGATGAGCGGATAGTTGAACAGCACGCTGCCGAGCAGAAATACCGCCACCAGGCGCTGCCCCGTGATGATGGAGCGATTCATGGCCCCCCCTTGCCGCGTTCCGGCGTCGATGCCGCTTCGATTATAGCGTGCGCTCCACGGATCGGCGACGCAAAAAAAGGGCGCCGCAGCGCCCTTCCCGAAACGCGTCGCCGGAGTCAGGCGGCCGGTTCCTTCAGTTGCTGCAGGATGGCCGGGTTTTCCAGGGTGGTGACGTCCTGGGTGATTTCCTCGCCCTTGGCGATGGAGCGCAACAGGCGGCGCATGATCTTGCCCGAGCGGGTCTTGGGGAGATTGTCGCCGAAGCGAATGTCCTTCGGCTTGGCGATGGCGCCGATTTCCTTGGCGACATGCGTGCGCAATTCGTCGGCAATCTTCTTCGCATCCGCTCCGGCCGGACGCGCCTGCTTGAGCACAACGAAGGCGCACACCGCTTCGCCGGTCATGTCGTCCGGACGGCCGACCACGGCGGCTTCCGCCACCAGCGGATGCGCCACCAGCGCCGACTCGATCTCCATGGTGCCGAGGCGGTGGCCGGAGACGTTGAGGACGTCGTCGATGCGTCCCATGATCCAGAAATAGCCATCGGTATCGCGGTTGGCGCCGTCCCCGGCCAGGTAATATTTGCCGCCGAAATCATCCGGATAGTAGGTCTTCTTGAAGCGATCGGGATCGCCCCAGATGGTGCGGATCATGAACGGCCAGGGTCTCTTGACGACGAGGAAGCCGCCCTTGCCCAGCTCGACGTCGGCGCCGGTCTCGTCGACGATGGCGGCCATGATGCCGGGCAGCGGCATCGTGCAGGAGCCCGGCTTGAGTGGCGTGGCGCCCGGCAGCGGAGAGATCATGTGGCAGCCTGTTTCGGTCTGCCACCAGGTGTCCACGATCGGGCAGCGCGCGCCGCCGACGGTGTTGTAGTACCACATCCAGGCTTCCGGGTTGATCGGCTCGCCCACCGAACCGAGGATGCGCAGGCTGGACAGGTTGTAGTTCTTCGGCAGATCGGAACCGGCCTTGATGAGCGAACGGATCGCCGTCGGCGCCGTGTAGAAAACACTGACTTTATGGTCCTGGATCATGCGCCAGAAGCGGCCGGCATCGGGATAGGTCGGCACGCCCTCGAAGATGATTTCGGTCGCGCCCACCGCCAGCGGGCCATAGGTGACGTAGGTATGGCCGGTGACCCAGCCGACGTCCGCCGTACACCAGAAGATGTCGTTCGACTTGATGTCGAACACCCACTTCATGCTCATGACCGCGCCGAGCAGGAAGCCGCCGCTGGAATGCTGCACGCCCTTCGGCTTGCCGGTGGAACCGGAGGTGTAGAGGATGAACAGGGGATGCTCGGCGCCGACCGGGGTGGGCGGGCATTCGTCCGGCAGCCCCGCCTCGAGATCATGCCACCAGATGTCTCGGGCGGCGTTCCAGACCACCTCGCCGCCGGTGCGCTTGTACACGACCACCTTCTCGATGGAATCGCAGCCACCCATGCCGAGCGCTTCGTCGATGGCGGGTTTGAGCGCCATCTCCTTGCCGCCGCGGTATTGTCCGTCGGCCGTGATGGCCAGCCGGGCCTTGCCGTCGATGATGCGTTCCTGCACGCTCTTCGCCGAGAAGCCGCCGAACACGACCGAATGAATGGCGCCGATGCGCGCACAGGCCTGCATGGCCACTACCGCTTCGATGGACATCGGCAGATAGATGAGAACGCGATCACCCTTCTGGATGCCCAGCTTCTTCAGGCCGTTGGCGAAGCGGCAAACGCGGTGATACAGCGCCTTGTAGGTGATCTTGGTCACCTGGCCGTTGTCCGCCTCGAAGATGATGGCGGTCTTGCTCGGCTGTGATTCGAGATGGCGATCAAGGCAGTTGTAGGAGACGTTCAGTTCGCCGTCCTCGAACCATTTGTAGAAAGGCGCCTTGGATTCGTCGAGAACCTTGGTGAATGGCTTGTGCCAGATCAGGTTGTCACGGGCCATCTTGCCCCAGAACCCTTCGAAATCCTTCTCGCTCGCGGCATACATCTCCCGGTAGGTTTCCATGCCGGACACGTTGGCCTGGGCCATGCACTCGGACGATGGCGGAAAAACGCGGTTTTCTTGCAAGACCGATTCGATCGTGGACATCTGAACCTCTCCTCTATCAAGCTATGGCTGGAATGAAGCGAAAATGCCTTCAGCAAAGCACCCTCTGGGTCGTAATCGCCGGGACCCGGATCAAGTGAATTACTTCTTTGAATCGAGCCATTTTAGCGAAAGATGCAATTTATAGTCAAAAGCTTACGTACCACTTACAGCGGCTGGAGGCGGAATGCCCCCGTCCGCCGCATGGCAGTTCGAGTGCTAGAATTCCGTCTTCTGCATGGCATCCCCAAGAAAACAAGCTGAAAACGCCTTTCTGCTTTCAGCCTTGGCCATCGGCCAAACGGGAAAAGTCATTCAGGGGATGCCGGTCATCGGCAGCCGAATCCATCATTGAAGCGAAAATCCCATGAGCAAAGCTATCCGCCAGGCAGATTTCATCCAGAGCATCGCCGACGCCTTCCAGTTCATCAGCTACTACCACCCGGCCGATTACATCAAGGCACTCTCCGCCGCCTACGAACGCGAGCAAAGTCCGGCCGCCAAGGACGCCATCGCCCAGATCCTCATCAACTCACGCATGTGCGCCGAGGGCCATCGGCCGATCTGCCAGGACACGGGCATTGCCGTGGTTTTCCTCAAGGTCGGCATGAACGCCCGCTGGGATGCCGCGATGAGCGTGCAGGAGATGGTCGACGAGGGCGTGCGCCGCGCCTATAACAACCCGGACAACAAACTGCGCGCCTCCGTGCTGCTCGATCCCGCCGGGGCGCGAAAGAACTCCGGGGACAACACCCCGGCCGTGGTGCACACCGAGATCGTGCCCGGTGACCATGTCGAGGTGATCTGCGCGGCCAAGGGGGGCGGCTCGGAGAACAAATCGAAGTTTCACGCCCTCAACCCCTCCGATTCGATCGTCGACTGGGTTCTCAAGACGGTGCCGACCATGGGTGCCGGCTGGTGCCCGCCCGGCATCCTCGGGCTGGGCATCGGCGGCACGCCGGAAAAGGCCATGCTGCTGGCCAAGGAGTCGCTGATGGCGCCGGTGGACATTCACGAGTTGATCGCCCGGGGTGCGAAAAATCGCATCGAGGAACTGCGTCTGGAACTCTACGAAAAAGTCAATGCGCTTGGCATCGGCGCCCAAGGGCTGGGCGGCCTGACGACAGTGCTCGACGTGAAGATCCTCGACTATCCGACGCACGCCGCCTCCCTGCCGGTGGCGATGATTCCCAACTGCGCCGCCACCCGTCACGTGCATATCCATCTCGACGGCTCCGGCCCGGCGAAGCTCACTCCCCCCAGCCTGGCCGACTGGCCGCAGCTCACCTACGACGCCAGCAAGGGCAAGCGCGTGAACCTGGACAAGGTCACGCGCGAGGAAGTGGCGGGCTGGCAGCCGGGCGACGTGCTGCTGCTCAACGGCAGGCTGCTCACCGGCCGCGACGCCGCCCACAAGCGCATGATCGACATGCTCGACAGGGGCGAAAAGCTGCCGGTGGACTTCACCAACCGCTTCATCTATTACGTCGGACCGGTCGACCCGGTGCGCGACGAAGCCGTCGGCCCGGCCGGCCCCACCACCGCCACCCGCATGGACAAATTCACCCGCCGGATGCTCGAGCAGACGGGCCTGCTCGGCATGGTCGGCAAGGCCGAACGCGGCCCGGCCGCCATCGAGGCGATCCGCGACAACCGGGCGGTCTACCTGATGGCCGTCGGCGGCGCCGCCTATCTGGTGTCGAAAGCCATCCACGCCGCGCGAGTGGCGGCCTTTGGCGACCTCGGCATGGAGGCGATCTATGAGTTCGAGGTGCAGGACATGCCGGTGACCGTCGCGGTCGACGCGCGCGGAACATCCTTGCACCAGACCGGCCCGCGCGAATGGCAGGCGCGCATCGGCAAGATTCCCGTCGTCCAGGGCTGAGGCGCTCAGCCGAGTCGCTTCAGTCTGGCCTCCGCATCCTCCGCATTCATGCCGAGCTTGAGCTCGGATTCGATCAGCTTGAGAAGAGGCATGAGCTGGACGGCGAGCGCCACCAGGTGGGGCTTGATGCCTTCGAATTCACCGGCCTGCAACAAGGCCAGGGCATCTTCGATGCCCAGACCCGGCAGCGCCGGTTCGGCCGTCCTTTCGGGCAAGGCTGCTGCGGACGCCGCATTCTCCTCCTGCGCGGCCCTGCCTTCGGCAAGCTGCAGGAGGTGCGTCATGGTCTGCCATTCGTCATCCTTGCTGTTGGCGAGACCGAATTTCAGGCCGACCTCGACCCGCTCGCCACGATATGTGATCGTGGCATTGCGGATGGTCTGGTCGATCCGGTTGGCGAAGGCGCGCGCGTCTTCCGGTCCGATGCCTGGGCACACCACGGTGAATTGAGCCGGTCCGGTCTGGGAAACCGTGTCTTCCAGACGGACCCGCTTGGACAGCACGCCGCGAAACTGCTGGATGAGCTGGTCGCCGATGGGCCGTCCCAGCCTGGCCACCAGCGCATCGAACCGGTCAATCTCCACCACGATGACGCTGATTTCGCTGCCATGCCGCTGCGCCAGGGCCAGCGCCTGCCGGCCCTGCTGTTTCAGGTATTCCTCGGTCGGCAGGCCGGATTCCGGATCGACCATGACCTGCTTCGACATGGCATCCAGTTCCTTGCGCGTTTGCGCCAGCTTGACGAGGGCTTCCAGCCGCGACAGCAGCTCGACGGTGCCGATGCCCTTGGTGATGAAGTCGGTTGCACCGCATTCCTTGGCGCGGATCCGCGCCGCCTCGTCCTCGTCGCCGGAGATCATGATCACCGGCAATTCGCGGATGCGGGCGATATTGGAGTCGCGCACACGCTTGAGCAGGCCGTAGCCGTCCAGCTTGGGCATGCTGAGGTCGGAAATCAGCACCTGCACACTCGGGTCGAGCATCAGCGTCTGCCAGCCAGCCTCGCCATCGCCCTCCTCCCGCACGTCGAACCGCTCCTTGATGTGCTTGACGATGGTCGCGCGCACCATGCGCGAGTCGTCTACGACGAGCACCCGCGGCAATGGCGTGGCGGCTTTTTCGCTCATGGGCGCGACATCAGCCGGCGCAGTCGACCACGACACGACCGTGCGCTTGGCCCTTGATGAAGTCGTCGAAGATTGGCGGCAGGTCTGACAGCTTCACGCTGCGCGTCATGCCGGCGAGATGGGCCGGGCGCATGTCTCCGGCCAGCCGTTCCCACACCTTGCGGCGCAGGGGCATCGCGGTATAGCCGGAATCGATACCGAGCAGGCTGGCACCGCGCAGGATGAAAGGCGCCACGGTCGTATTCAGGCTCATGCTCGCCGCCAGTCCGATGCTGGCGATGACGCCATTCTGCTGCATGGTGCTCGCCATCCAGGCCAGTACCTCGCCGCCCAGATTGTCCACCGCGCCGGCCCACAAGGCCTTGTCGAGAGGCTTGATCTTGGCCAGATCGAGACTGGAGCGCAGCATCACTTCCTTGGCGCCCAGCCTTTTCAGGTAGTCAGCCTGGCTTTCCTTCCCGGTAAGGGCCACAACCTCGTAGCCCAGGCGCGTCAGGATGTCGATGGCGATGCTGCCGACGCCGCCGGTGGCGCCGCTGACGATGACCTTGCCGTTGGCCGGCGCCAGGCCGTTTTCTTCCATGCGCACCACGCCGAGGGCGGCGGTGTAGCCGGCGGTGCCCAGCGCCATGGAATCGAACAAGGACATGCCCTTCGGCAACGGCACCACCCAATCGGCCGGCACGCGGCCGTACTCGGCGTAGCCGCCGTGATGGGCCACGCCGATGTCGTAGCTGGTGGCAATCACTTCGTCGCCCTCCTTGAAGCGCGTGTCTCTGCTCTTCGCCACCGTGCCGGCCATGTCGATACCGCCGACGCAGGGGTAGCGGCGGATGATGCGGCCGGCGCCGGTGGCGGCCAGGGCGTCCTTGTAGTTCACGCTCGAATAGGCGATTCTGATCGTCACCTCGCCCTGGTCGAGTTGCTCTTCCTTGAAATCGGCAAAGCCGGCAACGGTCTTGCCGTCTTTCTGATCGATCAGATAGGCCTTGAATGGATTCATGGGAAATCTCCTGTTCGTTGTTTGCAGGCCAAGCCGGCAGGCGGGTTTGGCATCGATTATACCGAATACGATAATGATTTCTC
>JBDHRL010000025.1:0-24625 GCA_039807535.1 Rhodocyclaceae bacterium
AGGTGCACCAAGAACTGCTTCTCTTGGCGATTCTTGGTGTCTTGGTGCCTTGGTGGTTGGCTTTTGGTTTTCAATCAAGGACATAGAAAAATTCATTTCACCACCAAGACACCAAGGCGCCAAGGCGCACCAAGAACTGCTTCTCTTGGTGATTCTTGGTGTCTTGGTGCCTTGGTGGTTGGCTTTTGGTTTTCAATCATAGTGCAGCATCTCGTAGTCGAGCTTCGGCTCGCGGCCGGCGGCGAGGTCGGTGAGGAACTTCCAGATGGCGTCGGCCGGCGGCGGGCAGCCGGGCAGGAAATGATCGACACGCACCACCTCGTTGATCGGATGCACCTTGTCGAAAGGCAGCGGCAGCTCCGGGTCGTTGGGGATCTGGCCGTTCTCCAGGCCGATGCCGTAGCTGTACACCTCCTGGAAGCAGTCCCACAGGTCGACGTTGTTGCGCCAGGCCGGGATGCCGCCGGTGATGGCGCAGGCGCCCATCGCGACGAGGATCTTGCAGTTCCTGCGGAACTCCTTCAGCACGTGCACGTTCTCGGCGTTGCACACGCCACCCTCGACGATGCCGATGTCGCAGGGGCCGCACTGCTTGATGTCGGTGATCGGCGAGCGGTCGAACTCGACCACCTTGACCAGCTCGAACAGCTTCTCGTCGATGTCGAGCAGCGACATGTGGCAGCCGAAGCAGCCGGCCAGCGAGCAGGTGGCGACTTTCAGCTTTGTCATTTTTTTGGTCGCTCCATGCCCGCCACCGGCACCTCGGCGATGTCGTGGTGGTCGTAGAGCCGCCGGCCGATCGGCACGGTGAAACCGTGGCGCTTGCGGATGATGGCGCCGGTCGGGCACACCTCCGCCGCGCGGTCGGTGACGGAGAGATTCGTGTCGGCCAGGCGCCCGCTCGCCGCATTGACGATCAGGCGCGCCCGGATGCCGCGGCCGCCGATGCCGAAGACGTTCTTGCCGTCGACGTCGCGGCTGGCGCGCACGCACAGCTCGCAGAGGATGCAGCGGTTGCGCTCCAGCAGCACGTCGGGATGCGAGGCATCGACGTCGCGCGCCGGGTAGAAATGCGGGAAATGCGGCGTCAGCATGCCGAGGTGGTAGGCCACCGCCTGCAGCTGGCAGTTGCCGCTCTTCTCGCAGGATGGGCAAATATGGTTGCCCTCGACGAAGAGCATCTGCGTCAGCGCGCGGCGGTCGGCGTTGAGCGCCTCGGTCTCGCTCTCCACCGCCATCCCCTCCGCCGCGCGGTTGGTGCAGGCGGCGCCGAGCCGCCCGCCGATGTTCACCGTGCACAGCTTGCAGGAGCCGTGCGGCTTGAACTCCGGGTGGTGGCACAGGTGCGGGATGTAGACGCCCGCCGCGGCGGCCGCCTCCATGATGGTCTCGCCCTCCTCGAAGGGGATGGTCTTGCCGTCGAGCGTGAAAGTTTTTGCAACCAAGATCAAAACCTTTCACCACCAAGACACCAAGACACCAAGGTGCACCAAGAATGGCTTCTCTTGGTGATTCTTGGTGTCTTGGTGCCTTGGTGGTTCATGCATTTTTCGTTCAATCGCTTGCCAAATGCGCCCATTCGTCGTCGCGGCCGGTGATCAGGCGCGCCGTCTGCAAGGCGCCGTCGAGGTCGAAGGCCGGCTCGAAGTCGAGCCGCTTCAGCCGCCGCTCGTAGGCGTCGGGAAATTTCTCCATGGTCTGCACCACCGGGTTGGCGGCGGTGTGGCCGAGGCCGCAATGGGCCGTGCCGCGCAGGACGTGCATGATGTGCTTCATCTCGTTCATGTCGTAGGCCGAGCCCTTGCCCGCCGCCAGCTTGTCCATGGTGTTCCTCAGGAGCGAGGTGCCGACGCGGCAGGGTGTGCAGAAGCCGCAGCTCTCGTGGGCGAAGAAATGCGTGAAGTTGCGCGCCACCTCGAACATGTCGCGCTCGCGCGAGAAGACCATGAAGGCGCCGGCCGTGGCGAGGTCCTCGAAGGCGATGCGGCGGTCGAACTCGCGGAAGGAGATGCAGGTGCCGGACGGACCGGAGACCTGCACGGCGTGGGCGTCCTCGGCGCCGCAGTCGATGAGAATCTGCTGCACCGTGATGCCGAAAGGATACTCGTACACCCCCGGCCGCCGGCAGTCGCCGGAGATCGAGACGAGCTTCGTGCCGGCCGACTGCGGCGTGCCCTGCGCGGCGAACCAGGCGCCGCCCTTCTCCGCGACCTTCGCCGCGCAGGCGAAGGTCTCGACGTTGTTCACCACCGTCGGCTGGTTGCGGTAGCCGCAACGGTCCGGGAAGGGCGGACGGTTGCGCGGCTTGCCCGGCTTGCCCTCCAGCGACTCGATCAGCGCCGACTCCTCGCCGCAGATGTAGGCACCGGCGCCCAGATGAATTTCGATGTCGAAGTCGAAGCCGACCTCACCCAGGATGTTCTGCCCCAGCAGGCCGGCTTCGCGCCGTGCCGCCAGGACTGACTTTAGTTTTTCGAGCAGGTTCCTGTACTCGCCACGCAGGTAGAGCAGGCCCTGGCGCGCGCCGACGACGCGGGCGCAGACGGTCATGCCCTCGAACACCAGATCGGCATGGCTGGCGAGCAGCACGCGGTCCTTGAAGGTGCCCGGCTCGCCCTCGTCGGCGTTGCACACCACGTAATGAGCTTCACCCTCCGCCTTTTTGCAGCTCGCCCATTTGGTGCCCGTCTTGAAACCGGCGCCGCCGCGGCCGCGCAGGTTGGCGGCGTCAATCTCGGCCAGCGTCGCCTCGGCGCCGCGCGCGATCGTCGCGGACAACGCCGCACCCGGCGTGAACGCCTCGCCGGTCAGCGGCCCCGGCTTGCGCACATTGTCGGGAATCTCGAAGAGCATCGGCGGCCACTCGGCCAGCGGCTTCTGCGCCCGGATCAGCTCGGCGACGAGGTCGAGCCGCGCCTTGTCGAGCGAAGGGATGGCGTGGCCGTTTACCAGCAGCGCCGGCGCCTGGTCGGCCAGGCCGATGTCGGCGGTGTCGTCGACATACACCAGTCCGTCCTCGGAGAGCTTGCGCGGCTCAAGCCAGAGCCGCTCGCAGAAATACTGCTTCAGCTCTTCCTTGCCGGCCATCCGATCGATGATGTTGTCCGAGAAAAGGATCTCGTAGGCGCCGTGCGACTCGGCATGAAAGAAGGCGTAGAAGCTCGCCGTCGACTCGATGCGCACGCGCGGCACGCCGAGCAGCTTCGCCAACTGGTCGAGGGTATCGGACGGAATCGTGCCGCAGGAGCCCTGCACGTCGCGCAGGATCTGCACCAGGTTGGCGGGATCGTGGTGCCAGCGGGCGACGATTCCCGGCAGGTCGCATGCGTCGTGTTCGGGCATTTTCCGGCGGTGCCTTGGAAGATGTGGCTAAGTTACTTCCATTGGCCGCAGAGGGTTTGACCTAGGTCAATCTGCCATTCTGCGTGACAAACGCATGAACACCGTGGAGCTTTCACCTGTATGATTGAATTGTCGATTTCTCAAGGACAACTCCATGAACCTCGCCGCCCGTTACCTCGCCCCCCTGCTCCTCTCCGCCCTGCTCGCCGGCCCCGCACTGGCCGCGGATGCCGCCGCCGAGAAGGACCCGCTGCGCGCCGTACTCCTCGAGAGCAAGGAGAAGAACCGCGGCGTGGCCATCCACGCCAACGGCGTCAGCATCAACGCCGTCGTCGTCTCGATGGACGACCGCTACGTCGTCGCGCGCAGCCAGCAGTCGAGCCGCATCGTCATCCGCCTCGACCGCATCGACGGCGTCTCGGCCTTCTTCTGAATTCACGCCGGCAGCATTGCTCCACTGCGGAAGTCTGTCCGGCGAAACGCAAAAAAAGTCAGTCCCGGCGGTACGGCGTCAGCCTCGCCGGAACAGGCCGCCGAGGAATTCCCGCTTGTTCATCGGCCGCTCGAGGACGGCCTGTCCGGGGTCTTCGAAAGCCTCCCGGGCGGGAGGCCGGATGGCCGTGCCGGCGGGTGCGAGTTGCAGCGTCGCCAGCGCCTCGCTGGCGACTGCGCGAGCGCCGGCCTGGTCCGAAAACTGCGCCATCGGCGAGAACAGCGAACAGCACTGGAACTCGCCCACTTCGGGCTCCTCGCTGCCGAGGAAGGCGAAATCACCGGCGGGAAACTTGCGGAACAGGCGTTCGCCCGGGCCAATGCGCTGCCAGGAAGCGACCGCGCCCGGCACCAGCACCAGGTTCATGAACCAGGGCGTGATGACGATGCCGAGCCAGTGGTCCTGCCGGCGGGTGAAGCCGACGGCTTCGACGGTGAGCGCGGGGTTGAGGATCGGCACGTCGGCCATGGTTGCGGCTTCGATGCGGCGGTAGGCGGCTTCGAGGAGGCGCGAGGGATCTTCGGCGTGAGTGCGAACGGCTGCCCTCTCCCCCACCCCCTCTCCCACTCGTGGGAGAGGGGAGTTTGAAATTTCCTCTCCCGCTGGCGGGCGAGGGGGGGGAAGTTCACCAGGCGCGGACATCGGGGGATGCTTGCGCGAAGACTTCTTCCATCAGCGCCAGGGACTCGCGGGCGCGCTCGGGATCGACGCGCTCGAAGGCGAACTGGCCGTGCTGGATCAGCACGTAGTCGCCGACGGCGACGTCCTCGTGCATGAGCATCAGGCTGACCTTGCGCTGCTCTCCGGCGGTGTCGACCACCGCCATCAGGTCGTCGATCTCGAGGACGCGCGAGGGAATGGCCAGGCACATGGCAGGTCGGCCTTCAGGCCGGCAATGTCTGCTGCTGTCGGGCTGAAGCCCGAGCTGCGGGTTCGAGAACGATGCCGCGCGCGGCGAGCTGTTCGACGGCGGCGGCGACCATCTCCGGCACCTTCTCCGCGACGGTCGGCGTCAACTCGGTGCCGAGCTCCAGGCTCAGCGGCTCGCAGCCGATCAGCACCAGGTCCTTCGGCGGATCGCCGGCGAATTCGAGGCTGGCCAGCACGTCGCAGATGCTGACCTGGTGCGGCGAGAGCTTGGCTCTGAAGAACACCGGCACTTCCCTGCCGGTGAGGGTGACCACCGTGCCGGGCGCGCGCTTCGCCTTGACGGCATCGAGCACCACCAGCAGGTCGACGCCGGAGAGCGGATCGAGCAGCTCCATGCCGGCGGTGCCGCCGTCGATGACTTCGATGTTCGCCGGCACCGCGTAGGCCGCGCGCAGCGCCTCGGCGGCGTGCACGCCGACGCCCTCGTCGGAGAGGATGGTGTTGCCGATGCCGAGGATGACGACGCGCATCTTGTTCTTTGAGGATAAAAGGAAAGCGCAGTATAGAACCCTTCACCACAGAGACACAGAGGCACAGAGAACTACAACATCGTCTTGCTTTTGCCTTCTCTGTGTCTCTGTGCCTCTGTGGTTAGAGGTTTTGCTGTCTTATTTGGCCTTGACGGTGATCGCGCTGCCGTTCTCGGTGTCGGTGACGTGGATGGCGCAGGCGATGCACGGGTCGAAGGAATGCACCGTGCGCAGCACCTCGAGCGGGCGCTCGGGATCGGCGACGGGATTGCCGGCGATGGAGGCCTCGTAGGGCCCCGGCTCGTCCTTCTCGTTCCTCGGGCAGGCGTTCCAGGTCGAGGGCACGACGCACTGATAGTTCTTGATCTTGCCGTCGTCGATGACGACCCAGTGCGAGAGCAGGCCGCGCGGCGCCTCGTGAAAGCCCTGGCCCATGAGCTCGCCCTTCGGGAAAACCGGCTTGTTGAAGGTGGTGACGTCGCCCTTGCCGATGTTGTTCACCAGCAGCTGCCACTGGTCGGCGAGCATGTCCACCTGCACCGCGGTGTCGATGGCACGGGCGGCATGGCGGCCGATGGTGGAATGCATGGCGTCAAGGCCGACCTTGGTCTTGGCCAGCGCCGAGACGGTGTCCAGCGCCGTCGCGGCGTATTTTTTGGTCGGTTCGTGGCCGGCGGCCAGCATGCACAGCACGCGCGACAGCGGCCCCACTTGCGCCGGCTTGCCGTAGAAGGTCGGCGACTTGATCCACGAGTACTTGCCGTCGTCCTTGAAGTCGGTGTACTGGGCCCTGGTCTCGCCCTTGTAGGGGTGCAGCGCCGCCGAACCCTCGTACCAGGAATGCTTGGAGCTCTCCTCGACGCCCTTCACCCAGTACTCGTCGTTGAAGGTCTTGATGGCCTTGAACGAACCGAGGTCCCTGTTGGCGATGTAGCCGCCGGGCAGGGCAAATTGCGTGCCCTTGGTGTCGAGCGGGATGTCCGGCGCGGCAAGGTAGTTGGTGACGCCGGCCCCATATTTCGTCCAGTCGGCGTAGAAGGCGCCCACGGCGGCGACGTCGACGAGATAGACGTTCTTGACGAAGTCGGCCAGTTCGTCGATGTGGCCCTTGATGGCGAGCAGGCGCTCGACGCCGAGGGTGGAGTAGCTGTCGGTGGAGATGGCGTTGGAGACGCCGCCGACGGCCACGTTCTGGATGTGCGGCGTCTTGCTGCCCAGAATGGAGACGATCTTGTTGGCCTTCCTCTGCACGTCGAGGGCCTGCAGGTAGTGCGCCACGGCGAGGAGATTCACCTCCGGCGGCAGCTTCATCGCCGGGTGGCCCCAGTAGCCGTTGGTGAAGATGCCGAGCTGGCCGCCGTCGACGAATCCCTTCAGGCGCTCCTTGACGGCGCGCATCTCGTGCCTGCCGTTGAGCTTCCATGACGACAGGCCCTCGGCCAGCTTCGCGGTGGCGTCGGGATCGGCCTTCAGCGCCGAAACGACGTCCACCCAGTCGAGCGCGGAGAGGTGGTAGAAATGCACGATGTGGTCGTGCACCGCGTGCGCCAGGATGATCAGGTTGCGGATGTACTGGGCGTTGAGCGGCACCTCCAGCTGCAGGGCGTTCTCCACCGCGCGCACCGAGGTGATGGCATGCACCGTGGTGCACACGCCGCAGATGCGCTGGGTGATGGCCCAGGCGTCGCGCGGATCGCGGCCGAGGAGGATGAGTTCGACGCCGCGCCACATTTGCCCGGAGGACCAGGCCTTCTTGACGCTGCCGCCGTCGACTTCGCAGTCGATGCGCAGGTGGCCCTCGATGCGGGTGATCGGATCGATCGTTATGCGTTGTCCCATTTTCTGCCTCTCCTTAGCGCGTGACCGGCTGCGCGGCGGGCAGCACGGGGTAGTTTCTGACGATGACGATGTAGGCCAGGATCTCGAAGGCGATCAGGCCGACGGTGACCATGAGCTCGGCGAGCGAGGGGAAGTAGTGCCAGCCCTCGCCCGTCATGTAGCCGACGAGGAAGCCGTTGATGCGCAGCAGGAAGCCGCCCAGCATCAGCAGCACGGCGCCGGCGAAGAGCTTGCCGGCGCTGCGGCGCGCAGCCTCGGGGGCGAGCATCACCAGCGGCGCCACGAAGCAGGCCATCTCGGCCCAGAACCAGAAGGCCTGCCACGTCGCCTCGAAGGCCGTGCCGAACGCGCCGCGGAAAAGGAGGTCGGCGACGCGCACCACGAGATAGACGGCGAGCAGCCCGACCATGACCTTTGCCAGCGGCGCCAGCACCGGGGTTTCGAGCTGTCGCCCGAACCCGGTGGAGGAAAGCGTCGCCTCGAAGATCACCACCGCGAAGCCGAGCAGGATGGCGGTCATCAGGTAGATCGCCGGCAGCAGCGGACCCGACTGCCACAGCGGATGGATCTGCTGGCCGAAGATGACGAGCAGCGAACCGAGCGAGGACTGGTGCATCGAGGGCAGCAGCACGCCCAGGGCGATGAAGAAGAACAGCACCTTGTTGAGCTTCTGCTTCGCGTCCTTCAAGCCCCATTTCTCGAGAAAGGCCGGCGAGAACTCGATCCACATCACGAGGATGTAGGCCGAGATGCAGACCGCCACCTCGAACATCACCGAATTCACCTGGGCATAGCCGGGCCAGAAGATGTGCCAGAAGTTCCACCAGCGGCCGAGATCGAAGATCACCGAGGCGCCGGCCAGGGTGTAGCCGAACAGGCTCGCCAGCAGGGCCGGCCGCACCAGCGGGTGGTACTGGCCGCGGTTGAAGATGTAGACCAGCAGCGCCATGGCATAGCCGCCGCAGGCAAAGGCGGAGCCGATCACGACGTCGTAGGCGATCCAGATGCCCCAGGGATAGCCGTCGTTGAGGTTGGTGACGGCGCCCAGTCCATAGATCATGCGGTAGGCCAGGATGACGCCGGCGATCGCCGACAGTGCGCCGAGCAGCAGCGTGACGGGCGTGAGCAGGCTGCCGCCGAGCGGGCGCGGCGCATGCGCGTGCGCGTGATCAGTCATGACGGCCTCCTTCCTCGTCTTCGTGCTTGACGTTGCGCCTGGCGACGAAAGTCAGCGCCCCCAGCACGGCGATGGGCGCGATGAGACCGCCGTAGAGCGTGTGCTGCAGCGTCTCGGAAGCGGCCGCGTCGGAGCGCGGCGGCAGGTCCGGATAGCCCAGCTTCGCGAAGGTCACGCCCGAGAGCATCAGCATCTGCGTGCCGCCGAACTCCTTCTCGCCATAAACATGCTGCAGATATTGCCCGGCAACGCTCGGGTAGCGCTGGCTGCCGTCGTCCTTCCAGCCCCGCTGGCGCCGCTCCCCCTTGCCTTCGGGCGCGCCCTGCAGGGCCTTTTCCTCTGCGGCGCGCAGGTGGCCGCGCGGAAACTCGGTCTTCTCCCCGGGCTTGAGGGCGAGGCGCCGCTTCGCCTCCTCGCGCAGGACGGACACCTTGCCGTAGAGCGTGGCGCCGGTCGGGCAGACCTCGGCGCAGGCGGCGTACTTGCCGTCCTTGTGCCGATGCACGCACAACTGGCACTTGCTGATCTGCGGCGTCGGCGAATCGTAGGTGAAGCGCGGCACGCCGAAGGGACAGGCCGCCACGCAGTAGCGGCAGCCGATGCAGGCGTCCTTGTCGTAGGTGACGATGCCGTTCTTCGGGTCCTTCCTCATCGCCGAGACCGGGCAGGCCGACACGCAGGAAGGATCGACGCAGTGCATGCACGACTTCTTGATGAAGGCGAAACCGTTCTCCTCGCGGTCCTTCGCCTCCATGTTGCCGTTGCGGTAGGCCTTGATGACATTCAGCGTCTTGCCGGAGATGTCGAGCGGCGTGTCCCAGTAGCGGTCGGTCGTCGAGAACTCCATGGGCATGCCGTTGGCCTCCTTGCATGCGGCGACGCAGGCCTTGCAGCCGACGCACAGCACGGAATCGAAGAGCAGCCCGACCGCCTCGGGCGGCATGGCATGGGTCTCGCGCGCCTGCGCCGGACAGCTTGCCGCCCCCGTGGCGAGGGCGGCGCCGCCGGCCAGCGAGGCCCTGAAGAATGTGCGCCGGTCCATGGTCACTCGCCTTTCTGCCGGGGCTTCTGCTCGGTGTCCTGCCTGCCGAGGTTTTTCGCCAGCATGGCGGCGCCGCCGGCCGCGGCACCGGCGATGGCCGCCAGCGCGGCGGCGGAAGCGAAGCTGGTCTTGCCCTGCTGCTCGACCACGCCCGGATAGGAGGCGGGCGGGCTCATGCCCTTCAGCTGCGCCGTCATGTGGATCGGCTTGGTGAAGCCGACGCCCTTTTCCACGCAACCGATGCAGGGATGGCCGCAGGCCACCGGCCAGTTGGATTCGCCGACGTCGCCGAAGCCGATGGTCGAGCAGTTGGCGTAGGTCTCCGGCCCCTTGCAGCCGAGCTTGTAGAGGCAGTAGCCCTTGCGGTGCCCCTCGTCGCCGAACTCGAGGGCGAAGCGGCCGGCATCGAAGTGGGCGCGCCGCTCGCAGTGCTCATGAATGATGCGGCCGTAGGCGAACTTGGGACGGCCGAGCTGATCGACATCGGGCAGCTTGCCGAAAGTGAGGAAATGCACCGCCGTGGCGAGGAAGTTGTAGGGGTTGGGCGGGCAGCCGGGGATGGTCACCACCGGCTTGCCGAGCACGTCGGCGACGCCGGAGGCGCCGGTCGGGCTGGAATCGGCGCCGGCGATGGATGGCAGGGTCGAGGGCATGCCGCCCCAGGAAGCGCAGGAGCCCATGGCGATCACGGCGGCGGCATCGGCCGCGCATTCCTTCAGCAGGTCGATCGCGGTATGGCCGCCGATCTTGCAGTAGATGCCGTTCTGCTTGGTCGGGATGGCGCCTTCCACCACCAGGATGTACTTGCCCTTGTTGGCCTGCATGGCGGCCTTGCGCGCTGCCTCGGCCTGGTGGCCGGCGGCGGCCATCAGGGTCTCGTGGTAGTCGAGCGAGATGACGTCGAGGATGAGCTTCTCCAGCGTCGGATGCTCGGCGCGCAGCAGCGATTCCGAGCATCCGGTGCATTCCTGGAAATGCAGCCAGATCACCGACGGCCGCCTCGCCTTCTCGATGGCCTTGGCGATGGCCGCCTCGGCGCCGGTCGGCAGGCCCAGCGTGGTCGCCGTCGCGGCGCAGAATTGCAGGAATTCGCGCCGGTTGATGCCGAGCCGCCCGGCCACCCTGGCGGCGGCTTCCGTCGTTTCTTCAATAGTGGTGGTGTCGCTCATGTCCTGATTCCCCTGATTAGTCCAGTCCTCATGTCCTGCAACGCCGGACATCCTCCCGAAGCGGCGTGTTGCCCGCCCTTCCCGCAACCGAATCGCAAGCTCGCAGGATATTTCGAGCAGTAATTACAAGTTTCATGCCCGTTCATTGCGCACCAAAATATCCATGCAAAACAATGAATTGTCAGTCATGCCGGATGGGGAGCGAAGCCTGCGCGAAGCGGGAGTGACCGGCACGCCTTCCTGATTGCAAAGTCGCTTGCCACGCCATTTCGTCAATTTTCTTTAATATTCAATTATTTATATTTTTAGCGGGACGCGCGAAGCAAGGCGCTGGCGGGCCGGCCGGCGGCCCCTCGGTCACGCATGGCGTCGCGGAGGACATGCAGAAGCGCCGCGCCGTCGCGGCGCGGCCGGCTATTTGCGGCTGATGCGGATGGTGCCTTCGGCGTAGCGCACCGCGCCGAGGACTTCGGACTCGATGCCTTCCGAGTAGGCCAGCACGCTGAACCCGTCGAAGCCGCCTTCGCGCACGATCTGCTCGGCATTGCGCCGGAAGACGCGCCCCGCCTCGCCGTCGCCGCCGGTGCTGCGAAAGCGCTTGGAGCGCAGCGCGATGCTGAAGGTGTCGTCGCCGACCCGGCGCATCTCGCCCTCCCAGTTGGGCGCGAGGGGATCGACGAAATAGTAGATGGCCGCGCCGATCAGCATGCTCTCCAGGGAAAGCTTGAAATTCGGCGTCAGCCGGATGCCGGCATCGGGCACGATGGGATTGGCGGGGACGGAATACTTGACGTTTCCGCCGCTGTCCTTGTTGCGCGCGATCAGCCCGGCGTCGAGCGAATCGCTGATTTGCTGCGCCTGGTGGTAGCAGCCGGACAGCAGCGGGACGGCGGCGGCAAAAGTCAGTCCGCGCAGGACGGCACCGGAACGCTCAGACATAGTTGAACAGCGAGAGATCCGTCACGCGGAGGAAGGATTTCTGCGCCGCCTCGAGGTAGCCCTGCTCCTGTGTGAGCTGGCTGATCGCCGCGGCGTAGTCGAGATCGCGCAGGCGCGACAGGGTCTCCTGGTAGTTCAGGTTGAGGTCCTCGCCGGCGCTGGCGAGGGAATCGATCTCGTTCATGCGCGAGCCGATGCCGGCACGCACGCGCAGCAGGTTTTCCTGCGCCTGGTCGAGATCGGTGAGGGCGAAGCCGATGCGGTTGGCCAGGAGCGTGTTCCCGCTGCCCATGGCGGTGGTCGTCTCCAGCGCATCGATCAGATTCCCCAGCGTGGCGAACAGGCTCTGGCTGGAGCTGGCGTCCAGATCGAAGGTGTCCCCGTCGGCCGGCCGGCCGCTGATGATGAGCTGCGCGCCGAAATCGAAGGCCGGCTCGGCGCCCTGGTTCTTCAGGACGATGGCCTGGCCGGGCGAGAAGGTGCGTACATAGGGACCGCTGCCGGCGGCCGGCGCTCCGGTCAGCAAGGAGTTGCCGCTGGCGTTGTCGACCAGATCATAGGTCGTCACCGGCGGATTGACCGTGTTGTCGACGTCGAAGCGGACGGTGAAATCCTTGCCGTTGCCCGCGGCGTTCCACTTGGCCGGATCGGTGACGGTGCCGGCATCGATGACGCCGGTGCCGGCATTGGAAACACTCACCGAGGTGACGAAACTGCCGTTGCCGTTGCGGATGCGCATGAAGATGTCGTTGCCGGAGTCGCTCACCGCGACCTGACGCGAGGCGGACACCTGCAGGCGGCGCTGACCCTCGTCGCCGGCATAGGCCACGCCGGCGGCGACGCTGCCGGAAAAGGGCTGGGTGTCGCCCATGTAGCCGGAGAACAGGTGCTGGCCGCTGCCGTCGGTGGCGTTGGCCAGGCCGAGCAGCTCGTCGAAGCGCTGGCGCAGCTCGGTGGCGATGCTGCGCCGGTCCGCGTCGGTGAGGGCGCCGTTGCCGCCCTGCACGGCGAGCGTGCGCACGTTGCGGATGAGTTCGCCGACGGAAACCAGCCGGCCTTCCGCCAGGCCGAGATTCTCGCCGGCCGTCTTCTGGTTGGTCTGGTAGAGGGCATTGGTGTCCCTGGCCTGCTCCACCTCCAGCGCGCGCGCGGCGGCGACCGGATCGTCGGCCGGCGTCAGGATGCGCCGGCCGCTCGCCACCTGCTGCTGGGTGTGCAGCAGGGAGGACGTCTGTTTCTGGATCGAGGCCAGGCCCGCGCTGAAGATCATGCCGGTGGACACACGCATCGTTGCCTCCTATCGGCCCATGCTGAGCAGGGTGTCGAACAGCTTGCCGGCGATCTCGATCATCTTGCCGGAAGCCTGGTAGGCCTGCTGGTAGCGCAGCAGGTTGGCCGCCTCCTCGTCGAGGTTCACGCCGGACATCGACTGTTGCGCGTCCTGCGCCTGCTTGAGGATGCTCTCCTGGGCGGTGGCCGTCACCTGGATCTCGCGCGTCTTGTTGCCGACGTCGCTGACGATCTGGGCATACGCCGACTGGTAGCTGGCGGTGCCGCCGGCCAGCGTCTTGCCCGTCTGCAGGCCGGCCAGCAGCAGCGCGTTGCGGTTGTCGGAGACGCCGGCGCTGTTGGCCGAGACGGTGAACACGTCGCCGGCGGCCGGGGTGCCGCTGATCTGCAAGGTCCAGCCGTTATAGCTGATGCTGCCGCCGGCGGTGAAGGCGACGTTGGCCGGGTTGCCGGTGCCGGTGCCGTTCACGTTGAAAGTGGTCGGCGGATTGCCGAAGGTGATGGTCACCGGCTGCTGCAGGTTGGCATTCACCGGCGGCGGCCCGTTCACGCTGCCGGCGCTGATGGCGCCTGTGCCGGTATTGCTCAGGCTGGCGGCGGTTCGGATCGGCGCCGCGGCGGCGATGCTGCGTGCATCGGTCAGCGCCACGTCGATGCCGGCAGCGGCCGCGCGCGTCGGCTGGATGAGGAAGGTGTCGCCGGCATTGGCCGCGCCGGAACTCAGGCTGAGGGTGAGTCCCTCCACCGTCTGCGGCAGGGCCGAGGCGGCGAAGATCGTGGCGTTGTCCGAGAGGCGCACCAAGGTGTAGTTGCCGCCGCCGTCGGCGGTCAGGCGGTAGTCGCTGGCGGTCAGGCTGCCGGCGTTGGCAACCCCCACGCCGATCACGGCCGAGCCGCCATTGAGCGGAGCGTTCGGGTAGAGCACCTGCGGCGACGGCGCCGCGAAGAAGTTGCCGCCGAGGGCGCCGGTCAGGTCCTGGCCGAGGCGGTGCTGGGCGTTGAAAGTCTCGGCCAGGCCGAGGGCGATGCGGCCGAGCGCGTTCTGTGCCGTGTCGAGGCTTTCGCGGCGGAAGGCGAGCAGGCCGCCGAGGGTGCCGCCGGTGAGCATGGCTTCCGGCAACGTGGCGCTGCCGCCGCCCGGCAGGGTGATGCCGACGGTCATGCGCGAGGCATCCTCGCCGGACTGCATCGCCGTCAGGCCGAAGGACTGGGCGCCGATCACCACCGCCTGGCCGTTGCCGACAAACACGCTCATGCTGCCGTCGGATTCCGTCATGGTGGTCACGCGCACCTGCTGGTTCAACTGCGCCACCAATTGATCGCGCTGGTCGAGCAGGTCGTTGGCCGGCTGTCCCGGGCCGGCCGCCTGCGCCAGGATGATGCGCTGGTTGAGCTGGGCGATCTGCGTCGAGTAGGAATTGATGTCGGCGATGGTGCTGGCGAGCTGGGTGTCCACACCGTCGCGGATCTCGTTCAGGCGGCCATCGACGCCATGGAAGCGGCCGGCCAGCGCCTGCGCCATCGACAGCAGCGACTGGCGCGCCGGGATCGACGCCGGATTGGCGGCGACCTCGTGCACGCCGCGGAAGAAATCGTTGAGGGCCGAGGACAGGCCGGCGCCCGGATCGGCCAGCAGGCCGTCGATCTGGCGGATCTGGTCGGCATAGGCGTTCAGCTCGGAGAGCCGCGTCTGCGCCGTCAGCGCCTGGCCGGCGAGGAACTGGCTGTAGATGCGCTTCACCGTCGCCACGTTGGTGCCCTGGCCGAAATAGCCGGCGCCGGTAAACTGCGGGGTGTTGGTGCTCTGGACGATCTGCTGGCGGTTGAAGCCGGGCGTGGAGGCGTTGCTGATGTTGTGGCCGGTCGTCAGCAGGCCCGCCTGGGCCGCCGCCAGTCCCGATACGCCGATATTGAAGATGCTCGTGCCCATGTCGGATCCCGCTTTCAGTCTTTAACGACAGCTTTTCGGAAAACTTTCGTCATCCCATCAGGCCCGCGCGCAAGGCCTGTCCGCCGATGATGCGTTCCAGCTTGGCTGCATACATCGGATCGGTGGCATAGCCGGCCTGCTGCAGCCCGCGGGCGAAGCCCGCCGCATCCTGCCGGTTGAGCACCGCGGCATAGCGCGGACTGGAAGCCAGCAGGCTGGCGTAGTCGCGGAAGGCTTCGGCATAGGACGAATAGGCGCGGAAGCGCTCCACCGTCTTCTGCCCGGCGCCATTCACGTATTCGGTGGTGGCGGCTTCCGCCACGGCGCCCTGCCAGTTGCGGCCGGCCTTGATGCCGAACAGGTTGTAGGTCGGTGTGCCGTCGGAGAAGCGCAGCTCGGAACGGCCCCAGCCGGTCTCCAGGGCCGCCTGCGCGATCATGAAATGCGCCGGGATGCCGGTGGCGCGGCTGGCCTCGCCGGCATGCGGCCAGAGGCGGCTGACGAATTCCCGCGCCGGCGCGGGGACGCCTCGCTCCTGCTCCCCGCCGGCCGGGGGGGCTGGCTGGGTGAGGCGTGGTGCAGCGGTTTCAGGCCGTGCCGCCACCCCGGCCCGCTCTCCTGCGGCAGCGGGAGGAAGGGGAATGCTCTGCCCGTTGCCGAGCCCGCGCGAGAGCTGCTGCTCGATGAGGGCGGCCAGGCCGGTCGTGCCGCGGGCGGACAGGTTCTGCGCCAGCTGCTGGTCGAGCAGGGACTGATACAGCCGCGACTGCTCGCTGTCGAAAATGCCTTCGCCGGGCGAGGCCTCGCGCATGGCCTTCAGCACCATCTGCAGGAACACCGCCTCGAACTGCCGGGCGGCATTCTTGACCGCGGCGCGCGGGTCCTCCTTGGCCAGGCGCCGGGTCTGCGCCAGGGTATTGACGTCGATGGCGAGTCGGCCGTCGATGCCTGGCGCGGACATCAGATGATCTCCAGCTCGGCGCGCAATGCGCCGGCGGCCTTCATGGCCTGCAGGATGGCGATCAGGTCGAGCGGCGTGGCGCCGATGGCGTTGAGCGCCTTGACCACCTCGGCCAGCGAGGCGCCCGCCTGCAGCCGCATCAGGCTGCCGCCCTGCTGCGCCACCTGGATGTCGGCGCGCTCGGTGACGACGGTCTGGCCGGCGGAAAGCGGCGCCGGCTGGCTCACCTGCTGTTCGGAGGAGACCGTCACCGACAGCCCGCCGTGCGCCACCGCGCAGGTGTCGATGGCGACGGTCTGGTTCATCACCACCGAGCCGGTGCGGCCATTGACGATCACCTTGGCGGCGGTCTGCGCCGGCTGCATGTCGAGGTTCTCGATGCGGCCGATGAAGGCGACACGGCTGTCGGCCTCGGCCGGCGCGCGCACGCGGATGCGGCGCCCATCCTCGGCGCGCGCGACGTCGCCCAGGCTGCGGTTGATCGCCTCGACCATGCGCTGGGCCGTGCCGAAATCGGTGGCGTTGAGCTCGAGGTGGACGAACTCCCCTTCGCCCACCTGGGTCGGCACCGCGCGTTCGACGGTGGCGCCGCCGGCGATGCGGCCGGCCGAAAGATGATTGATCTGCACCTTGGAACCGCCGGCCGAGGCACCGGCGCCGCTCACCAGCACGTTGCCCTGGGCAACGGCATAGATGTTGCCGTCGGCGCCCTTCAGCGGCGTCATGACCAGGGTGCCGCCGCGCAGGCTCTTGGCGTTGCCCATCGAGGAGACGGTGACGTCGATCTGCTGGCCCATGCGGGCGAAGGGCGGCAGACTGGCCGTCACCATCACCGCGGCGACGTTCTTCAGCTGCAGGGCGGTACCCGGCGGCAGCGTGACGCCAAGGTTGGACAGCATGTTGACGATGCTCTGCACGGTGAACGGCGTCTGCGTCGTCTGGTCGCCGCTGCCGTCGAGGCCGACCACCAGGCCGTAGCCGATCAGCTGGTTCTGCCGCACGCCCTGCACCGAGGCAAGGTCCTTGATGCGCTCGGCGGATGAGTGGGCGGGAATCAGTGTGCAGCTGGCAGCCAGCACCAGCCAAACCGCCTTTCTCAGTATCGATGTCCTCATGCCATTCCCCTGTCCGCTGCCCGCTGTCATCTGTCCCCTGCCCGCTAGAACGGCATCACCGTGAGGAAGAAGCGCGACAGCCAGCCCATCACCTGCGCCGAGTCGATGAAGCCGTTGGCCTTGTATTCGATGCGCGCATCGGCCACCTGGGTCGAGGTGACGGTATTCGAGGCGCTGACATTGGCCGGATTGACCACGCCGGAGAAGCGGATGAACTCCTCGCCCTGATTGATCGCCACCAGCTTCTCGCCGGAGACAAGCAGATTGCCGTTGGGCAGCACCTCGATCACCGTGCAGGTGATGGTGCCGGTGAAGGTGTTGTTGGCGGCCGATTCGCCCTTGCCGGAAAACTTGCTTTCGTCGCTGACATCGACGTTCATGCCCTGGAAGGACTTGCCCGGCACCTTCATCAGCGTCGGCACGCTCACCGCCATGTCCTGCGAACGTTCGGCGCCGGTGTTGGATTTCTTCGCCGCCGCGGTCTTCTCGACGATGTTGATGACGATGGTGTCGCCGACCAGGCGCGCGCGCCGGTCCTCGAACAGCGGACGCGAATAGGCCGCCTGGTAGATGGCGCCGTTGGCAGGCGGCACCTCGTTCCTTGCCGCCGGGCGCACCGTCATCGGCTGGTGCACCGCCGTCGGCGGCGTGCTGGTGACGCAGCCGGCGAGAAGCGCCGCAACCGCAAAACCTTTAACCACAGAGACACAGAGACGCAGAGAAGGTCTTGTCGTCAGTGCGGCCTTGCGCGACAAAGTCCGGCTGCGCATCGACGAATAAGGCATTTCGCTCTTCATGGCATTCCTCTGTGTCTCTGTGTCTCTGTGGTTCATGGTTTATTACAGCTGCGTCAGGCGCGCCAGCATCTGGTCGGACGTCTGGATGGCGCGGGAATTGATCTCGTAGGCGCGCTGGGTGACGATCATGTTCACCAGTTCCTCGACGACGTTCACGTTGGAGGTCTCGACGTAGTGCTGGTTGAGCAGGCCGACGCCGTTGGTGCCGGGCGTGTTCGGCGTGGCCGTGCCGCTGGAGGCCGTTTCGAGAAAGAGGTTCTGCCCCATGCTCTGCAGGCCGCCGTTGTTCACGAAGCTGGCGAGCTGGATCTGGCCGACCTGCACCGGCGTCGGCGAGCCGGACTGCAGCACGGTGACGACGCCATCGGTGCCGATGGTGATGGACAGCGCATTCTGGGGGATGGTGATCGCCGGCGAGAGCGGATAGCCGTTGGCGGTGACGACCTGGCCCTGGCTGTCCTTCTGAAAGGCGCCGTCGCGGGTGTAGCCGAGGGTGCCGTCGGGCAGCTGGATCTGGAAGAAGCCCTCGCCCTGGATGGCGATGTCGAGGCTGTTGCCGGTCTGCGAGATGTTGCCCTGGGTGAAGATGCGTTCGGTGGCGACCGGCCGCACGCCGGTGCCGATCTGCAGGCCGGAGGGTACCTGCGTCTGCGCGGAGCTGGAGGCGCCCGGCTGGCGCAGCGTCTGGTAGAGCAGGTCCTCGAACACGCCGCGCGCGCGCTTGAAGCCGTTGGTGGCGACGTTGGCGAGGTTGTTCGTCGTGATGTCGAGCTGGGTCTGCTGCGCGTCAAGGCCGGTCTTGGCAATCCAGAGGGAACGGATCATCTTGTTTTCCTTCAGCGTGAAGTGAGGATCTGCGCCGCGGCGCGGTCGTTCTGCTCGGCGGTGGACAGCAGCTTCAGTTGCGTTTCGTACTGGCGCTGCAGGGAGATCATGGCGACCAGCTGGTCGACGGCATTGACGTTGCTGCCCTCGAGGTAGCCGGCGGCCACCTGGACATTCGGGTCGACCGGCGCGGCATCGCCGCCGCGCAGGCGGAACAGCCCGTCGGCGCCGCGCACCAGGTCCGCCTCCGGCGGATTCACCAGCTTGAGGGTGCCGACCTGTGTGGTGAGGTTTTGCGCGCCGCTGGTCGGCTTCAGCGAAATCAGCCCGTCGGCGCCGATGCTGATCTCGTTGTCGGGCGGGATCGAGATCGGCCCGCCGTCGCCCTGCACCGGAATGCCGTTCTTCGTCTGCAGGACGCCGTTGACATTCACTTCCAGGCTGCCGTTGCGCGTGTAGGCCTCGCTGCCGTCGGGCAGCGCCAGCGCGAGCCAGCCCTGTCCCTGCACGGAGACGTCGAGCGGCCGGCCGGTATGGTTGAGCGGCCCGGGCGTGAAGTCGTTCGCCATGCTGACCTCGACGGCGAAGATCCGCGTCGGCCAGGATTCGCTCTTCACGGGCACGGCGCGCAGGCGGTGCTCCTCGGCGCGGTAGCCGGTGGACACGGCATTGGCGAGGTTGTGCGCGATGGCGGCCTGACGCCCGAAGAGGTGCTTGGCGCCGCTCATGGCCGTGTAGATGAGTTTGTCCATGGCTCAGGCCCTGGCCGCCGCCTCAGCGCATGTTGACCAGGGTCTGCATGATGGCGTCCTGAGTCTTGATCGACTGGGCGTTGGCCTGGTAGTTGCGCTGCGCCGTGATCATGCTCACCAGTTCGGCGGTGAGGTCGATGTTCGCCTCCTCGACGGCGGCCGACTGCAGCGATCCCAGGCTGCCGCTGTTGGGCGAACCGACGAGCGCCTGGCCGGAAGCGGCCGTCTCGCTCCACTGGTTGCCGCCGAGCGACTGCAGGCCGTTGGGGTTGGCGAAGTTGGCCAGCACGATCTGGCCGAGGTCGCGCGACTGGCCGTTGGAGTAGCGGCCCTGGATGACGCCCTCGGAGGAAACGCTCAGTCCGGACAGGCGGCCCGAAGTGTAGCCGTCCTGCGTCATGCTGTTCACGCCGAAGGTGGAACCGAACTGGGTCGCCGCCGTCAGGTCGAGCGTGATGGACAGCGGATTGGCGCCGGTCGTCACGGCAAAGGCCATCGGGCCGAGCGTGCCGCCGGTGTTGACGGCGCCGGCCGAGGTGAACGTCATGGCGCTGGCGGCGCCGGGCGCCGCGCCGTCAAGTCCGGAATAGACGTTCCAGGCATTCGCCGCCGTCTTGCGGAAGTACAGGGTCATGACGTGCGAATTGCCCAGGCTGTCGAACACCGTCATCGCCGTCGAGCTGTTGTAGGTTTCCGGATTGGCGTAGTTGAAAGCGAGCGGTGGCGTGACTTGGCGCGAATCCAGGTTGAGCCCGAGGGCGCCGGTCGTCGTCGCATTCGGCACCAGGTCGGCGTTGGAGATCGTCAGGTCGGTCGGACTCGACGGCACGATGACGCCGGCGGCGTTGGCGACATAGCCGGTCAGGTGCGAGCCGGCGGAGTTCACGATGTAGCCGTCCTTGTTCACCAGGAACTGGCCGTTGCGCGTGAAGGTGATGGCGCCGTTGTCGCTCATGCGGAAAAAACCGCCGCCGTTGATGGCGACGTCGAGCGGGTTGTTGGTGACGCTGATGTTGCCCTGCGTGAAGGCCTGCTTCACCTGTGCGAGGTTCACGCCGATGCCGATCTGGCCGGAGCCGCCGCCGGCGATCGAGGCGGCGAAGACGTCGGCGAACTGCGCCGAGGCACCCTTGAAGCCGACCGTGGCGACGTTGGAAACGTTGTTGCTGACCGCGTCCAGGCCCTTGGCCGCCGCGTTCAATCCGCTCAAACCCTGTTGAAAGCTCATCCTGTCCTCCTGCTCGCTCGACCAATCCGGTTAGAGAATTTGCCTGACATCCGACATCCTGAAGCTGCCGAGCCCGCCGATGTTCAGGCCGATGCCCTGGCCGGTGCGCGCCACGCTCGACACCACGCCCATTTCCAGCGTGCGGCCGGCGATCTTGTCCTCGCCGCGCCAGGCATTCAGCGAAATGGAGTAGGTGCCATCCGCCGCCTGCACACCGCCATCCGTTTTGCCGTCCCAGGCGAAGCCGTGGCTGCCGGCTTCCCGACCGCCCATCTCGAGGGTCTTCACGGCAATGCCGCTGGCGTCCTTGATGGTGAGGGTGACGCGGTCGGCCGGCCCGTCCAGCTCGATGCCGCCGATGGCCATGCCGCCGGCGAGCGCCAGGCCGGAACCGGGCACCAGCACGCCGTGGCCGACGAGGGCCGCAGCCTGCATGGCCTGGTTTTCGTTGCTGCCCTCGAGGATCATCTTCAGGGTGCCGTTCAGCTTGTCGATGCCCTCCACCGTGCTGATCTGCGCCATCTGCGAGGTCATCTGCGCGTTGTCCATCGGGTTCAACGGGTCCTGGTTCTTCAGCTGCGTCACCAGCAGCTTGAGGAAGCGGTCCTGCGGGCTGACGTCCTTGGCGCCGGCCTGCTCGCGGACGGCGTTGAGGCTGGCGTAAAGGGCCTGGGCGGGATTGCTGGTGCTGCTCTGCACGGCGGTCGTCATGAGTCGGTGTCTCCGTTTACTGGCCGATGGCCAGGGTTTTCTGCATCAGCGTCTTGGCGGTGTTCATCACCTCGACATTGCTCTGGTAGGCGCGCGAGGCGGAAATCATGTTCACCATCTCCTCGACGACGTTTACGTTCGGCATGGTGACGAAGCCCTGCTCGTTGGCCACCGGATTTTTCGGGTCATAGACGATGCGCGCCGGCGCCATGCTCTCGACCACACCGGTGACGCGCACGCCCACGGCGGCGCCGTTCTGCATGGCGCCGCCCTCGACCGGCCGTGCGGCGAACACCACCTCCCGGGCGCGATAGGGCTGGCCGTCGGGACCGGCAACCGAATCGGCATTGGCGAGGTTGCTCGCCACGGTGTTGAGCCGCATCGACTGCGCCGAGAGGGCGGAACCGGCAATGTTGAAGACATTCAGCATGCTCATGGGCGCTTATCTCCTCACTGGTTCTGCAGCGCGGACTGGATGTTGCGCAGCACCTGGTTGATGAAGGCGATGCCGGCCTCGTACTGGAGGGCGTTCTCGGCGAAGGCCGCGCGCTCGACGTCCATGTCGACCGTGTTGCCGTCTACGCTGGATTGCGTTTCCGTGCGATAGCGCAACGACGCGCCGGCCGGCGCGTCGTTGCCGGCAGCGAGGTGGCGCGAATCCGTGCGCGCCAGGTCCAGCGGGCCGCCCGAGCTGCCCTGGCCGCCCAGCGCGCCTTGCAGGCTGGCCTTGAAGTCGAGATCGCGCGCCTTGTAATGCGGCGTGTCGGCATTGGCGATGTTGGAAGCCAGCACCTGCTGCCGGTAGGCGCGCAGGGAGAGCGCCCGCTGGTGGAACCCCAATTCGTTGTCGATCCGGTTGAGCATGCCTGCCTCGTGTATGAGTCCGCGCTATCTTCTTTCCGTCCGTTACATTGCATCATCCGTGCCAGGCATCGTATGCCTTCGCGCGCGGCAACGAATTGCCGAAAAGGACGGAAAACCGCGGGCATTCCCGCGACCTGGCGGCAGCACTTGTCGCCGGGCGGCAAATATTGCCGTTGCGCAGAACGCCGGCCAGTCAACGTTTGCTTGCAAGGCCGCGTTGCCCATGCTTGAATCCCCCATCCATTTCACCGAAGCGCGACATGCCCCATCTTTTCAAGCGATTTGTGTTCCTCCTGCTGGCCTGCCTTGCTCCGCTCGTCCAGGCGCGGCAGGAGCCGGCCGAGGTGAAGCGCGTCATCGAGGATTTCCTGCGCGTACAGACGCGCGGCCTGCCCGGCGAGGCCAGCTTCAGCGTCGGCACGGTCGACCCCAACAACAACCTGGCGCCCTGCCCCGCCCTCGAAGCCTTCCTGCCGGCCGGCGGCCGGCCCTGGGGCCGCATCAACGTCGGCGTGCGCTGCCAGGCGGAGGGCGGCTGGTCGATCTACGTGCCGGCGCAAGTCAGGGTGGTGGGCGAGTATTTCGTCACCGCCAGGCCGCTGGTGCGCGGACAGGCCATCGCCGCCGGCGACCTGGCACGCCGCAAGGGCGACCTGGCGGCACTGCCGCCGGGCATCGTCACGGAAGAAGCCCAGGCACTCGGCAAGACCCTCAGCATCAGCGTGCAGTCGGGCCAGATCCTGCGGACCGACATCCTGCGTGCCCCGCCGGCGGTGCTGCAGGGACAAAGCGTTCGCATCGTCTCGAAAGGCCGGGGCTTCCAGGTCGCCGCCGAGGGCAAGGCGCTCGCCAATGCCGCCGACGGCCAGGTCGTTCAGGTGCGCACCGCGACCGGGCAGACGCTGACCGGCATTGCCCGTCCGGGCGGGACGGTCGAAGTCGGTTATTGACCTGCTACCTTATTTTCGGCGTAGAATCATGTCGTTGTGAATTTGGCCTAAAGTTTTCCCGCATCGCGCCGTAGAGAACACCCGAGGCCATCTCGTTCAAGGAAAAAGCCGTGAAAATCGACAATTCAGTAGGTTCCGTCGGCGGACTGCCCAGCGGCGAATCCCGCCCACGCCCCGGCAAAGGTTCGGCGCCCGTGAGCGCAGCCCCTGGCGAGAAGGTGGAACTCTCCTCGCTGTCGGCCCGCATGCAGGAAGCCGAGGCAGCCTTGGCCAACGTGCCGGTAGCCGATGCCAGCCGCATCGCCGAGATCAAGCAGGCCATGGCCGAGGGGCGCTTCCAGGTGGATGCCGGCAAGGTGGCCGACGGCCTGATCGAGAGCGTGCGGGAGATGATCTCGTCGCAAGCCCGCAGAGCGTGAGCGTCAGCGGCGGCGCGCCCCCTCCCTCCCCGCATCAACTTCTCGTCGAGGAAGCCGCGCAGCTGCGCGGCTTCCTCGATCTGCTTTCAAGGGAACAGAAATCCCTCGCCGAGGGCGACCTGGAGCGGCTGCTGCCGCTCGCCACGGAAAAGAACGAATGTTTCACCCGCCTCTCCGGTCTGGGCGAGGCACGCGGCAGGGCCCTGGCCGCGGCCGGCCTTGCAGCCAGCCGGCAGGGCATGGAAACCTGGCTCGCGCAGCAACCCGAGGCCGGAAAGATAAGGCGCGACTGGCAGGAATTCCTCGATCTGGCGGAACAGGCCCGCACCCTCAACGAGACCAACGGCAAGCTGATCGCCACGCGCCTGTCCCACAACCGGCAGGCCTTCTCCACGCTCATGTCCGCCGCCAACCAGGCGGCGCTCTACGGCCCCGACGGCCAAGCCAGGCCCGTCGGCGGCGGGCGCAGCCTGGGTTCCGTGTAGGTCAGGCCGACGACAGCCGGCGATCAACCGCCCAGGCCGGGCTGAAGCCCGACCTGCAGACTATTCCTTGACCGGCAATTCCTTCACGTCGTCCGGGTGCTGCGCCTCGATGAGGATGGTGACGCGGCGATTGCGCGCGCGCCCTTCCGGCGTGTCGTTGGAGGCCACCGGGCGCTGTTCACCGTAGCCCGTCGCCGTCAGGCGCTGCGGCGCCACGCCGGCGTCCACGAACAGGCGCACCACGCTGGAGGCGCGCGCGCCGGAGAGCTCCCAGTTGGACGGAAACTGCGGCGTCGCGATCGGCGTCGGATCGGTGTGGCCCTCGACGATGACGGGGAAGTCGGCGCCGGCCGTCACCGTCGCCACGGCACGCAGGGCCTTCACCGCCTCCGGCTGCAGCCTGGCCTCCCCCGGCGGGAACAGCACGCTGGCATTGATCTCGACGGTGATCCCCTTCAGCCCTTCGGTGACGCTGACCTTGCCCTCCTTCACCAGCGGGTGCAGCGCCTGCATGATTTCCTTCGCCATCTCGCGCATCTTCTCGCGCGCCTGGCGCCTGCGCTCCTCCTCCTTGACGCTGACCGGCGCCACGACCGGCTTCGGCTTGATCTGCGGCAGGGCCGGCGCCGCGGCCGGCGTCATCGCGCCGGCCGCCACCTGCTGCCCCCTGGTGTTGATGTCCACGTTGCGGAAGGCCGCCACCAGCGAGTCGGACAGCACGCGGTACTTGCCCTCGTTCACCGAGGACAGGGAATACATCACCACGAAGAAGGCAAACAGCAGGGTGATGAAGTCGGCGTAGGAGACGAGCCAGCGCTCGTGGTTCTCGTGCTCTTCGGCGTGGGCGCGGCGGCGCATGGCAGTCCGGATGGGTAGGGCCAGACTGTCTTAACGGCC
>JBDHRL010000162.1:0-4042 GCA_039807535.1 Rhodocyclaceae bacterium
TGGTACCACTTGGCGTGGGAGCAGCAGATCTGCGTCTGGAAGTTGAAGTCGGGCTTGGGGAACTCGCCGCCGTAGAGGTACTTGTTGAGGTGCATGCCGCCCCAGTAGAGGCGCATGTAGGCGCACAGGTCGCGGGCGAAGCCCTGCGCCTCGGCCGCATCCAGGCATTCCTTGGCGAACTTGCGGTCGAAGGCGATGCTGGCGCCGTAGGGCTCGCCGGTGAGCGGATAGACGTCGTCGCCGAAGCCGGTCGGGATGGCGTCGAAGGACCAGCCGGCGGCGCCCCAGCGGATGCCGCCCCGGTCCTTGGCGCGGGCGTAGTTCAGGTAGTATTGCTCGCGCAGTTCCTTGGCCTTCTTCCAGCATTTCAGTGATTCGGTCGGGTACCTGGCCATGTCGGCTCCTGTTTGCAAAAATGAATGAAGGGTCATTCAGTAACGGAACATTGTTCCTTGCGTGTCCTGCATGTGGCGTGGCTAGGCGCCGGCGGCTTGCCCGAACGCGGCGAGCGTCTGCCGCGCGATGATGAGCTGCTGCACCTCGGTGGCACCCTCGTAGATGCGCAGGGCGCGGATCTCGCGGTAGAGCTTTTCCACGGGATGCCCGCTGACGACGCCGAGGCCGCCCCAGATCTGCACGGCGCCGTCGATGACCTGCTGGGCGGTTTCGGTCGCCGTCATCTTCGCCATGGCCGCCTCGCGCGTCACGTTGCGACCCTGGTCGCGCAGCCAGGCGGCGCGGTAGGTGAGGAGCGCCGAGGCGTCGATGCCGGTGGCCATCTGCGCCAGTTTTGACTGGGTGATCTGGAAATCGGCCAGCGTCTGGTTGAACATCTTGCGGTGCGTCGCCCGGTAAAGCCCCTGGTCGAGCGCATGGCGGGCGAATCCCAGCGCCGCCGCGGCCACCGAGGTGCGGAAGATGTCGAGCGTCTGCATGGCGATCTTGAAGCCCTGTCCGGGCGCGCCGATCAGATTGGCGCGCGGGATGCGGCAGTTCTCGAAGCGCAGCAGCGCCAGCGGATGGGGTGCGATGGTCTCGATGCGCTCGGCGACCCTGAAGCCGGGCGCATCGGCTTCGATGACGAAGGCCGACAGGCCGCGCGAACCGGGCGCCTCGCCGGTGCGGGCGAAGACGACATAGAAGTCGGCGATGCCGCCGTTGGAAATCCAGGTCTTCTCGCCGTCGAGCACATAGTGTTCGCCCTCGGCGCATGCCGCGCAGGCCATCGCCGCGACGTCGGAGCCGGAGCCGGGCTCGGAGAGCGCAAAGGCGGGAATGGCCTCGCCCGAGGCGACCTTGCTCAGGTAGCGGCGTTTCTGTTCCGGCGAGCCGTGCAGGGTGAGGGCACCCGAGCCGAGGCCCTGCATGGCGAAGGCGAAATCGGCAAGTCCGGAGTGGCGTGCCAGCGTCTCGCGCAGCAGGCAGATCGAGCGCGTGTCGATGGCCTCGAATTGGCCGCCGTTGTCCTTGCCGCCGACGGCATAACGCAGCCAGCCGTCGCGGCCCAGCTGCCGGACCAGATCGCGGCAGGCGGCGTCGACGTCGCCGGGGTGGCTGTCGCCGATATGCTGTTTCGCCCAATCGTCCAGATCGCGCTCCAGCCGGCGATGTGCATCGTCGAAGAATGGCCAGTCCAGATAGGTCTTGTCGCTCACAGTGGTCCTCACATGGTTTCGCCGCCGGACACCGAAATCGCCTGCCCCGTCACGGATTCCGAGCCCGGCTGGCACAGCCACAGCACGGCATTCGCCACTTCTTCCGGCCGCACCAGACGGCCCTGCGGATTATGCTTCACCAGTTCGCCGAGCGCTTTCTCGCGGCTGCGGCCGGTGCTGGCGATGTTCACGATGCGGCCCCAGCCGGGTTCGAACATGCCGGGCAGGGCGGCGCGGGTGCCCGGACAGGATCCGGCCAGGTTCATGGTAAGCATCTGCTGCCACAGCGCCGGGCAGGCCTTGCCGAACGGCGCGCTGACAGTCTGGCCGGCATTGCATTGTTCAGCAGGATGGCGATCGGCCCGAAAGTTTGTGCGGCGTGCGCAAGCGCGCCGCCGACATCCACGGTTCCGCACTGAATGTCGGCGAGGGCACGCAGGCGCCCGGCCTCCTGCCCCAGGGTGGCGCGCGTGCGCCCCATCAGGGTGATGCGGGCGCCCTGCCCGGCGAGGGCGGCGGCAATCGCCGCGCCGATGCCGCGCCCGCCGCCGGTGACGACGGCATGGCGGCCTTGCAGGGAAGCGGTTGTCATGCTCATGACGTCTGCCTGAGCAGCTCGCGCAGGCGGTAGCGCTGCATCTTCCCCGTGGCGGTCTGCGGCATCTGGGCGAGGAAACGGATGGTGCGCGGGCATTTGTAGATCGACAGCGTTGATTTGAACGTCCGCAGCAGCGCGTCGTTCAACCCTGCCTGGTCGGCCTCGGCCTCTCGGGGCACGACAAACAGGGCAATCCGCGTCAGGCCGTCCTCGTTCGGATAGCCGACCACGGCGGCTTCGGCTACGCCGGGCACCGCCAGCGCGCAGGCCTCGATTTCGGCGGGGCTGACCCACTGGCCGGAAATCTTCAGCATGTCGTCGCCGCGGCCCATGTGATACCAGCGTCCTTCGGCGTCGAAGCGGAACATGTCGCCGGGGAAGTACCAGCCGTCTCGCAGCGCCCGGGCCGTGACGTCGGGCAGCTTCCAGTAGCCGATGAACTGGCAGGAGGTGCGGATGGCGATCAGTCCGGGCGTCTCCGGCTCGGTGATGTCGGCGTCGTCCTCGCCGACCAGGCGAACCTCGGCCCAGGGCACCGGTTTGCCGGAGGAGCCTGCCCTGGAGTCGTCGGGGCGGTTGACGAGGAACAGGAACACCGTCTCGGAGGCGCCGATGCCGTCGCAGATCGGCTTGCCGGACAGTTCCAGCCAGTCCTCGTAAAGCGATTCGGGCAGCTTCTCGCCGGCGGAGACGAAATGACGGATGTGGCGGAAGGCCGGCTGCATCGGCGCGCCCTCGCGCAACAGGTTGCGGTACATCACCGGCGTGCTGAAAAAGACGTCAGGCCGGTGGCGCTCGACCGTCGACATGATCAGTTTCGGCTCGGGCCAGGCCGGCGAGAGGATGATGGTGGCGCCGCACTGCAGGCCGCCCATCAGCGAATGGCCGAGCGCGAAGCCGAAGAATATCTTGGAGGTGGTGAACACGCGCTGGCCGGGGCCGAGGCCGAACAACTCCCGCTCGAGGCGATCGGCGGCGAGCGTCGTGCGGTGGGGATGCATGACCGCCTTCGGCTTGCCCGTCGTGCCGGAGGAATACAGCCAGAAGCCGACTTCCTCGGGGTCGACCCGCACCGAGTCGAGCCGGGCGGATTGCCCGGCGAGGAATTCGGCGTGGCCGAGATAGGGCGGCGAGGAGGCCTTGCCGCAAAGGATGACCTTCGGCGGCGTGGACATGCCCTCGGCCGCACTTTCGTAGAGATCGAGGAAGTGGGCGTCGACGAAGATGGCGCTGCAGGCGCTGTCCTCGATGACGAAGCGCAGGTCGCGCGGCGCCAGCCGCACGTTGAGCGCGACGGCCACGGCGCCGATGCGCAGGGTGCCGAGATAGGCGGCCACCAGCTCGGGCGAGTCGTCCATCAGGAACAATACGCGCCCGCCGCGTGGGATACCCTGCGTGCGCAGCGCGTTGCCGTGCCGATTGACCTCCGCGTCGAGCCGGGCATAGGTCACCGTACGCTCGCCGCACAGGATGGCAGGCTGATCGCCGAGGCCCTTCGACAGGGGCCGGCCGATGATTTCGTCCGCCGCGTTGATGCCCTGGGTCATGCTTCCCTCTTGACTGATTGCCGGTCGGCTGCCTTGCCTCCTCATGGTCGCGCAGGCGATCGAATCGGAACGAGCCCGGGCGCGCGATTCGCTGTAGGCGGAATGATTGAACACTCATTCATTTTGTTTGTCAAGCTGCCTGACATCAAGACGGATGTTGACACACAAAAATGAATGAGCAATCATTCATGAAATGCCGGGCGCCGCACGAGGCTGTAACCGCATCCGGTAACCGCATCCGG
>JBDHRL010000163.1:0-4041 GCA_039807535.1 Rhodocyclaceae bacterium
GAGGCGCGCAGGCCGACCTTGCCGTGGATGGCGGGGGCGGAGAGGCCCTTCATGCCCTTCTCGAGGATGAAGCCGCGAATGATGTTGTCTTCGGTCTTGGCCCAGACGACAAAGACGTCGGCGATCGGTGAATTGGTGATCCACATCTTCGAGCCGGACAGCGAATAACCGCCTTTCACCTGCCGGGCGCGGGTGACCATGCTGCCCGGATCGGAGCCGTGGTTGGGCTCGGTCAGACCGAAGCAGCCGATCCACTCGCCGGTGGCGAGCTTGGGCAGATATTTTTTCTTCTGCGTTTCGGTGCCGAATTCGTTGATCGGCACCATCACCAGCGAGGATTGCACGCTCATCATCGAACGGTAGCCGGAGTCGATGCGCTCGACCTCGCGCGCGATCAGGCCGTAGCAGACGTAGTTGAGGCCGGCGCCGCCATACTCGGCCGGGATGGTCGGGCCGAGCAGTCCCATCTCGCCCATCTCGCGGAAGATGGCGGGATCCGTCTTCTCGCTGCGGAAAGCTTCCTGGATGCGCGGGGCCAGCTTGTCCTTGCAATACTGGCTGGCGGAGTCGCGCACCATGCGTTCTTCCTCGGACAGTTGCAGGTCGAGGAGCAGGGGGTCGTCCCACTTGAAGGCGGCTTTGGCTTGGGTCATGGCAATTTCCGTAGTGAGGATTAGCGAATGGTCAGCCCGCCGTCGACGGCGAGGATCTGTCCGGTGATATAGCTCGCCCAGTCCGAGGCGAGGAAGACGAAGGCCGGAGCCACTTCGTGCGGCTCGGCCCAGCGACCGAGCGGGATGCGATCGAGGTACTTGTCCTTGAAACGCTCGTCGGTGCGGATCACTTCCGTCATCGGCGTCGCCGCGCCAGGGGCAATGGCGTTCACCGTGATGCCGTGGCGACCGAGCTCTTTCGCCGCCGACTTGGTCATGCCGGCGATGGCGGCCTTGGCGGCGCTATAGTTGATCTGGCCGATGGTGCCGAGCAGGCCTGCCGTAGACGTGACGTTGATGATGCGGCCGAACTTGCGCTCGATCATGCCGTTCACCACCGCCTGCAGGCAGTAGAAGCTGCCGTTCATGTGCACGTCGATGACCTGTTGCCATTGCTCCGGTGTCATCTTGTGCAGCATGGCGGTGCGCGTGATGCCGGCGTTGTTCACCAGGATGTCGACGCGGCCCCACTGCGCCGTGGCGTCGGCCGCCATCTTGTTGACCGATTCGCGCTCGGCGACGTCGCAGGCGAAGCCCTGTGCGGTGCCACCTGCCTGGCGGATGCCCGCGGCGATGTTGTCCGCCGCCTCGACGTTCATGTCGACCACCGCGATTTTTGCGCCTTCCCGTGCATAAGCCTGCGCGATGGCCGCGCCGATGCCCTGGCCGGCACCGGTGACGATGGCTACCCTGTCTTTCAGAAACATGCGATGTCCGATCTCCGTGTCAATTCTCTCCGCTCAACCGATTGCGCCAGGCGTGGATGAAATCGTGGGTGATGCGGATCGTCGATTGAGCGACGTGCCTCCTGTGCGCCAGCACCTTCCCCAGGCTTGCGATGACGCTCAAGCAGTTTTCCCATTCCCGCCTTGCCGTGCGGCAAACTCCGCCAGCGCCTGCCTGTACTCCGACTCCATTTCCGGGGTCACTGCCTCGCCGCACTCATAGCAGCTGTTGGTCATGCGGTCGTACCAGCGGCAGCCGCAATGATCGCAGCCCAGTTCCGGGGCGCCGGCTGGGTTGTAGAAGATCATCGGCAGGCTCCAAGAAAGGCAAGACCCAACGAATCGAGAAATTCCTCGTAGCCGGCATCCTGCAGTTCATGCTTGGTGCGCATGACGAAGAACATGATGGCGCCGGCGCGGATCTGCCGCTTTATCAACGGCAGCGTTTCGTCCCCGATATCGCTGCGCAGCCTGTCCAGCGCATCGGCCTCGGCGACGAACAACAAGTCCACCCGGGCGTTCTGGAAGCCGCGATAGGGCACGAGTGCGGCGCGCATGCCGTCGGCCGTGACTTCCCAGCGCAGCATGTCGCCGCAGCCCACTGCAGCCTTCAGTCCCGCAACGTGTCTGCCGGGCTGTATGCCGGAGCTTTCGCGAGGCACGAGGGCCACACTTGATCCGGGCACCATGTCTGCGAACAGCTCGCCGTGCCGGTCCAGCATGGCCTGCCATTCATCGAGTTCGCCGAAAATGCTTGCCGTTGCGATCGCCATCAGTGCCGGGGAACCGCCAGTTCGAGGTCCTCGACAAACTCGGCCAGTCCGACCGCTTCGAGTTCATCCATGGTTTTCAGGATAAACGGAGACAGGCGGCCCCGTCGAATCATGCCCGGCAGGGCGGCCCAGCCACCCTCGAGTACATCGGCCAGCGCATTCGCGTCGGTTACCAGCAGCACGGCCACGTCGTCGCCGCACTGTCCGTTATACTCGCGCAGGTTCGCGTGGCATCCGTCTGCATCGCTGCGCCAGAGCAGGAGGATGCCGCGACGCGCGACAAATTCGTCCCGGCGCAACAGGCCGATGGACGCGGTTGAAGCCGGCATGCCCTCGCGATTCAGCATCGCCTGCCAAGGTGTGCAGTTAAGAAAACCGTCGTCCATGAAAGCCCATGACAGCAAGTCGGAAACGATAGGATATATAGCATGATATATTCAAAAACTGCAACGTACTGCATCAACAAAACAGTAAATGCATAATAATGCAATTTTGTTGGGAGTGAGGAAGTGAGCAAACCGTCGGTAGGCTACGATCTCGATGCGGTTCTGGATCGTTCACGCCCGGCCTTGGCGCGAGCCATCACGCTGCTGGAAAACGACCGTGCCGGCGCTGTGCAGCTGATGGCCGAGCTATCACCGCGCTGCGGCCGCGCTCATGTCGTCGGCATCACCGGCGCCCCCGGTGCCGGCAAGTCCACCCTCATCAACGCCCTTATTGGGGAATTCACGCAACGCGGGCGCAGTGTCGCCGTCGTTGCCGTCGATCCCTCCAGCCCGATCAGCGGCGGCTCCATCCTTGGCGACCGCCTGCGCATGGACGAGCATGGCGCACGCGACGACGTCTTCATCCGTTCGGTGCCCTCGCGCGGTCATCTCGGCGGCCTGTCGAAGACCGCAGGCCGCATCATCGACGTCTTCGACGCCGTCGGCTACGATGTGGTGATCGTCGAGACGGTCGGCGCCGGCCAGTCGGAGGTGGAGATTCGCCATTTCGCCGACACCAACATCGTTGTTTGTCCGCCAGGGCTGGGCGACGACGTGCAGGCCATCAAGGCCGGCATCATCGAGATCGCCGACCTCATTGTCGTGAACAAGGCCGACCTGCCACAGGCCGGGCGCACCGTACTCGATCTCACCACCGCCACCCAGCTGCGACGCCGCGCCGACTGGAAAGTCAAGGTGCTGAAAACGGTGGCGACCAGCGGCGAGGGCATTGCCGCACTGGTGGATGCCGTTGGTGAGCATGCCGCAGCCACCGGCATCGGCAAGCGGTTGAAGCATTCTTCTCCCTTGACCACCCTCTCCCGCGCGGAAGAAGGGGGGGGCGCACGGGCCACCGACGAAGAGCTTTTCGCCCAGTTGCGCCGCTGGCGTGCCGTCGGAAAGCGCGTGGCGCTCGCTACCGTGGTGAAGACCTGGGGCTCTTCGCCGCGCCCTGAGGGCAGCCATTTGGCAGTCGAGGAGTCCGGTGCCTTCGTCGGCTCGGTCTCCGGCGGCTGCATCGAGGGCGCAGTCATCGGCGAGGCGCAGGCCACCATCGTCGACGGCAAGCCACGCCTGCTTGAATTCGGAGTCTCTGACGAACGCGCATGGGAAGTCGGCCTGGCCTGCGGCGGACGCGTGCAGGTTTTTGTAGAGCGCGTAGGGTAGCCTTCGCTTCCTACTCGATCAGGGGGGTTTACATAAGTTTTTAAACCGCTTACAATTCCGCTTCTCTGCAAATGCGGATTTCGGCGAGTTTGCCGAGAGAAATTGTTCTTTAACAATCCGAACAGCCGATAGGTGTGGGTGCTTGTTTGGTTGGTCGCTGGGGCATTTATGGTCTTGG
>JBDHRL010000026.1:0-24250 GCA_039807535.1 Rhodocyclaceae bacterium
CCGTCCCGCCGCGACTGACTTTTGAATTTGCATTGGCGGCCGCTGCGCTGCCGCCGTTTCCGGAGAGCGAATGACCGCAACGCTGATCGAACTCATGGGCCAGATCGCCTGGCCGCTGGCGCTGGCCGTCGCCTGGCTGGCGGGGGAGTTCGGCCATCGCTGGCTGGCCCTGCCGCGCATCAGCAGCTACGGGATCGCCGGTTTCCTCATGGCCGCCAGCCAGGGCGGCTTCCTGCCCGACCCCGGCGGCGGGCCCGTCGCGCTGCTGGCCGACGTGGCCTTCTCGCTGATCCTGTTCGAGCTGGGCTATCGCATCCACCTGGGCTGGCTGCGCGCCAATCCGTGGCTGCTGGCCACCGGCATCGCCGAGGCCTGCTGCACTTTTTACGCGGTGTTCCTCGTCGCCCAGGCGCTGTCCGTCCCGCCCATGCCGGCCCTGCTGCTCTCCGCGCTCGCCATGTCGACCTCGCCCGCCGCCGTGCTGCGGGTGGTGAACGAGGTGCGCAGCGCCGGCCAGGTGACGGAGCGCACGCTGCACCTGTCCGCCTTCAACTGCGTGCTGGCCCTGGTGGCGTTCAAGGCGGTGGTGGGCTACGGCATCCTGTCGAGCGCCGGCAGCATCTTCCAGGCGGTCTGGAGCAGCCTGGTGGTGGTGCTGGTCTCGGCCGGCCTCGGCGCGCTCTTCGGCGCGGCGGTGCCGGGCCTGCTGCGCCTGCTCGGCGGCCTGGCGCGCAACGCCACCGTCGTCTTCGCGCTCGCCGTGCTGCTGCTCACCGCGCTCACCGACGCGCTCAGGTTCTCGCCGCTGCTGGCGGCGCTGGCCTTCGGCCTGGTGGCGCGGCACCGGCGCGTGGTGCTCTCGCAGGTGCAGCGCAACTTCGGCGCCCTCGGCGACCTGCTGACGGTGCTGCTGTTCGTCTTCGTCGGCGCCGCGCTGGACTGGCGGCAGGCGGCCGGCGGCATCGGGATCGCCCTCGCCGTGGTGGCCGTGCGCCTGCTGGTGAAGACCCTGGCGACGACGCTGTTCGCCCACCCGAGCGGCGTCACCTGGCGCAAGGGCGCGCTCACCGGCCTCGCCCTCACGCCGCTGTCGGCCTTCGCCGTGCTCATGCTCGAGCAGTCGCGCTACCTGAAGCTCGACCTGCTCGACGAAGTGGCCGGCGTCGTGGCGGTGGTCCTGCTCCTCGAGATCCTCGGGCCGCTGATGACGCGCTGGGCCCTGGTCTGGGCCGGCGAGGCGCAGCGCCGGGAGGAGAACTGAGCGTGCCGCTGGAACCGTTCAAGGCCGCCGAGGCCCTCACCCTGGGCGTCGAGCTGGAACTGCAGCTCGTCGGCCGGACCGACTTCGACCTCTCCTCCTCGTCAAGCGACATGCTGCACCTGCTCGCGCGCGGGCGCTTCCCCGGCGACGTCAAGCCGGAGATGACGGAAAGCATGATCGAGGTGTCCACCGACGTGCACACGCGCCACGCGGCGCTGCTCGCGCAGTTGCGGCAGCAGCGCGACGCACTGGTGGCGGCGGGCGACCGCCTCAACGTCGGCCTGTGCGGCGGCGGCACGCATCCCTTCCAGCGCTGGTTCCACCAGCGCATCTTCGCGCGGCCGCGCTTTCACGAACTGTCCGGCCTCTACGGCTACCTCGCCAAGCAGTTCACGGTGTTCGGACAGCACGTGCACATCGGCTGCGCCAGCGCCGACGAGGCGCTCTACCTGCTGCATGCGCTCAACCGCTACCTGCCGCACTTCATCGCGCTCTCCGCGTCCTCGCCCTTCTTCCAGGGCGTGGACACGCTGTTCGACTCGGCGCGGCTGAATTCCGTCTTCGCCTTCCCGCTCTCCGGCCGCGCGCCCTTCCTGCTGCACTGGGAGGCGTTCGAGCGCGACTACTTCGCCAAGATGGAAAAGACCGGCATCGTCACCAGCATGAAGGACTTCTACTGGGACATCCGCCCCAAGCCCGAGTACGGCACCATCGAGCTGCGCGTCTGCGACACGCCGCTGACGGTGGAGCGCGCCGCCGCGCTCGCCTGCTACCTGCAGGCGCTGTGCCGCATGCTGCTCGAGCGCGGCGAGGCGCCGCCGGCCGAGGACGACTACCTGGTTTACAACTACAATCGCTTCCAGGCCTGCCGCTTCGGCCTCGACGGCGCGCTGGTGCACCCGAAGACCAACGCCTCGCTGCCCCTGCGCGAGGACATCCTGGCCACGCTGCACCGGCTCGAGCCCCATGCCGCCGCGCTGGAGAGCCAGCCCGCCCTCGACGAGCTGCACCGCGTCACGGTCGTGCAGGGCAACCACGCCAGCTACCTGCGCCGGCAGCACGCCGAGACGGGCGGCGTCGAAGGCGTGGTGGATGCCGCCGTGCGGCTGTTTCGCGAAAAGGCGACGAAGTAAGGGAGCAACCATGATCGGTACGCGACGTCCCGTCCGCATCGGCCTGTCGGCGCGGATCTTCCATCCCGAGCAGGATGCCCGCGGCATCCGCAGCAAGACCCTGCAGGTGCTCGAGCAATCCGTCGCCCAGTGGGTGATGGCGCGCGGCGTGCTGCTGCTGATGGTGCCTTCCGTCTCGCACGACGGTCTGCTGATGCGCAGCAACATCCGCCTGCGCGACTATGCCGAGAGCCTCGACGGCCTGATCCTGCAGGGCGGCGCCGACGTCAGCCCGCGCGCCTACGGCGAGGAGCCGCTGCGCCCGGAGTGGGGCGGCGATCCGGTGCGCGATGCCTACGAGCTGGAACTGCTGCACGAATTCATGGAGGCGCGCAAGCCCGTGCTCGGCATCTGCCGCGGCATGCAGCTCATCAACGTCGCCCTCGGCGGTTCGCTCTGGCAGGACCTGCCGACGCAGTGCCCCGGCGCGGTGGCGCACGAGAGCGAGGCCTATGACCGCAACGCCCACGCCGTCGCCTTCGCCGAGAAGGGACAGCTCGCCCGCTGGTTTGGCGATGCGGCGGGCGGGCAGGTCGTGTCGATCCACCATCAGGCCGTCAACCGCCTCGGCCGCGACCTGGTCGTCGAGGCAAGTTCGCAGGACGGCGTGGTCGAGGCGATCCGCTGGACCGGGCGCGGCTTCGTCTGCGGCGTGCAGTGGCATCCCGAGTTCCACCAGCAGGCCGGCCTCGACCTGCTCGACTGCGCGCCGCTCCTCGAGGCCTTCCTCGCCGCCGCGCGGCCCTGATTTTCGCTCCCGGCCCGGCGCATTGCCGCCGTCCTGCGCGGACTGACTTTTGTCCTTCCCGATCCTGTTCAATCCTTGCCGCGGAAAATCGCCGCGCGCATGAGCAGGATGGCGGTGACGGGCGAGGTGATCAAAATGAACACGGTGATGAGCAGTTCGTGGATGACGGGCCGCTGCGCCAGCGCCGAGGAGACCAGCATCGAGGCGATCAGCACGCAGCCGGCGCCGAGCGTGTTGCCCATGGTCGGTGCGTGGATGCGGGCGTAGAACGATTCGAGGCGCAGCAGGCCGAGCGAGCCGACCAGGGTGAGCAGCCCGCCGCAGACCAGCAGCAGCGCGGCCGGCAGGGCGGCCCAGAGGGGAATGTCGGCCGCGTTCATGGCTCGATCACCTCGCCGCGCAGGAGGAATTTCGCCATCGCCGAGGAGGCGACGAAGCCGAACAGGGCGATCAGCAGGGCGATGTCGAAATAGACGGCGGAGCCCAGGCCGATGCCCAGCATCAGGATGGTCAGCATGCCGTTGATGTAGAGCGTGTCGAGCGCGAGGATGCGGTCCTGCGCCGCGGGGCCGCGCAGCAGGCGGAGGAGGGCGCACAGCATGGCGAGGGAAAAGCAGGCCAGCGCGAACTGCACGGCCATGGGCAGAAGGGCGTTCATTCGAAGATCTCCATGAGGGGGCGTTCGTAGCGCTGCTTCACCGTGCGCACCCAGGCGGCCTCGTCCTTCAGGTCGAGGACGTGCAGGGTCAGCACGTTGCGCTCCGCGTCGTGCCCGGCCCAGACGGTGCCGGGCGTGCCGGTGATGATGACGGAGAGCATCGCCAGGCCGTGGGGGTCGCGCAGGTCGAGCGGAATCCTGATGAACCCGATGTTCGGCTGGCGGCGCGTGGCGCCGAGGATGATGCGCCCGACGGCGAGGTTGGAGCGCACGATGTCGTGCAGGACGTGCCAGATCAGGCCGATGGCGACGTGCAGGCGGCGCGGCCAGGCCGGCAGCGGGCGCAGGGCGGCGACGGCGGCGGTGATGAGCAGGGCGAAGGCGGTGCCGAGCGCGACGTGGCCCGCGGAGAGGCTGTCGTTGAGGAGCAGCCACATCGCCGCCAGGAAGACCGGCAGGCGCGGGACGGGCGGCCGGCGCTTCATGGCGCGCCTCCTGCCGCCTGCGCCGGCAGCACGGCGCCGATGTAGGCGCGCGCATCGTGCAGCGAGCGCGCGGCGGCGTCGAAGTAGCGCAGCGCCGGTCCGGCGCCGAGGGTGAGCGCCGCGCACAGCAGCAGCAGCGCCGCCACCGGCCCGGCCTCGGTCCAGAGCAGGCGCGGCGTGCCGGGCCCGGCGTCCCAGAAGACGCGGATGCCGAGGCGCGACAGGGCGACCAGGCCCATCAGGCCGGAGAGCAGCAGCGCCGCGACGAACAGGCCGGCGTGCAGGCTGGAGGCTTGCGGCGCCGCCGCGATGGCCGCCGAGAGCAGCGCGAACTTGCCGACGAAGCTCGACAGCGGCGGCAGGCCGGCGAGCAGCAGCGCGCAGGCGAGGAAGGCGAGGCCGAGGAAGGCCATCGCCGCCGGAATGGGGATGCCGGCCGCCTCGTCGGGATAGTCCGAATCGGGCCTGTCCTCCAGGCCGAAGGCCTCGGCGCTGATGGCGAGCAGGTCGGCGGCGGCGGCGCGGCTGCGCTCGGCCATTTCGATCACCAGGAAGAAGGCGCCGATGGCGAGCACCGAGCTGGCGAGGTAGTACAGGGCCGGGCCGGTCAGGGTGGTGCCGGTGAAGCCGAAGGCGGCGAGCAGCGTGCCGGAGGAGACGATGACCAGGGCGCTGGCGAGGCGGTCGAGCTTCTGCGCGGCGAGCGCGCCGAGGCTGCCGGTGGCGATGGTGGCGAGACCGCAGTAGAACAGCCAGTCGCCGCGGAAGGGCGCCGGTGCACCGGCCTCCTCGAGCAGAACGGCGAAGCGCAGCAGGGCGTAGACGCCGACCTTGGTGAGGAGGGCGAAGATGCCGGCGACCGGCGCTGCCGCCGCGCCGTAGGCGGCGGGCAGCCAGAAGTTGAGCGGCCAGGCGCCGGCCTTGACGAGGAAGACGATGCCGAGCAGCGCCGCGCCGAGCTCGAACAGGGCGCGATCGGCGGCGTCGAGCGCGGCGACGCGCTGCGCGAGCTCGGCCATGTTGAGCGTGCCGGCGATGCCGTAGATGAGCGCGGCGGCGATCAGGAAGAAGAGCGAAGCGACCAGGTTGACCGCGATGTAGTGCATTCCCGCCGTCACCCGCGCCGCCCCCGAGCCGTGCAGCGCGAGGCCGTAGGATGCGGCCAGCAGCACCTCGAAGAAGACGAAGAGGTTGAACAGGTCGCCCGTCAGGAAGGCGCCGTTCAGGCCCATCAGCAGGATCTGGAAGAGCGGCAGGTAATGGCTGCCGGCGCGCTCCCAGCGGGCGAGGGAATAGACCAGCGCGGCCAGGCCGAGCGTGGCCGTCAGCGCCAGCATGATCGCCGCCAGGCGGTCGGCCACCAGCACGATGCCGAACGGTGCGGCCCAGCCGCCGAGCGCGTAGACCCGAACGCTGCCGTCGCCGGCCACGGCCAGCAAGGCGAGCGCCGCGGCCAGTTGCGCCAGCGTGGCGAGCAGGGCGAGGGCGGCACGCGCGCGGCGGCGCGATTCGCCGGAGAGCAGCATCAGGGCCGCAGCGCACAGCGGCAGCACGATCGGCAGGATGGGCAGGTGCGGCATCATTGCCGCGCCTATTCCTGTTCCGGCTCGCGGCCGTCGACATGGTCGGTGCCGTTCAGCCCGCGCGAGGCGAGCAGGACGACGAGGAACAGCGCCGTGGTGGCGAAGCCGATGACGATGGCGGTCAGCACCAGGGCCTGCGGCACCGGATCGGCGTACAGCGCCGGATCGCCGCCGCGCGCCGCATCGACGACGGGCGGCGCCGCCAGGCGCAGGCGGCCCATGGCGAAGATGAACAGGTTGACCGCATAGGCCAGCAGCGACAGGCCCATGATGACCTGGAAGGTGCGCGGGCGCAGCACCAGGTAGATGCCCGATCCGGTGAGGACGCCGACGGCGAGGGCGAAGACGATTTCCATCAGCGGACGCCCTCGCCGGCCCTCGGGTGCGGGGGATGCTGGCCGCGCAGCGACTGGTGGGCGAGGGCGACGAGCATCAGCACCGTCGCGCCGACCACCAGCAGGAAGACGCCGAGGTCGAACAGCAGGACGCTCGACAGACGCACTTCGCCGGCGAGCGGCAGCGCGCCGTGCCAGGTCCGGGCGGTCAGGAAGGGCGCGCCGGCGAGCCAGGCGCCGGCGCCCGCCGCCGCGGCGGCGAGCAGGCCGGCGCCGATCCAGTACACGGGGCGGATGCGCAGGCGCGATTCCACCCACGCGGTGCCGCCGACGAGGTATTGCAGGATCACCGCGGTGGCCAGCACGAGGCCGCCGACGAAGCCGCCGCCCGGCGCGTCGTGGCCGCGCAGGAGGAAGAACAGCGCGACCAGCATGGCCAGCGGCAGCAGCAGGCGCACCAGCACGGCGGGCAGCCGCAGGTCGCCCGCGGGCAGTTGCGCGGCGGGATCGCGCGCCGCGGCGGGGCCGTCCGCGCCGTCCTGCTCGCGCTGCTGGCGCGGCAGGGGCACGCTCTCCGGCGCCGGGCGGAAGCGGCGCAGCAGCGCGAAGACGGCGAGGGCGACGCTGCCCAGCACGGTGATTTCGCCGAAGGTGTCGAAGCCGCGGAAGTCGACGAGGATGACGTTGACCACGTTGTGGCCGCCGCCCGCGGGCAGGGACTGCCCGATGAAGAAGGACGCCAGGCCGTCGCTGTCCGGGCGGCTCAGCACGGCGTAGGTGAGGCCGGCCATGCCGAGGCCGCAGGCGCCGGCGAGCAGCGCGTCGCGCAGGCGGCGCAGCCGGGTGAGGGCGGCCCTTTCTTCCCGCACGTGGCCTGCCTCGCGGCGCGGCAGCCAGCGCAGTCCGAGCAGGATCAGCACGACGGTGACGACTTCCACGGCGAGCTGGGTCAGCGCGAGATCGGGCGCCGAGAACCAGACGAAGGTCAGGCTGGTGGCAAGCCCGGCGCCGCCGGAGAATGCCAGCGCCGCGAAGCGGTGGAACTTGGCCTGCCAGGCGACGGCCAGCGCGCAGACGGCGCCGACCGACCAGAGCAGGACGAAGGCCGGCTGCGGCGGCGTCGGCGTCCGTCCGCCCCAGGCGCTTCCCTTCAGCAGCACCGGCATCAGGGCGGCGCCGAGGGCGACGCCGACGAGCACCAGCAGCTGCTTCTGCAAGCGGGGCGAGGAGAGGCGCCGCTGCAGCGCCTCGGCGCCCCGCGTCAGCGCCGGCAGCAGCCAGTCGAAGGTGCGCCGGCCGTCGAAGCGATCGAGCAGCGGCGCGGTGTCCGCGGCGCGCCGGAGGAACATGCGGTAGAGGACGGTGCCGCCGGCCATGGCCGCGAGGCTCATGGAGAGCGGCAGGTTGAGGCCGTGCCAGACCGCCAGGCTGTAGGCCGGCGCGTCGCTGCCGAGAATCGCGTCGGTGGCGGTGCGCAGGAAGGGGCCGACGGTGAGCCCGGGGAAGATGCCGACCAGCACGCAGGCCATGACCAGCAGTGCGCTCGGCAGCAGCATCCACCGGGCCGGTTCGTGCGGCGCGCGCGGCAGGTCGCGCGCCGGCGGGCCGAAGAAGACCTGGTGGATGAAGCGCAGCGAATAGGCGACGCTGAACATGCCGGCCAGCGTCGCCGCCAGCGGCAGGGCGATGCGCTGCCATTCCGGACGGCTGAGGAAGAGGGTCTCGGCGAAGAACATCTCCTTCGACAGGAAGCCGTTCAACAGCGGCACGCCGGCCATCGCCGCCGCCGCCACCAGCGCCAGGGTGGCGGTGATCGGCATCGCGCGGTAGAGGCCGGAGAGGCGGCGCAGGCTGCGCGTGCCGGTCTCGTGATCGACGATGCCGGCGGCCATGAACAGCGAGGCCTTGAAGGTGGCGTGGTTGACCATGTGGAACACGGCGGCGACGAGCGCGAGCGGGCTGTTCATGCCGAGCAGCAGGGTGATCAGGCCGAGGTGGCTGATGGTCGAATAGGCCAGCACGCCTTTCATGTCCTGCTGGAAGATCGCCAGGTAGCCGCCGATCACCAGCGAGCACAGGCCGGCGCCGCCGACGATCCAGAACCAGGCGTCGGTGCCCGCCAGTACCGGCCACAGCCGCGCCAGCAGGAAGACGCCGGCCTTCACCATCGTCGCCGAATGCAGGTAGGCGGAGACCGGCGTCGGCGCCGCCATGGCGTGCGGCAGCCAGAAATGGAAGGGAAACTGGGCGCTCTTGGTGAGCGCGCCGAGCGCGATCAGCGCCAGCGCCGCCGGGTACCAGGGGTGGCCCTGCACGATCCCGGCCGCCGCCAGCACGGTGTCGAGGTCGTAGCCGCCGGCAATGTGGCCGAGCAGCAGCACGCCGCCGAACAGGGCGAGGCCGCCGGCGCCGGTGACGATGAGCGCCATGCGCGCGCCGCGCCGGGCGTCGTTGCGGTGGTGCCAGTAGGCGATCAGCATGAAGGAGGAGAGGCTGGTCAGCTCCCAGAACAGCGCCAGCTGGATCAACTGGCCGGAGAGCACGATGCCGAGCATCGAGCCCATGAAGGCGAGCAGGAAGGAAAAGAAGCGCGGCACCGGATCGGCCGGCGACATGTAGTAGCGGGCATACACCACCACCAGCGTGCCCATGCCGGTGACCATCAGGGCGAACAGCCAGGCGAAGCCGTCCATGCGCAGGCTGAAGTCGAGGCCGGGCGCGGGCAGCCACGGCAGGGTCAGGCGCACCACGCCCGCTTCGGCGACCTGCGGATAGAGGCCGGCGACGAGCGCCGTGATGGCGAGTGCGACGGAGCCCGCCAGCCAGGCTTCGGCATTGCGCGCGTTGGCCGGCAGGAAGGCTGCGCAGAGGCTGCCGAGAAAGGGCAGCAGGACGATCAGGAGCAGCGACATGCGTCCGATCGCTCCACTGGTGCAGGCATCAGGCCCCGCTTGCGCCCGGCTGGCCGGAGACGACCAGCACGTCACATTTGGCGTCGGTGATGACGTGGCGCGTCACGCTGCCGATCAGCAGTTCCTCGAGGGCCTGCTGGCCGTGCCGGCCGATGACGATCAGGTCGATGTCCAGGTCCGCCTCGCGGGCCAGGATGAGGGGCGCCGCGCTGCCGTGCTCGACCAGCCGGAAGCAGTGCGGCGGATGGCCGCACGCCGCGAGCAGGTCGTCGATCCGGCCGAGCGCCTGCTGCTGCGCCTGCAGGCGGTAGCGGTGGATCAGGTCGTCGCCGACGCCGGCCAGCCAGAGCTTGCCTTCGTAGGGATTGTCGAAGGCGTGGAAGAGCGTGATCTCGGCATCCGGCGCGATGCTCAGCGCGCCGCGCAGCGCGATGGCCGCATACGGCGAGAAGTCCACCGGCACGAGGACGCGCCGGTAGGGCACCTGCGGCGGGCGCTTGACGACCAGCATCGGGCGCTTGCTGCGGTTGAGCAGGCGCTCCGCCGTGGTGCCCAGTATGAAATCGCGCAGCGGGTTGGTGCCGTGCGCGCCCACCACCAGCATGTCGTGCTGCGCGGCGGCGGCGAGGATTTCATTCACCACGTGGCCGACGCGCAGTTGCGTGGCCGGCGCCGGCGCGTCCTGTCCGGCGAGCGCCGCCGCCATTTCCTCGAGCTGGCGACGGGCATCCTCGATCAGTGTCGCGCCGGCGTCGGCGGCGAGGTTGAACAGTTCGCGCAGGGTGGAGAGCGAAGGGCCGCTCATGACATGCAGCAGCTCGAGGCGCGCGCCGAGCCGCGCGGCGAGCCGGACCGCGCGCTGCTGCGCGGCGCGCGCGTCGTCGGAAAAATCCGTGGCGACCAGCAGGGATTCGATCCTGTTCATGCGGCACCTCCCGTTGCGTTCGATTGCGTTTTCCGCCGCGCCGGCGAACGGGGAAACATCCCGAGGTTACCATGACACCGGCCGCCTACGCGCGCGCTGCCGCCGGGCCCGAAGATCCGGTACATTCGGGCATTGCATAGTCCGAATGCGGCCGCCGGCCGGCCGCATGGAAACCGCCCGATGGACCAGTCTTTCGTGCAAATCCTCCTGCTGCTGGGCACCGCCGTCGCCATGGTGGTGCTGTTCCAGCGGCTGGGCATTCCCTCGAGCCTCGCCTACCTGCTGGCCGGGGTGCTGCTCGGTCCGCATACGGCGGGCCCGGTCATCGAGCCGGAGCCCCTGCGCAGCCTGGCCGAGTTCGGCATCGTCTTCCTGCTGTTCTCCACCGGCCTGAATTTCTCGCTGCCGCAGATCCATGCGCTGCGCCACCTGGTGCTCGGCCTGGGCGCCGCGCAGGTGCTGCTCACCACGGTCGTGGTCGGCCTGCTGGCCTGGCTGGCGGGCCAGCCGGGGGTGGCCGCCTTCATCATCGGCGCCGTGTTCGCGCAGTCGTCGACCACCGTCATCGCCAAGCAGCTGATCGACCAGGGCGAGGAGAACAGCCGGCACGGCCGGCTCGGCACGGCCATGTCGGTGTTTCAGGACGTCACCGCGGTGCCCTTCGTCGTCATCATTCCGGTGCTCGGCACGGCGGCCGGCGCAAGCGCGCTGGCCGGCGCGCTCGGCCTGACGCTGGCCAAGGCGGCGGCGGCCTTCCTGCTGGTGTTCTTCGGCGGACGCTGGCTGCTGCATCCCCTGTTCCGCCTGATCGCCGCGCAGCGCTCGGCGGAACTGTTCACCCTGACGGTGCTGCTCGTCTCCCTGGTGGCGGCGGGGATCACCCACGGCCTCGGCATGTCGATGGCGTTCGGGGCGTTTCTGGGCGGCATGGTGCTGGGCGAGACGGAATTCCGCCACCAGGTCGAGAGCGCCATCCGGCCGTTCCGCAACGTCCTGCTCGGTCTGTTCTTCGTCGGCATCGGCATGCTCGCCGATCCGGCGCAGATCGCCACGGTCTGGTACTGGGGCCTGGCGGGCGCGGCGGTGCTGCTCCTCGTCAAGACCCTGCTGGTGACCTGGATCGTGCGGCGCACCGGCATCGACCTGCTGACGGCCTGGCGCATCGGGCTGCTGCTGGCGGTGGGCGGCGAGTTCGGCTTCGCGCTGCTCTCCTACGCGCTCGGCAACGGCAGCATCGGGCCGCTGACGGGCCAGGCGGTGCTGACCGCCGTGCTGTTTTCCATGATCGTCGCGCCCTTCCTGATCCGCTACAACCATGCCCTGGCGCGGCGGCTGACGGCCTGCGCGCCGCGGCCGCCGGAGGAGGCGGCGCTGCGCGTCGACGCGCGGGCGGCCGGCGAGTTGCGCGACCACGTCATCATCTGCGGCTACGGCCGCATCGGCCAGAGCGTCGGCCGCTTCCTCGACGAGGAGCGGATTCCCTTCGTGGCGCTGGACCTCGATGCGGCGCGGGTGCGGGAAGCGCGCCACGCCGGCGAGCCGGCCTATTACGGCGACAGCGCCGAAGGCGACATCCTCGACGCGGTCGGCCTCGGGCGGGCGCGGCTGGTCGTCGTCAGCCACGAAGATACGGCCGCCGCCCTGAAGGTGCTGCACCACGTCCGCAGGCAGCGGCCGGACCTGCCGACGATGGTGCGCACGCGCGACGAAAGCCATGTCGGAGAGCTGCGCGCGGCGGGTGCGACCGAAGTGGTGTCGGAGACGCTGGAGGCCGGCCTGATGATCGCCTCGCAGGCCCTGCTGCTGCTGTCGGTGCCGCTCGCGCGCGTGGTGCGCCGCATGCGCGACCGGCGCAGCGGGCGCTATCGCCTGCTGCACGAGTTCCACCGCGGCGAGGACGTTCCGGAGGAAGGTCAGCCGGCGCAGGACGGCGACCGCCTGCATCCGGTGCTGCTGGCAGCCGAGAGCGCCGCGGTCGGCCGCACCCTGGGCGAATGCCGCCTCGACGGCGTGGCGGTCACGGCCCTGGTGCGGCAGGGGCGGCGCCATCTCTCTCCCGCGCCGGAGACCCGGCTGGAGGCGGGCGATGCGGTCGTGCTGTTCGGCCGGGAGGAAGACCTGCAGCGCGCCGAGCGCGCGCTGCAGTGAGATTCAAACAGGCTTTTCAGGATCGCCCGGCGTGCCGGGCGGCGTCTCGCCGGTGAGCAGGGTGCGCAATTCGGCGAAGGGCTTCGGTTCCGCCGCGGGCGCCGCCGGCTGCCGGCGCGCCGCTTCGGCCTCCAGCGCCGCGAGGCGCCGCGCCAGATCGGCCTTTTCCTCCTCGAGCCTGCCCACCTGCCGGCGCAGCCGCAGGCCGCCCCACTGGCCACGCAGCACCGTCGGTGTCGTCACCAGGGCGGCGATCAGGGCGCCCAGGCCGAGGGCCAGCAGCAGCACGACGGCGAGGGTGCTCTCGAAGCGCCAGAAGGCGATCGAGACGGCGACCAGCGTGTTGTTCTGCAGGGCGAACAGTACGGCGAGGATGGCGAAGGCAATGCCGACGATCAGCAGGAGTTGCATGGTGGATCCTTCCGCGAGGGGGCGGTGCGCATCATAACCCGGCGGCAGGCCCGGCGCGGGACGCCGCGCGGTAGAGCAGGCCGCGCCGCACCGCCCACTTCTCCGCCTCGACGGCGCAGAACACCAGCGAGGAGGCCGCGAGGCAGAGCGCCAGTTCGTCCCAGTCGAGCGGCTCGGTCCTGAAGACATCGTTCAGCGCCGGCACGTAGATCGTCGCCAGCTGCAGGGCGAGGGTGGCCAGCACGGCCGCCATCAACATCGGGTTGGACCAGAAGCCGAGGCGGAAGGTCGAGTCGCGCTCCGAGCGGATGGCCAGCGCGTGGCCGAGCTGCGACAGGCAGAGCACGGTAAACACCATGGTCTGCCAGTGCGCGTCGCCGACATGGATGGACCAGGCCTGCAGGGCGAGGCAGATCGCGCCCATCAGCAGGCCGACCCAGAGGATGTGCTGCCACATGCCGTGGGCGAAGAGGCTCTCGGTCGGCGCTCGCGGCGGCCGCGCCATGATATTGCGTTCGGCGCGCTCGGTGGCGAGCGCCAGGCCGGGCAGGCCGTCGGTGACGAGGTTGATCCACAGGATGTGGATGGGCAGCAGCGGCATGGGCAGGCCGAGGAAGGGGGCGAGAAAGAGGGTCCAGATCTCGCCCGAGTTGCAGGTCATGACGTAGCGGATGAACTTGCGGATGTTGTCGAAGATGCGCCGCCCCTCGCGCACGGCATGCACGATGGTGGCGAAATTGTCGTCGAGCAGCACCATGTGCGCCGCCTCGCGCGCGACGTCGGTGCCGCCGCGGCCCATCGCCACGCCGATGTCGGCGGCCTTCAGCGCCGGCGCGTCGTTCACGCCGTCGCCGGTCATGGCGGCGAATTCGCCCGCCGCCTGCAGCGCGCGCACGATGCGGATCTTCTGCTCCGGGTCGACGCGGGCGTAGACGCGGATGTCGCGCACCTCGCCGGCGAAGTCCGCCTCGCTCATCGCCGCCAGCTCGGCGCCGCTGACGACGCGTCCGCCCTGGTCGAGGATGCCGAGCCGCTCGGCGATGGCGCGCGCCGTGGCCGGGTGGTCGCCGGTGATCATCACCGGCACGATGCCGGCGGCGCGGCATTCGGCGACGGCGGCGGCGGCCTCTTCGCGCGGCGGATCCATCAGGCCGACCAGGCCGAGGAAGACGAGGCCGCTTTCCGCTTCCGCACTGTCCGCCGGCAGGCCGTCGAGGCGGCGCTCGGCGAAGGCCAGCACGCGCAGGCCGCGCGCGGCGAGCCGCTCGGCCTGCGCCAGCGCCGCCGCGGCATCGAAAGGCGCGGGCCCGCGCGCGGTCAGGCGCACGGCGCAGCGCGCCAGCACGGCTTCCGGCGCGCCTTTGACGCAGGCAAGGAAGCCGCCCTGCGGGAGCGGCGCGGCCGCCCCCGCGGCGCCTCCGCCAGGCCCGAGGCGGTGCACGGTGGTCATGCGCTTGCGCCCGGCGTCGAAGGGAAATTCGCCGTTGCGCGGCGACCGGCTTTCCAGCGCCGCGAGATCAATGCCGCGCGCGATGGCCGCTTCCAGCAGCGCCACTTCGGTGGGATCCCCGACGATGCCGCCGTCGGCGGCGGGGGCGGCGTCGTTCGCCAGCGCCAGGGCGCGCAGCAGGCTCGGCCAGGGCTCGGTGCGCGTGTCCTCGCCCTCCGTCCAGAAGGCTTCCGCGCGCATGCGGTTCTGCGTCAGCGTGCCGGTCTTGTCGGAACAGATGAAGGTGATCGAGCCGAGCGTCTCCACCGCCGGCAGGCGCCGGATGAGTGCATTCTGCCGCACCATCTTGGCCGCGCCGAGCGCCAGCGCGATGGCCGCCACCGCCGGCAGCGCCTCGGGGATGGCCGCCACCGCCAGACTGACGGCGGTGAGGAACATCAATACCGGCGGCTCGCCGCGCGCCAGCCCGGCGGCGAACATGACGGCGCACAGCGCCAGCACGGCCCAGGCGATGCGCGCGCCGAAGCGGGCGAGGCGCTTCTGCAGCGGCGTCTTCACTTCCTCCGCGGCGGCGAGCAGGCGGGCGATGCGGCCGAGCTCGGTGGCGAGCCCGGTGGCGACGACGACGCCGGCGCCGCGGCCGCTGGCCACCAGCGTGCCCTTCCACGCCATGTTGGCCCTGTCGCCGAGCGGCAGCCGCGCCTCGGCGAGGGCGCCGGTCTGCTTGTCGACCGGCTGCGACTCGCCGGTGAGCGCCGCCTCCGCGAGGCGCAGTTGCGCCGCCTCGATCAGGCGCAGGTCGGCCGGCACCACGTTGCCGGCTTCCAGCAGCACGATGTCGCCCGGCACCAGCCGGTCCGCCGGCAGGGCCGCCACCGCGCCGTCGCGCCGCGCCCGGGCCGTCGGCGCCGCCATCAGGCGCAGCGCCGCCATGGCGCGCTCGGCGCGGAACTCCTGGGCGAAGCCGATGGCGGCATTCAGCAGCACGATGACGACGATGGCGACGGTGTCGGAGAGCTCGCCGACGAGGCCGGAGACAATGGCGGCGGCAATCAGCACCAGGATCATGAAATCGGCGAACTGGTCGGCGAGCATGCGCAGGACCGGGCGGCCGCCGCCCTCCGGCAGGGCGTTCGGGCCGTATTGCGCGAGGCGCCGCTGCGCCTCGGCGAAAGTCAGTCCCTGCGGCACGGCGGCAAGCTCGCGCAGGGCCGTCTCGGCCGACTCGGTGTGCCAGGGCCTATCCGCCATGGCGGTAGAGGAGGGTGCTGTTGAGCAGATAGACGGCCAGCATGAACAGGCTGAGCCAGCTGACGTTGCGCCAGAGCGGGCCGGCCGGCCGGTAGAACAGGCCGACGACGGCGAGGCCCGTCATGAGGATCGCCGAGACGGCGGTCAGGGCATGCGCCGGCGACACGCTGGCCAGCAGGGGACCGCCGGGATAGAACAGGTCGTCGATGGCGAGGATGGCGATGTCGAAGAGGTTGCTGCCGAGCAGGTTCGCCACCGCCATGTCGATGGCGCCCAGACGCACGGCGGCGATGGTGACGGCGAGCTCGGGCGCCGAGGTCGCGGCGGCGACGAGCAGCGTGCCGACGAAGGAGTCGTACCAGCCCATCGTCCGCGCGATGTCCGCGCCGACGAAGGGCAGCCAGATGCCGGCGGCGGCGACGACGGCGCCGGCGGCGGCATAGCCGAACACGGCGCGGCGCAGGCTGACCTGCGGATAGCGTTTCGCCACCGCTTCGACGAACCCGGCGATTTCGCGCCGTTCGTGGCGGTACATCACGCGCACGGCGAGCAGGTAGAGGACGAGGATCAGCGGGGTGTAGGCGCCGACCGGGCCGATGGCCAGCGTCTCCCCCCTCGCCGCCAGCAGCAGCGAGAAGGCGACGGTGCCGATCAGCAGGATGCCGAAGGCGGCGGAGAGAATGTGGCCGCGGCCCGCGCGGCTGTAGAGGGATTCCGCGGGATGCAGGACGTCGGCGACGACGAGGATGGCGAGATTGAAGACGCAGCTGCCGAGCACGTCGCCGGCGGCGATGTCGGGCACGCCGGCGAGGGTGACGGCCGAGAGGCCGGAGACCAGCTCCGGCAGCGAGGTGACGGTGGCGAGCAGGATGAGGCCGACCCAGCTGCCGCCCAGGCCGGTCTTCTCGGCGAGGATGTCCCCGTAGCGCGACAGCTGCGCGCCCGCCAGGCCGATGGCGGCGACGCAGGCGAGAAAGCCGAGCCAGAGCGTCACGGCAGGCGCGGGCCGGCGAATCCGGGGCTGACGAAGCGGGCCGTCATCGCGGCGACCGCGCCACCTACTTGACCAGCGTCACCGGCATGTCGGCAAGATGGACGACCCGGGAAGTGACCGAGCCGAGCAGGATGCCGGCCACGGCGCCGAGGCCGCGCGTGCCCATGACGATGCCGTCGCAGTTCTGCTCGAGCGCGACCCGCGCGATGGTTTCGGCGGGCGGGCCGATCAGCACCTGCGGCGTGTAGCGCAGGCCGGCGGCATCGAGCAGGGCGCGCGCCGAGCGCAGGGCGTCGCCGCCCTTGGACACGCCCATGGCCTCGAGCTCTTCCTTCTTCATGAAGCGGCGCACCTGCAGGTCGTCGATTTCCGGCTGGACGTTGAGCAGCAGCACTTCCATGCTCGGGCAGAGGCCGGCCAGGGCAATGACGTGCCGCACGGCGCGGTCGGAGTTGGACGAGCCGTCCACGGGGGCGAGGAGTTTGCGCATGATGAAGGCTTTCTTCGATGAATGGGGTTGGCGGGAATTATCCCATTGTTCGCGCGGAAAATGTCCGCTGCGCCGGCGAGGCGGAAAAGGCGCTGCCCGGATGATAGAATCCCGCGCTGCCGAATCTGGAGCCCGCCATGCCTTTTCGCCCCGCCCGATTGTCCCGCCTGCCCGTGGCCGGCGCGCTGTTCCTCTTCGCCGCCGCCGCCCGCGCCGCGGACGCCCCGGCCGTGGCCGGCATTCCGGTCGATTTCGTCCTGTTCGCCCTGACCCTGCTCGGCGTGGCGCTCTTCCACCATCACGTGCTGAAGGTGGCGCTGACCGGCCTAGCGGTCATCTCGTTCTACAAGATCGTGTTCACCGGCTTCAAGTTCGGCGCGGGGCTGGCCGGCTTCGGCGCGCACATGGCGCACGAATGGGTGCTGCTGGTGAACCTGCTCTGCCTGCTGGTCGGCTTCGCCCTGCTGGCGCGCCACTTCGAGGACAGCGGCGTGCCCGAGGTGCTGCCGAAGCTGCTGCCGGAAGGCTGGCTCGGCCCCTTCGTGCTGCTCGTCATCATCTTCGTGCTGTCGGGCTTCCTCGACAACATCGCCGGGGCGCTGATCGGCGGCACCGTCGCCGCCAGCGTGTTCCGGCGCAAGGTGCACATCGGCTACCTCGCCGCCATCGTCGCGGCATCGAATGCCGGCGGCGCCGGCAGCGTGGTCGGCGACACCACCACCACCATGATGTGGATCGAAGGGGTCAGCCCGATCGACGTGCTGCACGCCTATGTCGCCGCGGCCGTGGCGCTGGTGGTGTTCGGCATCCCGGCGGCGCTGCTGCAGAACGGGCACCAGCCGATCGCGCGCAGCCTGCAGGCGGCGCACCGCGTCGACTGGGCGCGTGTCGGCATCGTCGTCTTCATCCTCGTCGCCGCGATCGCCACCAACGTCACCATGAACCTGAAGTATCCCGCCGTCGCCGACAACTTCCCGGCGCTCGGCGTCGCGGTGTGGGTGGCGCTGCTGCTCGCCGTGCCGCTGAGGAAACCCGAGTGGAGCCTGATGCCGGACGCCATCAAGGGCTCGGTCTTTCTTCTCGCGCTGGTCACCTGCGCCTCGATGATGCCGGTGGAGAAGCTGCCGGCGGCCTCCTGGCAGACCGCGCTCGGCCTCGGCTTCGTCTCCTCGGTGTTCGACAACATCCCGCTCACCGCGCTGGCCCTGAAGCAGGGCGGCTACGACTGGGGCTTCCTCGCCTACGCCGTCGGCTTCGGCGGCTCGATGCTGTGGTTCGGCTCCTCCGCCGGCGTGGCGCTGGCCAACCTGTTCCCCGAGGCGAAATCGGTCGGCCAGTGGCTCCGGCACGGCTGGTTCATCGCCGTCGGCTACGTCATCGGCTTTTTCGCCCTCCTGTTCACCCTCGGCTGGGAGCCGCACGCGCCGCACAAGACCGTCGATGCGCCGGCGGCCGTCACCCAGCCCGCCTCCGCGCAGTAAGTTGCTGGTATTCTTGCGGCGCCGGACGGCTCTCCGTCCGGCGTTTCCGTTTTCCGGATCCGTGACTGCCCTGAATCGAAATGGCTGATGGTCTGAGCGTCGTCCTTGCCCTGCTCACCGCCGCCGTCCTCATGGTGGCGCTGGCGAAGTCCTTCCGCCTGCCCTCGATGCTGGCCTATCTGGCCATCGGCATCGCCGTCGGCCCGCATGCGCTGGGCTGGCTGGCCGAGAGCGAGCAGACCGAGCGCCTGGCCGAGTTCGGCGTGGTGTTCCTGATGTTTTCCATCGGCCTCGAGTTCTCGCTGCCGCGCCTGATTTCCATGCGCTGGCAGGTGTTCGGCCTGGGCGGCGCGCAGGTGGCGGTGACGATGCTGGCCACGCTGCTGATCGGGCTCACCGGCGGCATTGCCTGGCAGGCCGGCCTGGCGCTGGGCGCAATCTACGCCATGTCGTCGACGGCCATCGTCGGCCGCCTGCTGGCGGAGAAGCTCGACCTGCACTCGGCCTCCGGCCGGCGCACGATGAGCGTGCTGCTGTTCCAGGATCTCATGGTGGTGTTCATGCTGATCCTGATCCCGGCCCTGGCCGACACCGCCCATCTTGCCGCCACGCTGGGCATCGCGCTGGCGCAGACCGTGATCGTGCTGCTGCTGGTGATCGTCGCCGGGCGGCCGCTGATCCGGCGCTGGTTCGACCTCGTCGTGCGGCGCAAATCGGCCGAACTCTTCATGCTCAACGTGCTGTGGATCACCGTGGCGCTCGCCTTCCTCACCGAGCGGGCCGGGCTGTCGCTGACGCTGGGCGCCTTCCTCGGCGGCATGCTGATCTCGGAGACCATGTACCGCCACCAGGTCGAAGCCGACATCCGCCCCTTTCGCGATGTGCTGCTGGGGCTTTTTTTCATCACCATCGGCGCCCAGCTCGATCTCGTCCTCGTCTGGCAGCGCATCGAATGGGTGCTGCTGGTGCTCGCCGGTCTGGTGGCCGGCAAGGGCCTGCTGATGCTGGCCGTCACGCGCCTGTCCGGCGCCGACGCGTCGGTCGCCTTTCGCACCGCCGCGCAACTGGCGCAGGCGGGCGAGTTCGGCTTCGTGCTGCTGACGCTGGCGGGCAGCAGCGGTTTGATCGCCCCCGACGTGGTGCAGCCCTCGCTCGCCGGCATGCTGCTGTCGATGCTGGCCGCGCCCTTCGTCATCGAGCGGGCGCGGCACTGGAGCGCGCGGCTCTCGCACGACGAATGGCTGCAGCGCGCTGCCATCCTGCAGGAAGTGGCGACCCACGCCTTCGCCATCGAGAACCACGCCATCGTCTGCGGCTTCGGCCGCACCGGCCAGAGCGTGGCGCGCTTCCTCTGCAAGGAGAAGATTCCCTTCATCGCCCTCGACACGGACGCCCGCCGCGTGCAGCAGGCGCTGACGGCGGGCGAGAACGTGGTGTTCGGCAACGCCGACCGGCGCGAAGTGCTGCAGGCCGCCGGGCTCGAGCGCGCGCGCATCGTCGTCATCACCTATCCCGACGTGCCCGCCGCCATCAAGACGCTGGGCCTGGTGCGCGCCCGCCGGCCCGACCTGCCGGTGATCGTGCGCACCGCCGACGATGCCCACCTCGAGGAGCTCAAGCGCGCCGGTGCCACCGAAGTGGTGCCCGAGGTCATGGAGGGCAGCCTGATGCTGGCGGCGCAGACGCTGACGCGGCTCGACGTGCCGCTGCGCCGCGTGCTGGCCGACATCGAGGAAGCGCGCGCCCGGCGCTATGAATCGCTGCGCGAGCGCTACCGCAACGCGGGGCAGGCCGAACCGGCGGCCGCACCGCCGGCCGCACCGCCGCCAGAAGCCGCGGCCGAGTAGCCCGTTCCCGCAGCGGCGCCGCGCGGGTCGGGCGTTTTCCTGTTGATATTCTTGCCGCGGACGTTTAGGATTGAAACAACCGTGGCCGGGCGCCGCTCCGGGCGATTCCCCGCCATGGCCAAAACACGAGAGGAGCCCCAACTCCCGGACATCCCAATCGCAACGCATCAGAGGAGATAACATGAGCAACGAGCAGAAGCCCGTAGGCAAGAAACTGTCCCGCCGTTCCTTCCTGAGCAAGGCCGCCGCCGGCACCGCCGGTGCCGCCGCGCTCGGCTTCCCGATGATCTCGGTGGCGCAGTCGCCGATTTCCATGCGCTGGCAATCGACCTGGCCGGCGAAGGACATCTTCCACGAATACGCCATGGACTTTGCCAACAAGGTGAACGGCATGTCGGGCGGCCGCCTCAAGATCGAGGTGCTGCCGGCCGGCGCCGTGGTGAAGGCCTTCGACCTGCTCGACGCCGTCTCCAAGGGCACGCTCGACGGCGGCCACGGCGTGGTGGCCTACTGGTACGGCAAGAACTCCGCCGTCGCGCTGTGGGGCTCGGGCCCGGCCTTCGGCATGGACCCGAACATGGTGCTCGCCTGGCACAACTACGGCGGCGGCAGGCAGCTGCTCGACGAGATCTACAAGAACCTCAACCTCGACGTGCAGTCCTTCCTCTACGGCCCGATGCCGACGCAGCCCTTCGGCTGGTTCAAGAAGCCGATCACCAAGGCCGACGACCTGAAGGGCATGAAGTTCCGCACCGTCGGCCTCGCCGTCGACATCTACAAGGACATGGGCGCGGCGGTGAACCCGCTGCCCGGCGGCGAGATCGTGCCGGCGATCGATCGCGGCCTGATCGACGGCGCCGAGTTCAACAACGCCTCCTCCGACCGCCTGCTCGGCTTCCCCGACGTCAGCAAGGTGTGCATGCTGCAAAGCTTCCACCAGTGCTCCGAGCAGTTCGAGATCCTCTTCAACAAGAAAAAGTACGACGCGCTGCCGGCCGACCTGAAGACCATCATCAACCATGCCGTCGAGGCCGCCTCGGCCGACATGTCGTGGAAGGCCATCGACCGCTATTCCAAGGACTACATCGAGATGCAGGAAAAGCAGGGCGTCAAGTTCTACAAGACGCCGGACGCCATCCTGCGCCGCCAGCTCGAGGCCTGGGACAAGATCATGGCGGCCAAGAGCGCCGAGAACCCGGCCTTCAAGAAGGTCAACGACTCGATGCGGGAGTTCGCCCAGCGCACCTGCCGCTGGCAGAACGACACCCTGGTCGACTACAAGATGGCCTACAACCACTTCTTCGCCAAGAAGGCCCCCGCCAAGAAGGGCTGAGCGCGCGCTGCCGCAATCCGCCCGGCCGCCGCCGGGCGGAATTCCTCACCGGACAATTTTCATGCAGAAGCTGCTGCTCCTTGTGGACAAGGCAAGCACCGCGGTCGGCCACGCCTTCGCCTGGTGCATCCTGATCCTGACGCTGCTGATTTCCTGGGAAGTGTTCTCGCGCTACGTGCTCAACGTGCCGCATGCCTGGGTGCTCGACGCCCAGATCATGCTCTACGGCGCGCTGTTCATGATGGCCGGCGCCTATACCCTGTCGAAGAGCGGCCATGTGCGCGGCGACGTGCTCTACGGCTTCTTCCGGCCGCGCACCCAGGCCGCCATCGACCTGACGCTCTACATCGCCTTCTTCCTGCCCGGCATCTTTGCACTCACCTATGCCGGCTGGACCTTCGCCAACGAATCGATGGCCATCAACGAGCAGACCTTCAGTCCGGAGCCGCTGCCGCTGTATCCCTTCAAGTTCATCATCCCGCTCGCCGGCGCGGGCCTCATGCTGCAGGGCGTCGTCGAGATCGTCCGCTGCGTGATCTGCCTGCGCGACGGCGCCTGGCCCTCGCGCGAGGAGGACGTCGAGGAAGTCGACGTCGACAAGCTGAAGGAGATGGTGCACGTCAAGGACGAGGACATCGCCAGCCTCGACGAGTATGTCGTCCGGCAGGAGGAGGCGCACAAATGAGGACGGAACTGCGCTTCGGCTTCGGCCTGATGGCCATCCTCCTCGCCGCCACGGCGCTGCTCATGCCGTGGGGCAACCTGACCAACGGCCATCTCGGGCTGCTCATGCTCTCGCTGGTGGTGGTCGCCATCATGATGGGCTTTCCCACCGCCTTCACCCTGATGGGCATGGGCGTGTTCTTCGCCTGGCTGGCCTATCGCCACGTCAATCCCGATCTCGCCGTGCAGCAGACGCTCGACCTGATGGTGCAGCGCGCCTATTCGGTGATGGGCAACGACGTGCTGATCTCGATACCGCTCTTCGTTTTCATGGGCTACCTCGTCGAGCGCGCCAACCTGATCGAGAAGCTGTTCAAGAGCATTCACCTGGCGCTGGCGCGCATGCCCGGCTCGCTTGCCGTGGCCACGCTGGTCACCTGCGCCATCTTCGCCACCGCCACCGGCATCGTCGGCGCGGTGGTGACGCTGATGGGACTGCTCGCCTTCCCGGCCATGCTGCGCTCCGGCTACGACATTCGCCTGTCGGCCGGAGCGATCACCGCCGGCGGCTGTCTCGGCATCCTCATTCCGCCCTCGGTGCTGCTCATCGTCTATGGCGCCACCGCCGGCGTCTCCGTGGTGCAGCTCTACGCCGGCGCCTTCTTCCCCGGCATCATGCTGGCCGGCCTCTACGTCGGCTACGTCATCCTGATGGCGAAGTGGAAGCCGCACCTGGCGCCGCCGCTCTCCGCCGAGGAGCGCGTCGTGCAGTTGCCGCCGCTCAGCCGGGCGGTGGCCGAAACCCACGGCCGCAAGGCCCTGCCGGCGCTGCTCGTCGCGCTGAAGGGCCGCGCGAACGCCGCGCTGCCGGCCGGCGCCATCCTCAGGCAACTCGCCATCGTCCTGCTGCCGGCCGCCGTCTGGTTCGGCAGCATGGGCCTGATCTACAAGGCCGTCACCAAGCCGCCCGAGCAGCTGGATATCTCCAGCCTGCAGGAAATGGGCAGCGGCGCGGCCGTCGCCGCTGAGGAGGGCGGCGAAGAGGGGAAGGCCGAGGGCATTTCCGAGCCCCCCGCCGAGGAAGCGGAAGGTGCGGAGGGCGTCAAGGAACCGCCGTCGGATGCTTCCCCTCTCCCGCGCGCGGGAGAGGGGCAAGGGGAGAGGGGAGCGGCCGCTCAGCCTTCTCCGCAGCAAGCCCTCTCCCCCGACCCCTCTCCCGCGCGCGAGAGGGGGGAGACTGCACCGGCGGAGCCCGTTCCGGCGCCGACGAGCTTCTGGATCGTGCTCGCCGCCGGCAGCGCCGTCGTGCTGTTCTTCTACCGGATCTTTGACTTCGCCCGGCTGGAAATCTTCAAGATGCTGCTGGCCTCGTTCTTCCCGCTGGCCATCCTCATCCTCGCCGTGCTCGGCTCCATCGTCTTCGGCCTCGCCACGCCGACCGAGGCGGCGGCGGTCGGATCGCTGGGCGGCATCCTGCTGGCGGCCGCCTACGGGCGCCTCAACATGGACGTCATGAAGGAGTCGGTGTTCCTCACGGCGAAGACTTCCGCCATGGTGTGCTGGCTGTTCGTCGGCTCGTCGATCTTCTCGGCGGCCTTCGCGCTGCTCGGCGGCCAGGAACTGGTCGAGAAGTGGGTGCTCTCCCTCGACATGACGCCGGTGCAGTTCATGCTCCTCGCCCAGTTCGTCATTTTCATCCTCGGCTGGCCGCTGGAGTGGACCGAGATCATCGTCATCTTCATGCCGATCTTCATCCCGCTGCTGGAACACTTCAACATCGACCCGCTGTTCTTCGGCCTGCTGGTGGCGCTCAACCTGCAGACGGCCTTCCTCTCGCCGCCGGTGGCGATGGCGGCGTTCTACCTGAAGGGCGTCTCGCCGCCGCATGTCACGCTGAACCAGATCTTCGCCGGCATGATGCCCTTCATGGGCATCCAGATACTGGCGATGGCGCTGCTGTATGCCTTCCCCGGCATCGGCCTGTGGCTGCCGAAGGTGCTGTACCAGTAACCGGAAGATCGCAACCGCAACCCGCGACGAGACGTCCGCAAGGACGTTTCGTTTTTGCATGTGCGCCCGGCACGGGCGCATTCTTGTGGGTGC
>JBDHRL010000164.1:0-3956 GCA_039807535.1 Rhodocyclaceae bacterium
AACATGGCCTCCGAGCAGAGCGCGCGGATGGTCGCCATGAAGGCCGCCTCCGACAACGCCGGCAACGTGATCAACGAGCTGCAGCTGATCTACAACAAGACCCGCCAGGCCGCGATCACCAAGGAAATCTCGGAGATCGTCGGCGGAGCCGCCGCGGTGTGACGCGGCGGGCGTAAAAACTGCGCGGTTTAACGAATTTATTGTTTGGGGAAATACGATGAGTCAAGGAACGATCGTACAGTGCATCGGCGCCGTGGTGGACGTCCAGTTCAAGCGCGAAGAGATGCCGAAAGTCTATGACGCGCTGAAGATGGACGGCTCCGAGCTGACCCTCGAAGTGCAGCAGCAGCTTGGCGACGGCGTCGTGCGCACCATCGCGCTCGGCTCCTCCGAGGGCCTGCGCCGCGGCATGGTGGTGAGCAACACCAACAAACCCATCTCGGTCCCCGTCGGCAAGGCCACCCTGGGCCGCATCATGGACGTGCTCGGCGCGCCCATCGACGAAGCCGGCCCGATCGGCACCGAAGACCGCCGCGCCATCCACCAGAAGGCCCCGGCCTTCGACGAGCTGGCCCCCAGCCAGGAACTGCTCGAGACCGGCATCAAGGTGATCGACCTGGTTTGCCCGTTCGCCAAGGGCGGCAAGGTCGGCCTCTTCGGCGGCGCCGGCGTGGGCAAGACCGTGAACATGATGGAGCTCATCCGCAACATCGCCATCGAGCACTCCGGCTACTCCGTGTTCACCGGCGTGGGCGAGCGCACCCGCGAGGGCAACGACTTCTACCACGAGATGAAGGAGTCCAACGTTCTCGACAAGGTCGCCCTGGTGTACGGCCAGATGAACGAGCCCCCCGGCAACCGCCTGCGCGTCGCGCTGACCGGCCTCACCATGGCCGAGCACTTCCGCGACGAAGGCCGCGACGTGCTGCTGTTCGTCGACAACATCTACCGCTTCACCCTGGCCGGCACCGAAGTGTCCGCGCTGCTCGGCCGCATGCCTTCCGCCGTGGGCTACCAGCCGACGCTGGCCGAGGAAATGGGCCGCCTGCAGGAGCGCATCACCTCCACCAAGACCGGCTCGATCACCTCGATCCAGGCCGTGTACGTGCCTGCCGACGACTTGACCGACCCGTCGCCGGCCACCACCTTCGGCCACCTCGACGCCACCGTCGTGCTCTCGCGCGACATCGCCGCGCTGGGCATCTACCCCGCCGTCGACCCGCTCGACTCCACCAGCCGCCAGGTCGACCCCAACGTCGTCGGCGAGGAGCACTACTCCACGACCCGCGCCGTGCAGGCCACCCTGCAGCGCTACAAGGAACTGCGCGACATCATCGCGATTCTCGGCATGGACGAACTGGCGCCGGAAGACAAGCTCGTCGTCGGCCGCGCCCGCAAGATCCAGCGCTTCCTCTCGCAGCCCTTCTTCGTCGCCGAAGTGTTCACCGGTTCCGCCGGCAAGTACGTGCCGCTCAAGGAAACCATCCGCGGCTTCAAGATGATCGTGAACGGCGAGTGCGACGCCCTGCCCGAGCAGGCCTTCTACATGGTCGGCACCATCGACGAAGCCTTCGAGAAGGCCAAGACCCTGCAATAACGAGCTTCCCTCCCTCTCCCGCAAGCGGGAGAGGGCCGGGGAGAGGGAAAGGTAACCATGGCAATGACAGTACACGTCGACATCGTCAGCGCGGAAGAATCGATCTTCTCGGGTCTGGCGGAGTTCGTCGTCCTCCCGGGCGAAGCCGGCGAGCTGGGCATCATGCCCGGCCACACGCCGCTGCTCACCCGCATCAAGCCGGGCGTCGTGCGCGTCAAGACGCAGGACGGTACCGAAGAACTCGTCTTCGTCGCCGGCGGCATGCTCGAAGTGCAGCCCAACCTCGTCACCGTGCTGGCTGACACCGCCATCCGCGGCAAGGACCTCGACGAAGCCAAGGCCCTCGACGCCAAGAAGAAGGCCGAGGACGCGCTCGCCAACAAGACGTCGCAGATGGAATTCGCCAAGGCCCAGGCCGAACTGGCCGAGGCCATCGCCCAGCTCGCCGCCATCCAGAAACTGCGCAAGCCGCGGCACTGACGATCGCCACGCATCAAAACGAAGGGCAGCGCAAGCTGCCCTTCGTTTTTCCCCTCTCCCCGCAAGCGGGGAGAGGGTAGGGAGAGGGGCAAGCGCCCAGACTCTGGGCTAGCTTTCGCCCGAGCGCTTGAAGGGCATGTTCAGCACGCCTATACTTCGCCCCATGCCGATGACAAGAGCAGCCCAAACGGACTTCTGCGAAACCCCCCTCTATACCGCCGCCGAGGCGGCGCATTACCTGCGCGTTCCCGTCTCGACGGTGCGTGCCTGGGCGTTCGGACAAGGCCAGCGCAAGGACGGCAGCCGGCGGTTCAAGCCGGTAATCGCACTCGCCAGCCGTCAGGGCAGACTGCTTTCGTTCATCAATCTGGTCGAGCTGTTTGGTCGAGCTGTTCGTGCTCACGGCGATCCGCCGCCGCCACGGTGTGGCCCTGCCGCAGGTGCGCAAGGCCCTCGATTACCTGAAAAAGCGTTTTCCTTCGCTGCATCCGCTCGCGGACAACGAGTTTCAAACGAATGGCGTCGATCTATTCGTCGAGAAATTCGGTGAGTACCTCAACCTGTCGCGTGAAGGCCAGATCGAGATCAGGGGGCTGATCGAAGCGCGCTTGCGCTGCGTTCTGCGCGATGAGGCTGGCATGCCGCTCAAGCTGTATCTCTCCCCGCGTGCGGACATTGACCGCGGCATCGTAGTGATCGATCCGCGTCTTGGCTTCGGTCGGCCGGTCATCGAGGGTACCGGCATCCGCACGGAAGTCATCGTCGGCCGCTTCAGCGCCGGCGAGACGATCGACTTGATCGCCGAGGACTACGGCCGCTCGCGCACCGAAATCGAGGAAATCGTCCGCAGCGAACTGCCGCTCGCCGCGTAACGCCGAAGCCCGCCAGCGGCCTCGTCTTCTTCATCGACCGCAATCTCGGCCGCAAGTACGTGGCTGAGGCTTTGCGCACAGCCGGCGTCACGGTTGAAGTACACGATGATCATTTCCCCCAGAGCACGCCCGATGTCGACTGGCTGGCCGAAGTCGGCCGGCGCGGCTGGGTGGTGCTCTCCAAGGACGAGCGCATCCGCCGCAACCGCATCGAGCGCGAGGCGCTGGAAGCAGCACATGTCCGCGCCTTCTTTCTGACACAGCAGGACATCACCGGGCAGGAGATGGCCAACCTTTTCAGGGATGCTCTGCCAGGCATGACCAACCGGACCATTTCCCAACCCGCGCCCTCCATCTTCACGATCTCACGCAGCGGTAAGTTTTTGCGGGTCAAGTAATCTCGCGGGTGGTCTGTCGCCGTGCTGGGCGGACTGACTTTTGCTTACGCCCTGTGCGAAGAACTAGTCTTCCGCCGGCGGCATGTTCGAAGTGCAGCCTAACCTGGTGAGCGTCCTGGCCGACACCGCCATCCGCGGCAAGGACCTTGACGAAGCCAAGGCCCTCGACGCCAAGAAGAAGGCCGAGGAAGCCCTGCAGAACAAGACCTCGCAACTCGAGTACGCCAAGGCCCAGGCCGAACAGGCCGAAGCCATCGCCCAGCTTGCCGCGATCCAGAAACTGCGCAAGCCGCGGCACTGAGCGTAGGCAACAGCAAAAATAAAAAGGCAGCTTCGGCTGCCTTTTTTAATGCCCTCCATATCACTCAGTGTGGTCAGGATTCGGATTTCGAAGGGTAGCAAACGAAGGAATATGCCAATATGATCCTAAATGCCTCCTGATTTCTATTCAGAAATATTCAACTATAATCTTGGTTACCAATGACTCTCAGCCAACTTTACCAGTCGGTACGGCATCGGCGGAGTGAGCGCCGCGGCGGCGCCCAAGCGACCGATCATGCCGGCCAGGTCGAAACGCCTGTTGAAGCGGTAGGCGAATTCGGCGAGGTA
>JBDHRL010000165.1:0-3947 GCA_039807535.1 Rhodocyclaceae bacterium
GGCCTCGTCGTCATCGACGAGGAGCACCGCTTCGGCGTGCGCCAGAAGGAGGCGCTGAAGGCCCTGCGCGCCGAGGTGGACGTGCTGACGCTGACCGCCACGCCGATCCCGCGCACCCTCGGCCTGTCGCTGGAAGGGCTGCGCGAGTTCTCGGTCATCGCCACCGCGCCGCAGAAGCGCCTCGCCATCAAAACCTTCGTCGTGCGGAACGAAGACGGCATCGTGCGCGAAGCGGTGCTGCGCGAGTTCAAGCGCGGCGGCCAGGTGTATTTCCTGCACAACGAGGTGGAAACCATCGAAACGGTGCGCGCGCGCCTGGAGCGGCTCCTGCCCGAGGCGCGCATCGTCGTCGGCCACGGCCAGCTGCCGGAGCGCGAGCTCGAGCGCGTCATGAGGGAGTTCACCCAGCAGCGCCACAATCTCCTCTTGTGCACGACCATCATCGAGACCGGCATCGACAACCCGCACGCCAACACCATCCTCATCCGCCGCGCCGACAAGTTCGGCCTGGCCCAGCTGCACCAGTTGCGCGGCCGCGTCGGCCGCTCGCACCACCAGGCCTACGCCTATCTGCTCACCGATCGCGATGCCAGGCCCTCTGCCCAGGCGCAGCGCCGCCTCGAGGCGATCCAGGCCATGGAGGAACTCGGCTCGGGTTTCTTCCTCGCCATGCACGACCTGGAGATCCGCGGCGCCGGCGAGGTGCTGGGCGAATCGCAGAGCGGCGACATCCAGGAGGTCGGCTTCAATCTGTACACCGCGATGCTCAACGCCGCCGTGCGCGCCCTCAGGGAGGGCCGCGAGCCCGATCTCGCGCAGCCGCTGGGCATCACCTCGGAAATCAGCCTGCACGCCCCGGCCCTGCTGCCCGACGACTACTGCAGCGACGTGCACGAGCGCCTGACGCTCTACAAGCGCCTCGCCAACTGCGACACGGAAGAGGCGCTGCAGCGCCTGCAGGAGGAACTGATCGACCGCTTCGGCGAGCTGCCGCCCCAGGCGCGCACCCTGATCGAGACCCACCGGCTGCGCATCCTCGCCCGCCCCCTCGGGCTGGCGAAGATCGACGCCACCGAGAGCCAGATCAAGCTGCAGTTCATCCCCAACCCGCCCATCGACCCGGCGCGCATCATCCGGCTCGTCCAGCAGGACCGCCGCTGGAAGCTGGCCGGGCCGGACAAGCTCGCCGTCGCCCGGGAAACCGCCAGCCTGCCCGAGCGTGCGGCGGCGATCCGTGAGATCATTTCACTCTTGAGAAATCCCGTTTCACCATCCATAAAGCAGTCATGACGCAGCAAGCCCTGGAAAACGTCCGCATCGGCGCCTTCGACCTGATGCCCTCACCCGAGGAAATCCACGCCCGCGTGCCCCTCTCCGACAAGGCCGCCGACACGGTCTTCGCCAGCCGCGAAGCCATCAAGGCCATCCTCGATCGCAGGAACCCGCGCCTGTTCATCGTCCTCGGCCCCTGCTCCATCCACGACCCCGTCGCCGGCTACGATTACGCCCAAAGACTGAAGCGGCTGGCCGACGAGGTGAGCGACACGCTGTTCCTCGTCATGCGCGTGTATTTCGAAAAGCCGCGTACCGCCACCGGCTGGAAGGGCTTCATCAACGACCCGCGCATGGATGACTCCTTTCACATCGAGGAAGGCATGCAGAAAGCGCGCGAGTTCCTGCTCCGCGTGAATGAGCTCGGCCTGCCCGCCGCCACGGAGGCGCTCGACCCGATCGCGCCGCAGTACCTCGGCGACCTCATCGCGTGGACGGCCATCGGCGCGCGCACCTCGGAATCGCAGACGCACCGCGAGATGTCCTCCGGCCTGTCCACGCCCGTCGGCTTCAAGAACGCCACCGACGGCGACATCGTGCCGGCGATCAACGCCATCAAGTCGGCGGCCGGCCCGCACAGCTTCCTCGGCATCAACATGCAGGGCCGCTCGGCCATCGTGCGCACGCAGGGCAATCCCTACGGCCACGTCGTGCTGCGCGGCGGCGACGGCCGCTCGAACTTCGACACCGTCAGCGTCTGCATGGTCGAGCGCGCGCTGGCCAAGGCGAAGATCGCGCCGAACATCGTCATCGACTGCTCGCACGCCAACTCGCTGAAGGACCCGGCCCTGCAGCCGCTGGTCATGTCGGACTGCGTGCACCAGATCCGCGAGGGCAACCAGTCCATCGTCGGCCTGATGATCGAGAGCAACATCGAGGGCGGCAACCAGCCGATCCCCGAGGACCTCTCCCAGCTGAAGTACGGCTGTTCGGTGACCGACGCCTGCGTCGACTGGCCGACCACCGTGACCATGATCCGCAAGGCGCGCGACGCCCTCAGGGACATCCTGCCCGGCCGCACTGGAGGAGCAAATGGCTAAGCCCTGCCCCGCCTGTGGCAAGCCGATCAGCCCTCAAGCACTATTCGGCGCCGGCGATCCATGCCAACATCTTTCCCTGCCCGCATTGCGGCAAGCCGGTCGTGTTCGGCGGCTACATGGGGGTCCGCCTCATGCAGATCGTTTCCTTCATCGGCCTCATGGCCTACGCCGTGTCGACGGAAAACAGCGACATGGGCTGGGCGGTGCTCGGCCTCGTCCTCGGCCTCGAGGCGTACTTCATCCTGACCTCGAAACCGCTGCTCATTCCACCTTCGTCCAGCAAGAACTGAAGAGTCATGTCCCTGATCAAGCCCTTCCGCGGCCTGCGCCCGGCGCCCGGCCGCGCCCCTGAAATCGCCGCGCCGCCCTACGACGTCCTTTCCGCCGAGGAGGCGCGCCTCATTGTCCATGGTGGCGCGGCCGGCAAGCCCAACAGCTTCCTGCACGTCTCCAAGGCCGAGATCGACCTGCCGCCCGAGATCGACCACTACTCGCCGCAGGTATACGCCAAGTCGCGCGAGAACTTCGACCGCATGATCCGCGAGGCCGTGCTCATGCAGGACGAGGCGCCCTGCTACTACGCCTACCGCCTGGTGATGGGCGGCCACAGCCAGACCGGCCTGGTCGCCGCCGCCTCGGTGGCCGACTACGATACCAACCGCATCCGCAAGCACGAGTTCACGCGGCCGGACAAGGAAGACGATCGCGTGCGCCAGATCGAGGCGCTCAACGCCCAGACCGGCCCGGTTTTGCTGGCACACCCGGACGCGCCGGAAGTCGACGCCCTCCTGGCGCAGGCCTCGTCCGGGGAACCCGACGCCGACGTCACCGCCGACGACGGCATCCGCCACAGCATCTGGGTCATCCGCGATGCCGCCGTGCTGCAACGACTGACTTTTCTTTTCGACGCCATGCCGGCGCTCTACATCGCCGACGGCCACCACCGCTCGGCGGCCGCCTCGCGCGTCGCCGCCGCGCGACATGCGAAGAATGCGCGCCACAGCGGCGCGGAGGACTACAACTATTTCCTCTCGGTGATCTTTCCGCACCACCAGATGCGCATCATGGACTACAACCGCGTGGTGAAGGACCTGAACGGCCTGTCCACCATGGGCTTCCTGGCGCGACTGACCGAGCGTTTCGTCGTTTCGGTGAGCACGCCGCGCGCCAGGCCGATGCAACGCGGCGAGTTCAGCCTGTATCTTCCCGGCCAGTGGTACCGCCTGACCATCCACCCGCAGCTCATCCCGGGCGACGATCCGGTCGCCCGCCTCGACGTCAGCCTGCTCTCGGAGAACCTGCTTGGCCCGGTGCTCGGCATCAAGGACCTGCGCCGCGACAAGCGCATCGACTTCGTCGGCGGCATCCGCGGCCTGGAGGAACTGGAGCGCCGCGTCGACAGCGGCGAGATGGCAGCGGCCTTCGCCCTGCATGCGACCGCCATGGAGGACCTGATGTCGGTCGCCGACGCCGGCGAGGTCATGCCGCCCAAATCGACCTGGTTCGAACCGAAGCTGGCCGACGGGCTGGTGTCGCACGCGCTGGACTGATCGTCATTCCCGCGGAAGCGGGAAT
>JBDHRL010000027.1:0-23801 GCA_039807535.1 Rhodocyclaceae bacterium
GCGGTAACCGGGGTTCGAATCCCCGTGGGGACGCCACCATTTGCCGTTGGGCCATCTGGCAGCTTGCGCCAGGCGCCGCACGCCCTGCTATCCTGCCCTTTCTGCTAGAATCCGCCCCTTCCGGAGAGATGGCCGAGTGGTCGAAGGCGCACGCCTGGAAAGTGTGTATACGGTAAAACGTATCGAGGGTTCGAATCCCTCTCTCTCCGCCACCCGAACAGAAAACGAAGCCGGCACCGAAGCCGGCTTTTTCTATTTGCGCCCGCGCTGTCTTCCGGCCGGATTCCCTGGGATGCTGCGCGAAGTCGTGCGAGCAGCGGGCTTGCCCGTGCCGGTCGGCTGGAACGACGGCACGAGGTGACGGTGGCCGTTGCCGATCAGGTCGGCGCGGCCCATGCGCTTGAGCGCTTCGCGCAGCAGCGGCCAGTTTTCCGGGTCGTGCCAGCGCAGGAAGGCCTTGTGCAGCTTGCGCACGCGGCCGCTGCGCACCACCTCGACGCCCTCCGCGGCGGCGGTCACCTTGCGCAGGGGATTCTTGCCGGTGTGGTACATCGCGGTGGCGAGCGCCAGCGGCGTCGGCAGGAAGGTCTGCACCTGGTCGAGGCGGAAGCCGTTGCGCTTGAGCCACAGGGCGAGGGCCAGCATATCCTCGTCGGTGGTGCCGGGGTGGGCGGCGATGAAGTAGGGGATGAGGTACTGCTCCTTGCCGGCCTCGGCCGAGAATTTCTCGAACATTGCCTTGAACCTGTCGTAGGCGCCGATGCCGGGCTTCATCATCTTGGAGAGCGGCCCCGCCTCGGTGTGCTCGGGGGCGATCTTGAGATAGCCGCCGACGTGGTGCGTGATCAGCTCCTTGACGTACTCCGGCGACTTCACGGCGAGGTCGTAGCGCAGCCCCGAGCCGATCAGCACCTTCTTGACGCCGGGCAGCGCGCGCGCCTTGCGGTAGAGCTGCACCAGCGGCCCGTGGTCGGTGCCCATGTTCGGGCAGATGTCGGGATAGACGCAGGACAGGCGCCGGCAGGATTCCTCGATCTTCGCGTCCTTGCAGGCCAGGCGGTACATGTTGGCGGTCGGGCCGCCGAGGTCGGAGACGACGCCGGTGAAGCCGGGCGTCCGGTCGCGGATCTCCTCGATTTCGTGCAGGATCGAGGCTTCCGAGCGGCTCTGGATGATGCGGCCCTCGTGCTCGGTGATCGAGCAGAAGGTGCAGCCGCCGAAGCAGCCGCGCATGATGTTGATGGAGAAGCGGATCATCTCCCAGGCGGGAATCTTCGCGCCGCCGTAGCTTGGGTGCGGCGCGCGGGTGAAGGGCATGCCGTAGACGTAGTCCATCTCCGGCGTGGTGAGCGGCACCGGCGGCGGGTTCAGCCAGACGTCACGCTCGCCGTGCGCCTGCACCAGGGCGCGGGCGTTGCCCGGATTGGATTCGAGGTGGAAGGTGCGCGAGGCGTGGGCGTAGAGCACCGGGTCGTCCTTCACCTGCTCGTAGGACGGCAGGCGGATCACCGTGTGGGCGCGCGCGGCACGGCGCGCTTCGGCTTTCATGAAGCGGACCGGCACACCCGACGCCGTGTCGGGGGGACTGACTTTTTCCCTCTCCCCCGGCCCCTCTCCCGCAGGCGGGAGAGGGGAGGAATCCTGCTCCCTCGCCCCGCTTGCGGGGAGAGGGCTGGGGAGAGGGGCATACGGATTGGCATGCGCCTGCACGGCGCCCGGGGTGTCGACCTCGGTCGAATCGGTTTCCGTCCATTCCTCGCTTGGCCGCCAGCCGCGCGGCGCCATGAAGGCGCTGCCGCGCAGGTCGCGGACCTCCTGGATCGGCACGCCTTTCGCCAGGCGGTGGGCGAGCTCGACGAGGGCGCGCTCGGCATTGCCGAAGAGCAGCAGGTCGGCCTTGGAATCCATCAGCACCGAGCGGCGCACCGTGTCCGACCAGTAGTCGTAGTGGGCGATGCGGCGCAGGCTGGCCTCGATGCTGCCGATCACCACCGCCGTGCCGGGATAGGCCTCGCGGCAGCGCTGGGCGTAGACCACGACCGAGCGGTCGGGCCGCTTGCCCGGCTCGGCGTTCGGCGTGTAGGCGTCGTCGGAGCGGATCTTGCGGTCGGCGGTGTAGCGGTTGACCATCGAATCCATGTTGCCGGCGGTGACGCCGTAGAAGAGCTTCGGCCGGCCCAGCGCACGAAAGGGTTCCGCCGAATGCCAGTCGGGCTGGCTGAGGATGCCGACGCGGAATCCCTGCGCCTCGAGCAGCCGCCCGATCAGCGCCATGCCGAAGCTGGGATGGTCGATGTAGGCATCCCCCGTGACGAGGATGACGTCGCACGCGTCCCAGCCGCGCGCCTCCATCTCGGCGCGCGACAGGGGCAGGAAGGGAGAGACGCCGAAGCGGTGGGCCCAGTGCTTGCGGTAGGCGGTGAGGAGTTTCGTCCCTGGCGGCAGGCGCATGCGCCTATTCTACCGGCCGGTAGCGTCCGGCGATGCGGTTGCGGCCGGCCTGCTTGGCTTCGTACATGCGCGCGTCGGCCAGTTCCACCAGCATGTTCCAGTCGCCGGCCTGATCCTCGATGCGCTCGGCGATGCCGATGCTGGCGGTGAGCGGGCCGCCCTCCGGCCGTTCGCCGAAGCCGGCGGCGTGCAGCCGCTCCAGCGCCACCGTGGCCTTCGCGGCGGAGGCGTTCGGCATGACGATGACGAATTCCTCGCCGCCCCAGCGCACGAGGATGTCGTCGGCGCGCAACTCATCCGCCATGCGCCGCGCCGCTTCGACCAGCGCGCGGTCGCCCGCCTCGTGGCCGTGCTCGTCGTTGACGCGCTTGAAATAATCCAGGTCGACGAAAGCGACCGCCAGGGGCGCGTCGCTGCGCACCGACTGGGCGAACAGCAGCGCCAGCAATTCGCTGCCGCCCTGTCGCGAGAAGGCGCCGGTAAGCCGGTCGCGAATGGCGCTGCGGATCAGGGCGATGATGAAGGCGAGCTGGCTCATGCTCGCCAGTGTCGCCACCGCGCCGATCAGCAGCAGCAGCCAGAACGCGCCGAGCGCCACGGGCCAGTCGACGTTGGGCCAATAGAGCAGGCCGGCGCCCGCCTTGGCGGTCAGGATCGGCAGTGCCAGCAGGCCCGCTTCCAGCGCCGTCAGCGGAAAGATCGACAGTCCGGCCAGTACCAGGAAGGGCAGGAAGGCATGGGTTGCCGCCAGCGCCTTGGCCATGTCTGCGAGCGCGTGCTGCTCCAGCAGGATGGCCGAATACAGGAAGAACAGGCTCGGCACGGAGAACAGCAGCAGCAGCGCCTGGCGCGCGTTGCGCGCGAACCCGGACGGGTCGTTGAAGAACACCAGGATCGAGACGAAGGCCAGCGTGGCGAGGGCGCGGCCGAAGAGCAGCCCCTGGGCCAGCGCCTTGGGAAAGAACAGGAAGTCGAAGATGCCCCACAGCGGCGTCAGTACGGCGAACAGCGCGGCGACCAGCTTGGTGCGCGACAGCAGCATGTCCGCCCGCTGCGCCTCCAGCAGCGCGGGATGGCGGTCCGGCAGCATCAGCCAGATCAGCTCCTTGCGCGCCAGCGTGCCGAATTGCAGGCCGCCGATCTTTTTGCCGAGCCGTTCGATGTCCTTGGGCAGCATGTTCCCGTCCGGGCGATTGCACCAGTGCCGAAACCCGCAAGATAGCGCAAACACCGCCGTCCCGCGGGGACTGACTTTTCAGCGAGGAAATCAGCCCGCCATCTTCAGCCGGCTGTGCGCCGCGACATGCTGGGCGAGGAAGTCCATCTGGTCGGCGAGGATGTTGCGGTTGCTGAGGATGAGGAACTCGGCCTTGTTCGGCACGTAGGGCGCATAGAGCAGTTCCATGTGCGCCTGCTCGGGCGTGCGTCCGCTCTTTCTCTGGTTGCAGTGCCGGCAGGCGGTGACGACGTTCATCCACAGGTCGCGTCCACCCTGCGAGACCGGCAGGATGTGGTCACGCGTCAGGCGCAGGAAGGAATACTCGTGGCCGCAGTAGGCGCAGGTATGGCGATCGCGGTGAAAGAGCTCGCGGTTGTTGAGCGGCGGCACGGCAGTGTGGGCGCGGGAGGCCAATGCCTTGCCCTTGATGGCGATGATGCTGTCCACCGTGATGGCGGAGCGCTCGCCGGTTGCGCGGCTCATGCCGCCGTGGAAAGTGAAGCTGTGGTCGCCGGCGACCCAGGCAACGAGATTCTTGGCGTAGTAGAAGCAGGCGTGTTGCCAGCTCACCCAGCGGTGCGGCGCACCTTGCATGTCGAGCGTCAGAATGAGCGGGTGGCCAGAATGTGACATGGCAGCTTCAATCCCGCTGCAAGCCGGCGTGACGATTCGATCTTCGATGTAAAATCATATAATTGCCAATAGGGTATCAGAGCAAAGTGCGTTTTAAAAGCCTTGTCGGAAAAGATGCCGGCGGCAGCGGGCTCCTGCCGGCTTTGACCTTTTCCGTTGTCCTGCATTCTCTCCTGCTGTGGCCATCCCTGCCGCCACCGGCCCAGCGTGGCGGGCAGGCGCCGCTGGCAGCCACCTTGCGCGCCCCGGCGGTTTCCGATTTGCCTGCGCCGCCGGAATCTGCCGTACCCGCACCCCGGCGGAAAGCGGCCTCCGTTCCTCCCGCCTTGCCACGAAGGGCGGCTGCCGGCGGGGCGGTTGCGGCGGCGCCCCCTCCGCAGGCGTCTGACGGAGCGCTGCCGGCCCAGGCGGGGCGCGAAGCGGGCGAGGCGACGGGAAGGGACGGCTTGGGCGCGCCAGAGGGGAGGGCAAAGGGCCCTGATGCCGACGGGATCCGCGCCTATCGCGTGAGCCTGGCGCGTGAAGCGCGCAGCCATCGCCAGTATCCGCCGCTGGCGCGCGAGCGGGGCTGGACGGGAGAGGCGGAAGTGGAATTGGATGTGTCGCGTCAGGGGCGTGCCGGGCACATCCTGCTGGCCCGCTCCAGCGGCCATGAGATCCTTGACCGCGAGGCGCTCGCCATGATGTCGCGCGCGGCCACCTCCGCCGCGCTGCCGCCGTCCCTGCACGGCCAGGCGTTTACCGTCCGCCTGTCGATCGAGTTCAAGCTCGCCGACACGCCATGACTTATCTGGGCGTGTAGATCAGGTCCTGGGCGTGAAAACCGTAGCGCCCGTTTTTTCTGTCTTCGAAATAGTGGCGCAAGGTCAGGCCGATGGTGCGGAAGGCGATTTCCTGCCAGGGGACCTCGGACTCGGCGAAGAGCTGCACCTCGAGGGATTCCTGGCCGGGCGCGAAATCCAGGTCGAGCAGGCGCGCCCGGTAGAGGATATGCACCTGATTGATGTGCGGCACGTTGATGAAGGTGAACATCTCGCCGATCTCCACCCGCGCGCAGGCTTCCTCGAGCGTTTCCCGCAGCGCCGCCTCGACGGTGGTCTCCGCATTTTCCATGAAGCCGGCCGGCAGGGTCCACAGGCCCGCGCGCGGCTCGATGGCGCGGCGGCAGAGCAGGACCTTGTCCTTCCATTCCGGGATGGCGCCAATCACCATCTTGGGGTTCAGGTAATGGATGGCGCCGCAGCGCTCGCAGACATGGCGCGGCAGGGAGTCGCCGGCCGGGATTTTCAGTCTGACGGGGGCGCCGCAATGGCTGCAATAATTCATGTGCCCATTCTACCTTCAGACGGGCGACGGGGCGCCCTCAAGGAATCGCCCGTCCGGCCGATATACCGTGACACGAACATATGAGGCCCCATGCCGGAGCGATTCCGTGCTGTGACGCAAGGTCCACCCATGAAGCCGCTGGACTTTTCAAAATTCGAGAAACTGAAGGTCTCGGGCAGCCTGCCTTCTCCGAAGGGCGTGGCGCTGGCCATCATGCGCCTGACACAGAAGGAGGACGCATCGATGGCCGAACTGGCGCGCATCATCAAGCCGGATCCGGCCTTCGTCGGGCGGTTGATCAAGGCGGCCAATTCGGTGAACGCCAATCCGGGCCGCCCCGTGGTGTCGGTGCAGGAGGCGCTGGTGGTGCTCGGCATGCCGGCCGTGCGCAATCTGGCCCTCGGCTTCTCCCTGCTCTCTCAATACAAACAGGGCGCCTGCAAGGAATTCGACTACGCGAACTTCTGGTCGGCCTCGCTGGCTTGCGGCATCGCCCTGCAGGCGCTGACCCTGCGCACGCGCGCCGCGCCGGCCGAGGAGGCCTTTTCCGTCGGCCTGCTGGCGCGAATCGGCGAGCTGGCGCTGGCGACGCTTTTCGCCGAAGAGTATTCCGCGGTTCTGCAGGCGCGGATGAAAGACGCGCAGGCCGACCTGATTGCGCTCGAGCGCGAACGCTTCGCCATGCATCACCGCGAACTGTCCGCCGCCATGCTGGCGGACTGGGGCCTGCCGAAAATCTATTGCGACAGCGTGCAAGGCCATGAAATTCCGGATGCGGGCGTTTTCCCGGAGGACAGCCGTGAAGACGCCCTCCTGCAATCCCTGGCGCTGTCCCGGCTGATCGCCGACATCTGCATGGCCGAGACGGCGCGGCGCGCTGCGTTCCTGCCGCGCCTGTTCCTGCTGGGCGCGCGCCTGGCCATCGGGGAAGCGGAGCTGAAGGCGCTCTGCGACGACATCGTGCGGGAATGGCAGGAGTGGGCGTCCCTCCTCAGCGTGAGCGTGCCGGCGGTGCCCGGCTTCGAGGCGTTGGCACAGAGCCGGCAGCCGGCTCCGCTTGCGGCGCGCACCGCCGCCCCCACGGAAGAGCCGCCGCGCCTGTGCGTGCTCGTGGCGGACGAGGACGCCGCGCACCGTGCGGCCGTGTGCGCCATGCTGGAGCAGAACGGCTATGCGACGCTCGCGGCGGCCAATGGCCAGGAAGCCCTGTGTGCCGCCTTCGAGGGCGAGCCGCACATGCTGGTGGTCGGCCGCGCCATGACGGTGATGAGCGGCACGGCGCTGATCCGTTCGCTGCGCGATACCCGGCGTGGGCGCGCCCTGTACATCCTGCAGCTGGCGGCGCCGGGCGACGATGACCGGCTGGTCGAGGGCCTCGACAGCGGGGCGGATGACTTTCTTGCCGAACCGCTCAATCAGCGCCTGCTTCTGGCGCGGCTGCGCGCTGGGCAGCGCATCGTGCGCATGCACCGGGAGCTGGAGCGCGATCGCGAGGAGCTGCGCCGTTTTGCCGCCGATCTGGCCGTTTCCAATCGTCAGCTGCAGGAAGCGGCGCTGACCGACGCGCTCACCGGCGTCCCCAACCGCCGCTATGCGATGGATCGCATCCAGCAGGAATGGGCGGCCGGTTCGCGCAGCGGCCGGCCGCTCGCCTGCATGGTGATCGACCTCGACCAGTTCAAGCAGGTCAATGACGCCCATGGCCACGGCGCGGGCGATGCCTATCTGACGCAGGTGGCCGGTTCCCTGCGCGGGGCCTTGCGCGCCCAGGATGTGGTCTGCCGCACGGGCGGCGACGAATTTCTGGTCATCTGCCCGGACACGTCGCTGCAAGCGGCCCTGTCCTGCGCCGAGCGCTTGCGTCGCGCGGTCGAGCAGAATCCCGTCGACCTCGGCAGCCAGCGCCTGACCGCCTGCATGAGCATCGGCGTCGCGGTGCGCGAGGCGGCCATGCCCGATGCCGATACGCTGATCAAGCGCGCCGACGAAGGCGCCTATCTCGCCAAGCAGCAGGGGCGGAATCGTGTCGCCACCTTGCAGTCCGCAACAACTCCTTGATTCACAAGCCTTGCTTACGCGCCAGCGAAACCGCCTAAAGTTTTCAGCCGGCCTGCCGTTATACGGACAACCCAGACCTATAATCAGACAACGGCCCGTCATGATGGAACGCGCGAAGATGAACCAGCTCTTGCGGGAAAGTCCCATCAGCATGCTGGTCGTGGATGACTCCGAGGATGACGCCTTTCTGCTCTACTCCGAGTTGGCTTCGCGCGGCGCCAAGGTCGGCTACACGCGCGTGGACAATGCCCGGGACATGAGCGATGCCCTGGACCGGAGCGAGTGGGACCTCATTATCTGCGATCACTCCATGCCCGGCTTCGACGCCCTCACTGCGCTGGAAATCCTCAAGCAGAGCGGACGGGACATTCCGTTCATCATCTACTCCGGCCACATCAGCGACCAGACGGCCTATTCGGCCATGCGCGACGGGGTGAACGACTATATCCAGAAGGGAAATTTCGCGCGCCTCATCCCGGTCATCGAGCGCGAGTTGAAGGGTGCGGCGGCCCGCAGCGCGGTGCGGCAGGCCGACTCGCGCATCATGGAGCTGGCCAATTTCGACAAGCTGTCGAGCCTGCCCAACCACAATTATTTCTGCGCCCGCGTCACCGAGCGTATCGCCGAATGCGAGTCGCTGGGCAAGGGGCCCTGCGGCACCCTGATCTATCTCGACCTCGACCGCTTCCTGCGCATCAACAGCTCCTTCGGCTACGAAGCCGGCAACCACATCCTGAGCCAGGTGGCGGGCCGGCTCAAGGCATGCGTCGCCGAATCCGGCGCCATCCTGGCGCGCTTCGGCGGCGACGAGTTCGGCATCTACTATCCCGGCCTGGCGGAGCGGGAGGCCGTGGAGAATTTCGTGGCCTGGCTGAAGCAGGCCTTCGAGGCGCCGTACATGCACGGCAGCATCGAGCTGTATCTCACTTCCTCCATCGGCATCGCCATGGTGCCGGAGGACGGGCGCCAGGTGTACGACCTGCTGATGAACGCCGAGACGGCCATGGCCAATGCCAAGCGTCTCGGCGGCAACGGCCACCGCTTCTATGTGCGGGAAATGAACGCCACCTCGGCCGAGCGCATTGCGATGGAAAGCGAACTGCGTCATGCCATCGAACGCAACGAACTGTTCCTGCAGTTCCAGCCCTGCATCGATGCCGCCACCCTGGGCACCATCGGGGTCGAGGCCCTGGTGCGCTGGCGACACCCGGAACGGGGGCTGATCCCGCCCGACCGCTTCATTCCGATCGCGGACGAGTCCGGCCTGATCGTCGAGATCGGGGAATGGGTGCTGCGCCAGTCCTGCCGCCAGGCCAGGGCCTGGCATGACCGGGGCCACACCGACCTTTCGATTTCGGTGAACGTGTCCGCGGTGCAATTCGCCCAGCCGCGCCTGATCGAGGCCGTCAGCCGCGCCCTGGCGGATTCGGGACTGCGGCCGCAGGCGTTGACGCTGGAAATCACCGAGTCGGTCATCATGCACGACGCGGAATCGGCGGTCGGCATGCTGCGCGCGCTCAAGCACATGGGCGTGAAGATATCCATCGACGACTTCGGCACGGGCTATTCGTCGCTGTCGTATCTCAGGCGTTTCCCCATCGACGTCCTCAAGATCGACAAGTCCTTCGTGCGCTCGCTCGGCGTGAATGACGAGGACACGGCGATCGTGCGGGCCATCATGGCGCTGGCCAAGAGCCTGCGCCTGATGACGATTGCCGAAGGCGTGGAAACGGAGAAACAGGTGGAACTGCTCCAGCGCGAGCAGTGCGATCGTTTCCAGGGCTTCCATTTCAGCCGTCCGGTGGACAACGACGTCCTGACGGAGAAGCTGGAAGACGAAAGAAACCGGCGTGGGGCCCTGCTGCACTGAGGGATCAGGCATCAACCCATTGATGCAAAGAGAGAAATTATTTTCGAAAAATTCCTAAAGTTTTCCGGGATCGTGCCGTAAATCAATCAGCGTCAGTGCGAAACCGTTCGTGTAGGCGGGATTCCTACAGGGCGGGTCGTCCTTGTTTGTACGGCAAATACGGAAGCCGACCGATTTTGCCGGCGTTGCCGGCACAGCAGAATGCGCTCAACAAGGCACAGGGGTGCCATGACCGGAGGAGCGCGACAATGAAGAATGCCGACGTCTACAACGAAATCAAGGAACTGAATCTCAACTATCTGATGCTGGCGCAGCAACTCATACGGGCGGACCGCGAAACCGCGCAGTACCGCCTCGGCATCGGCGCCGACCTCGCCGAGGTGATCGAGCGCCTGACACCCGGGCAGGTGCTGAAGATGGCGGGCTCCAACATGGCGCTGTGCCGCTTCCGCTTCGACGACAAGCTGCTGCTGGGACTGCTCTCCGGCCACGAGCGCGATCGCGGCACCGCGCATACCCATGCCGCCATCCTGGCCTCGGCGAAGCCCGTCGAAGCCATAGCCTGAAGCGGTGGCCGGCATGAGGAACAAGAGCGTCGTCACCGAAGCACAGGAAATCCAGCTCGCCGCCGAACTGATCCGCCTCGGCGCGCGCCTGCAACTGCTCGAAGCCGAGACCAATCTGTCGCGCGAGCGCCTGCTCAAGCTCTACAAGGAAGTCAAGGGCGTCTCGCCGCCGAAAGGCATGCTGCCGTTCTCGACGGACTGGTTCCTCGCCTGGCAGCCGAACGTGCATGCCTCGCTGTTCATGTCGTTCTACGAGTTCATGCTGGGCAACACCGGACTGCGCGGCCTGCATGCGGTGGTCAAGGCCTACCGTCTGTACCTGGAGCACATCGAGCTGCACGGACTGGAATGCGTCCTGTCGCTGACCCGCGCCTGGACGCTGGTGCGCTTCTTCGACGCGAACATGCTGCAGATGGCCCAGTGCAAGGACTGCGGCGGCCGTTACGTCGCACATGCCCTCGACCTGACGAAAGACTATGTTTGCGGACTGTGCCATGTGCCGGCGCGGGCCGGCAAGACCAAGCGGAGCGCCGAAGCGGCCGCCCTGACTGTCTGACCCCCTCTGACCCCCTCCTTGCCCGGCAAGGAGACTCGCGCCGCCCGGCCTCACCATTTCCGGGCGGCTTTTTTTTGGCCCGCTCAAGTTCCTTCGGGCCCGGCCGATATCCAAACATGCCAGTCAAGCTCGTCGCCTCCCTGCGAAGCTGAATATCAATCAAGAACAGAGGGATACGGGATGTTCGTCATCGTCGGCTACATCGTCGTGCTCGGTGCCGTGTTCGGCGGATTCGTCATGGCCGGCGGCCATGTGGCGTCACTCTTCCAGCCGGTCGAACTGATCATGATCGGCGGATCGGCCCTGGGCGCCTTCTTTGTCGCCAACAGCCCGAAGACGGTCAAGGCGACCCTGAAGGCGCTGCCCAGCCTGCTCAAGGGCTCGAAATTCAGCAAGGCGCTCTATATCGATCTGCTGGCCATGCTCTACGAGATCCTCGCCAAGGTGCGCAAGGAAGGCCTGATGTCCATCGAGTCGGACGTCGAGAGTCCGGAAGCGAGCCCGATCTTTTCGAAATATCCGCACATCCAGCACGACCACCATGCCATGGAGTTTCTTACCGACTACCTGCGCATGATGGTGGGCGGCAACCTGAATGCCTTCGAGATCGAAAACCTGATGGACAACGAGATCGAGACCCACCATCACGAGGGCGAGGTGCCGATCCACGCCCTGTCCAAGCTGGCCGACGGCCTGCCGGCCTTCGGCATCGTCGCCGCCGTGATGGGCGTGGTGCATACCATGGAGTCCGTCGGCATTCCGCCGGCCGAGCTCGGCAAGCTGATCGCCGCGGCCCTGGTCGGCACCTTCCTCGGCATCCTGCTCTCCTACGGCTTCGTCGCGCCGCTGGCCTCGCTGCTGGAGCAGAAGCTGCACGAGTCGACCAAGATGTTCCAGTGCATGAAGGTCACGCTGCTGGCCAGCATGAACGGCTATGCGCCCCAGGTGGCGGTCGAGTTCGGCCGCAAGGTGCTCTACTCGACCGAACGTCCCGGCTTTCGCGAACTGGAGGACGAGGTCAAGTCGAGGAAGGGCAAGTAGGTCGGGCTTCAGCCCGACGAAAGCCATCGATCAACCGCTGCGTCGGCCTGAAGGCCGACCTACTGGCAGACAAGCAATCAGATCATGAGCGACGAATCGCAACGGCCGATAGTCGTCAAGCGCATCAAGAAGGGCGGCGGCGGCCACCACGGCGGCGCCTGGAAGATCGCCTACGCCGATTTCGTCACGGCGATGATGGCCTTCTTCCTGCTCATGTGGCTGCTCGGCTCGACGGCGAAAGGCGACCTGCAGGGCATCGCCGAGTATTTCGCCACGCCGCTGAAGGTCGCCCTGCAGGGCGGCTCCGGCACCGGCGACGCCTCCAGCGTGATCAAGGGCGGCGGCACCGATCTCACGCGCACCGCGGGGCAGGTCAAGAAGGGCGAGGTGATCGCCGAGAAGAAGACCGTCAACCTGCAGGCGCTGAAGGCCGAGCAGGAGCGTCTTGAGCGGCAGAAGCTGGGTGAGCTGAAGGAAAAGATCGAGAAGAGCATCGAGAACAATCCCAACCTGCTCCCGTACAGGAAGCAACTGCTGCTCGACATGACCACCGAAGGCCTGCGCATCCAGATCGTGGACGACAGGAACCGTCCGATGTTCGACCTCTCCAGCGCCGAGGTGAAGCCCTACATGCGCGACATCCTGCGCGAGATCGGCCGCTCCCTCAACGAGGTCGACAACCGCATTTCCCTCTCCGGCCACACCGATGCCAAGCCCTTCGTCTCCGGCGACAAGGGCATCGGCAACTGGGAACTCTCCGCCAGCCGGGCGAACGCCTCGCGACGCGAGCTGATCGCCGGCGGCATGGCGGAGAACAAGGTGCTCCGCGTCGTCGGCCAGTCCTCCACGGTGCTCTTCGATCCGGGCGATCCCTTCAACCCGCAGAACCGTCGCATCGGCATCCTCGTGCTCAACAAGAAAACCGAGGAGGCCATCCTGCGCGACGGCAGGCTGCCGGAAACCCGGCCGGAAGAGGACGACGGGCAGGCCGGCGCGGCGGCGAAGCCCGCCGTCTGAGCCGCAGCCGGCCCGCCGCCATGCCGCTCGACCTGAGCCAGTTCCATCCGGTCTTCTTCGAGGAGACCGCCGAGCATCTGGCGACGATGGAAGCGCTGCTGCTCCACCTCGATCCGCAGGCGCCGGACGACGAACAGCTCGACGACCTCGTCCGCGCCGCCCACTCCATCAAGGGCTCGGGCGGCACTTTCGGCTTCCGCGACATGGCGGACCTGGCCGAGGCGCTCGAGCTGCTGCTGGCGAACGTGCGCAAGGGCCGCCAGCCGCTGACTGCGGCGCTGCACGGGGCGCTGCGCGAAGCCTGCGCGGCACTCAGGCATCTGCTCGCCGGTTATCGCGGCGAGGGCGGGGCCGCCGTCGGCACTGCGAAGCCGATGGCCGCCCGGCTGCGCGGCCTGCTGGCGGATCGCGCGGGCCGGCAGCAGGGGCCGACCCCTTTCGCGGCGCGGGGCGCAAAAGTCAGTCCGGCCGGAACGGCGCCCGGGCCGGTTGCCGCGGCCGCCGAGTTGCGCGAACTGGCGCGGCGCACGGCGGCGGCGCACGACGAAGTGATGGCCCTGCTCGAAGCCGCCGGCGCCGGCGGTCTGCGCGAAGTGTCCGAGGCGGTGCGCGCGCTGGGCGAGGCGCTCGAGCAGAATGCCGCGCTGGCGCAGCATGCGCTCGACAATGCCGAGGCGCTGCGCGAAGCCTTCCATGTCCTGGTGCGGGACATCGCCGGCCTGGCCCTGTCGCGGCAGGGCGGGCGCGCCGCGGGCCGCCCGCGACCCCTGCCCAAGGTGTGCCGCGCCTCCGGCACCGCGGGCAGCGGCAAGGACTGGCCGGAATTCTGAAGCGGACAGGCGAGGCGCAGCGCACCCCCATGTCGAGCAACGCAAATCCCCTGCACGCCCCGCGCGAGTTCGTCTTCACCACCGCCGATTTCGAGCGCGTGCGCAAGCTCATCTACGATCACGCCGGCATCGCCCTCACGGCCGCCAAGCAGGACATGGTCTACAGCCGCCTGGCGCGGCGCCTGCGCGCCTGCGGCGACCGCAGCTTTGCCGATTACCTGGCGCGCCTCGAACGGAACGACGCCGGGGAGTGGGAGGCGTTCATCAATTCGCTGACCACCAACCTCACCTCGTTTTTCCGCGAAGCCCATCACTTCGATGCCCTGGCGAAGCATTTGAAGGCCGCCACGGAAAAGCGCAGCCTGCACATCTGGTGCAACGCGGCGTCCACGGGCGAGGAGCCCTATTCGATCGCCATGACCGCGGTGGAAGCCTTCAACAGCCCGGCGCCGCCGGTGACGATCCTGGCGAGCGACCTCGGCACCCACGTGCTGGCGCAGGCGGAGCGCGGCGTCTATCCGGCCGAGCGCGTCGAAAGGCTCGCGCCGGAGCGCGTCTCGCGCCATTTCATCAGGGGGAGCGGCGCGCGGGCGGGAAGCTTCGAGGTGAAGCCCGAACTGCGCCGCCTGATCACCTTCCGCCGCATCAACCTGCTCGACGCGAACTGGCCGGTGCAGGGCCCGCTCGACGCCATTTTCTGCCGCAACGTGATGATCTACTTCGACAGGCAGACCCAGTACGGCATCCTCAGGCGGTTCGTGCCGCTGCTGCGCGAGGACGGCCTGCTCTTCGCCGGGCACTCGGAGAGCTTCCTGCATGCCACCGACCTGTTCCGCTCCCTCGGCAGGACGACCTATGAGCGCGCCGATCGCCGCCGCTGAGAAAACCGCGCAGGAACGGACCCGCGTCCTCATTGTCGACGACTCGCCGATGATGCAGCGCCTGCTGACCGACATCGTCAATGGCGCGGGCGACATGCGCGTCGTCGGCGCGGCGGCCGATCCGCTTGCCGCTCACGAGATGATCAAGTCGCTCGACCCCGACGTGCTGACCCTCGACGTCGAGATGCCGAAGATGGACGGCCTCGAGTTCCTGCGCCGGCTGATGCGCTTCCGGCCGATGCCGGTGGTGATGGTGTCGTCGTATACCGAGCGGGATTCCGAGCAGGCTCTGAAGGCGCTTGAGCTGGGCGCGGTCGACTACGTCACCAAGCCCGGCGCGGGCCGGGCGACGGCGGATTTCGCCAGTGAGGTGCGCGAGAAGATCCGCGGCGCGCGCGCGAGCCGGCTGCCCGCTCCCGCCAGGAGCGCCGGGCCCCGCGCGTCGGCGCCGCCCGTGATGGGCATCGCCCGGCCCGGCTGGCGGCCCGCTCCCGACGACCTGGTGGTGATCGGCGCCTCCACCGGCGGCACCGAGGCGCTGAAGGAAGTGCTGATCGCCCTGCCCGAGGCGACCCCGGGCATCCTCATCGTCCAGCACATGCCGCAGACGTTTACCGGTTCCTTCGCCAGGCGGCTGGACGGCCTGTGCCGGATCCGCGTCAAGGAGGCCGAGCAGGGCGAGCGCGTCCTGCCGGGCACCGCCTACGTGGCGCCCGGGCATTCCCACCTGCTGGTGAAGAAAAGCGGCAGCGGCTACCTCGTCGAGCTATCCCGGGCCGAACCGGTCAATCGCCACCGCCCCTCGGTGGACGCGCTGTTCCATTCGGCGGCCGCCTGCGCCGGACGCCATGTCGTCGGCGTCATCCTGACCGGCATGGGGAAGGACGGCGCGGCCGGCATGCTGGCCATGCGGCATGCCGGCGCCTGGACCATCGCTCAGGACCAGGCCTCCTGCGTGGTGTATGGCATGCCGCGCGAGGCCGTCGCCCTCCGGGCGGTGGCCGAGGTGGCGCCTCTGTCCGAGATCGGCGCCCGCCTCATGGCTCGCCTGTGCGCCGCCGGGCGCGGTTTCTAAACGGGCTGTCCCCGGCCACTTTTGCAGCGCGCTTCCGACAGAATGAATGTGAGCAGGCCCTAAAGGTACGGCGGGGGCGGCCGTTATACCCCCATGAGACCCATGCCATCGGCCGGAGGCGCATCGGCGATGCAAGAGGGACCGGCAGACCCATAAGGAGAGACGGCGGGACGCAAACAGGGTCTCCGCACGAAAGGGAAACTGACATGAACCACACGGGCACGACGGCGCGCATCATGGTGGGTTTCATCCTCCTCGGGCTGCTGGTGGCCGGCGGGGGGATGTCTGCAACCTACCTGTCGGGGGCCGGCCTGGGGCCGGGCCTGGCCTTCTATCACGCCGTCGCCGGCCTGGCGGCCGGCCTGATTCCCTTTCTTGTGCTGCGGCGCAACCTGCTCGATCCGCTCACCGAGCTGCGCCGGACGATCCAGGCGACACACGGCGACGGCGATCTGTCGCGACGCGCGTCGCTGGCCGGCAGCGCCGCCACTGTCGCGACCGCGCAGGCCTTCAACGACCTGATGAGGAGCTTCCAGGGGATCGTCGGCAAGATCTGCTTCAACTCGACCCAGGTCGCCGAGGCGGCGGAAACCCTGATGCAGGATGCAAAAGGCGTGACCGACGGCTCCGGCCGGCAGCGCGCCGCCGCCGAGGCCACCCTGCACGCCATGGAAGAGATGAATCTCGGCATCAACCAGGTGGCGGAGAACGCCGAGCTGACCGCCGCCAACGCCCAGGCGGCGCGCGAACTGTCGAAGAGGGGCGCCGAGATCGTCGACCGCGCCTCCGCCGAAATCGGGCGCATCGCCCGCTCCGTCGAGCAGTCGGCCCAGGTGGTGGCGGCGCTGGGCGAACGCTCGCAGGCCATTTCCGGCATCGTGCGGGTGATCCACGACATTGCCGACCAGACCAACCTGCTGGCGCTGAACGCCGCCATCGAGGCGGCGCGCGCCGGCGAGCAGGGCCGCGGCTTCGCCGTGGTGGCCGACGAGGTGAGGAAGCTCGCCGAGCGCACCACCGCCGCCACCGGCGAGATCGGCGCCATGATCGGCGCCATCCAGAGCGAGACGCAGACGGCCATCCAGAGCATCCAGCAGGGCAGCGCGCAGGCGCGCTCCGGCGCCGATCTGGCACATCAGGCGGCCGAGTCCCTGCAGCGGATCAACTCCGGCGCCCAGGAGACGACGGAGAAGATCGAGGCCATCGCCAGCGCCATCCAGCAGCAGAGCACGAACGGCCAGAACATCACCGGCCACGTGCAGGACATCCTGCGCATGGCCGAGGACAACAACGCCACCGCCGCCCGTACCCTGGCCGAGGCCGGCCAGCTCGACACCCTGGCCCTCAACCTGAAGGAGGTCGGCAACATTTTCAAGCTGGGCGAGCGCGGCCAGCAGGCGATGGCGATCCACGCCCGCATGCCGGCGATCGTGCAGCGGGCGGCGAAGGACATCGGCCAGGCGCTGGAAGCTGCCGTCCGGGCGGGACAGATCCGGCTGGAGGATCTGTTCGACCGGAATTACCAGCCCATCCCGAACACCCGGCCGCAGAAATACACCAGCAAATTCGACGCGCTCACCGACAAGCTGTTCCCGCCCGTGCAGGAGCCGATCCTGGACGCCAACCAGGAGGTCGCCTACGCCGGCGCGGTCGACACGAACGGCTATTTCCCGACACACAACAAGCGCTACACGCAGCCGCTGACGGGCGACGAGCGGGTGGACATGGCGAACAACCGCACCAAGCGCATCTTCGACGACCCCGTGGGCAGGAAGTGCGGCGCCCATGAGCAGGCCTTCCTGCTGCAGACCTACCGCCGCGACACCGGCGAGGTCATGCACGACCTGTCGGTGCCGATCTACGTGCAGGGACGCCACTGGGGCGGCTTCCGCCTCGGTTACCGCACCGAGTAAGCCCGTCCATGAAGATCGATTATCCGGAGAATCCATCATGACCGGTTTCATCACTGCATGGCTGCGCCCTTCCGTCGCCTTCATGGAGAGCCTGCGCCTGCGCACGAAATTCCTCGTCGCCGGCAGCGTCGCCGGCAGCGTCGTCGCCTACCTGTTCTTCGACACCACGGCCGGCGGCACGCGCATGGCCGTGGCGCTGGCGGGCCTGGCCCTGGCCGGCTACCTGTCACTCGGCGCCTATATCTCGGTGCTGGGCGCGGTGCGCGAGGTGGTCGCCGGCGGCCGGCGGATCGCCGCGGGGGACCTGCGCGCGCGCGTGGCCCTGCAATCGCAGGACGAATACCGCGAGATCGGCGAAGCCTTCAATGCCGTCGCACAGTCCCTGAGCGGCGTCATCCAGCGCACCCAGCAGAGCGCCGGCCAGCTTGAAGAGGCGGCGATGAGCCTGGCCGAGGCGACGCGGCACATCAGCGACAGCACGCAGGCGCAGGACGAGGCGGTGTCCGCGGTGGTGAGCACGGTCGGCCAGGTCCATGCCCTCGCCGGGCGCGTCGCAGAAAACGCCCGGGAAGCCGGCACTCTGTCGGCGGCCGCGCGCGACAAGACCGCCGAGGGCAACGAAAGCCTGTCGACCATGATCGGCGAAATCGACCTGATCGAGGAGGCGGTGTCCGACATCGAGCGCAGCGCCGACGCCTTCATCGCCCATACCCGTTCGATCAGCGAAATGACGCGCCAGGTGAAGGACATCGCCGACCAGACCAACATGCTGGCGCTGAACGCCGCCATCGAGGCGGCGCGCGCCGGCGAGCAGGGCCGCGGCTTCGCCGTGGTGGCCGACGAGGTGAGGAAGCTCGCCGAGAAATCGGCCCTGGCCGCCGCCCAGATCGACGAGGTGACGCGCGCCCTGGGCAGCAAGTCGTCCGACGTCGAGAACGCGATCCGGCGCGGCCGGGAGTCGCTCCGCGCGGGCCAGGAGAACATGGAAACGGTCGCCATCGCCCTGTCGGAAGCCAGCGGCTCGGTGTCCCGCACCGGCGCCGGCATGGACGAGATCAGCGCCTCCGTCCGCGAGCAGGCCGCCGCCGGCCAGGGCATCACGCAGAACGTCGAGCGCATCGCCCGCATGACCGGCGAGAATTCCGCGGAAATGGGCCGGGTCAATGCGCAGGCGCAGCAGCTGGAGCAGCTCTCGCACGATCTGGGGCAGGTGGTGCGGGACTTTCGCACCTGATTAAAGTAAATCCGGCCCCGGCCGTTAGGAAGCAAAGACCCACGCATTATCGTGCCGCAATGCAATATCAGTCTGTGACAAAGGAGCCGACATGTCGGACCTGTTGAAGAACATCGATGAGCGGGCCAAGCTGGCGGGCACCAACAAGCTCGAGCTGCTGCTGTTCTCGCTCGGTGTGGACAGCCGCACCGGCAGGCGGGAAACCTTTGGAATCAATGTGTTCAAGGTGCGCGAAGTAATGCGTACCCCACCGATCACGGCTGCCCCGGAAATGCCGGAAGCCGTAGAGGGCATGGTCAGCCTGCGCGGCGCCCTGGTGCCGGTGGTGGATCTGGGCAAGTACGCCCATGTGGCCACCGAGCAGCCGCGCGAGATCATGATCGTCACCGAATACAACGGCCGCACGCAGGGCTTCCTCGTCGAGGCGGTCGACACCATCCTGCGCCTGGACTGGTCGCAGATGAAGGTGCCGCCGGACATGATGACGGCGCGCATGGGCGGCCTGGTCACGGCCATCACCGAATTGCAGGACGGCCGCCTGGTCATGCTGCTCGACGTCGAGAAGGTGCTGTCCGAGACCACGCATTTCGACGACGACCTGCTCTTTCGCGACATCAAGCCGATCGAACGCAGCGACGCGCTGGTCGTCTTCGCCGACGACTCCTCGGTGGCGCGCCGGCAGGTGCAGACGACGCTGGAGCGGATGGGCGTCCGCTACGTCCCCGCCATCAACGGCAAGCGGGCCTGGGAAGAGCTGCAGAAGCTGGCCGGCTATGCCGAGTCGCTCGGCCGTCCCGCGCGTGAGGTGGTCAGCCTGGTGCTCACCGACATCGAGATGCCGGAAATGGACGGCTACATGCTGACCAAGCACATCAAGAGCGACGCCCGCTTCGCCGGCATCCCCGTCCTCATGCATTCCTCGCTCTCCGGCATGTCGAACCAGCAACTGGGCAAGTCGGTCGGCGTGGATGAGTACGTTTCCAAATTCGAGCCGGCGCAGCTCGCCACCGCCATCGCCCGGCTCCTGCAGCAGGCGCACGAGCAGGCGCCGGCGCGCGCGGCCGCCTGAGCGGGAGAATGGCCATGGACCGCACCGACAACTCCCTGCTCGAAAGCGTCGACGCCCGCACCAAGCTGGCGGGCTCCAACCGCATGGAGATCCTGCTCTTCTCGCTCGGCACCAGCGAGATCTTCGGCATCAACGTCTTCAAGGTGCGCGAGGTGACGCGCACGCCGATGATCACCCGCTCGCCGAACATGCCCGCCGGCGTCGAGGGGCTGATTTCCCTGCGCGGCAACGTGATTCCCGTCGTCTCCCTCGGCCGGGTGCTCGATCTCCCCGGCGCCTCGAAGGGACAGGGCGACACCATGATGGTGGCCGAGTACAACAAGCGCACCCTCGGTTTCCTGGTCGGCAGCGTCGACCGCATCATCCGCGTCGAGTGGGACAAGGTGCGCTCCCCCGAGGGGCTGGTGTCCGCGACGCAAAGCTTCATTACGGCGATCACCGAGCTGCCGCCCGATTCGGGCGCCGGCCAGGCCGGCCGCCTGGTCTCCCTCCTCGACGTCGAGCAGATCATGGCCTCGACCTTCGGCGAGCCGCCGGTGCGCGATGTCGCGCCGGTGCAGGACGATACGGAGCACAACGTCTTCTTCGTGGACGATTCGGCCGTGGCGCGCAAGAAGATCGGCGAAGTGCTCGATCAGTTGGGCGTCAAGCACAAGCATGCACTGAACGGGCTGGAGGCCTGGACGCGCCTGACCGGCATGGCCGCCCATGCCGAGCAGACGGGCGGCCGCCTGACGGACGAACTGGACGTCATCCTGGCGGACGCGGAGATGCCGGAAATGGACGGCTACGTGCTGACGCGCAACATCAAGAGCGACCCGCGCTTCCACGGCATTCCGGTGGTCATGCATTCCTCGCTGTCCTCGGAAGCCAATCGCGCCATGGGCAAGAGCGTCGGCGTCGATGCCTATGTCGCCAAGTTCGATGCCGAAATCCTCGCCGACACGCTGCGCCCGCTGCTGGGCAAGGCGCACGCGCGCAAGGAATGATAGGAGAAAGCCATGCCTGACATGAAAATGAAGTTCCTCGTCGTCGACGATTTCTCGACCATGCGCCGCATCGTGCGCAACCTGCTCAAGGAACTGGGTTTCCTCAACGTCGACGAGGCCGAGGACGGCGCCATCGCCTATGGAAAGCTGACCGGCGAACCCTTCGATTTCGTCGTTACGGACTGGAACATGCCGAACATGGACGGGCTCACGCTGCTGCAGCAGATCCGCGCCAATCCGCAGTTGAAGCACCTGCCGGTGCTGATGATCACCGCCGAGGCGAAGAAGGAGAACATCATCGCCGCCGCCCAGGCCGGCGCCAGCGGCTACATCGTCAAGCCGTTCACGGCCGCGACGCTCAGCGAGAAGCTCAACAAGATCTTCGAGAAACTCGAGAAGGAAGCCGCCTGAGGGCGCCGCTTCGCACGGGACGATACGGGAGAAGATATGGACCCCCACGCTCACAGAATCAGTTCGCTGCCCCCCGGGGGGGCGCATGCCTCCTTCGGGGCGGCCCTTCAGGAGGCATGACATGTCCAAGCGATTCAAGTTCGACGATTCCGGCGACTCCGACGAACTGCAGAACCTGTTCGACAGCATCGCCGCCCGGCCGGCGCCGGCCAGGGAGCCGCGCGTCGAGGTGGTCGGCGGCACCGCCGCGGCGGGCGACTCCCCCGAACTGGAGGCCCTCTTCGACAGCGTGGCCGGACAGGTGGCGCAGCCGGCGGCGGCCGCCCCCGTCGAGGCCCCCCACAGTTGCGACAACGTCTTCCAGCGCATCGGACACATGACGCGCCAGCTGCACGACACGCTGCGCGAGCTCGGCTACGACCGCGCCCTGGAAGAGGCGGCAAAGGCCATCCCCGACGCGCGCCAGCGCCTCGCCTACGTTGCCCAGATGACCGAGCAGGCGGCCAGCCGCGTGCTCAACGCCACCGATGTCGCCCGGCCGATCCAGGAAGGCCTGCAATCCGGGGCAGCGGCGCTCTCCGGCCGCTGGGACCGCCTCGTCGCCGGCGATCTGTCGATCGACGAGTTCAAGGTGCTCGCCGGCGACACGCGCAGCTACCTCGCCGAGGTGCCGGTCAGGACCGCCGCCACCAACGACCAGCTGATGGAAATCATGATGGCGCAGGATTTCCAGGACCTCACCGGACAGGTCATCAAGAAGATCGTCGACCTGGCGCAGCGCATGGAATCGGATCTGCTGCAGGTCCTGCTCGAAGCCATGCCCGAGGACATGAAGGCCGGGACGCCGGAAGGCCTGCTGAACGGCCCGGTGGTGAACGCGGAGGGGCGCGCCGACGTCGTCGCCAACCAGGAGCAGGTCGACGACCTGCTGGAGAGCCTCGGTTTTTAACCTGTAGGTCGGCCTTCAGGCCGACGCGTCGGGCTGAAGCCCGGCCTACGCAGCCATAGCGGAGCGAATCATGAGCGACTTCTCGGGAATGGAAGATCTGCTGCAGGATTTTCTGGTCGAGGCCACCGACCTCCTTTCCGGCGTGGACAACAAGCTGGTCGACCTGGAGAAGAACCCGCAGGACCGGGGCCTGCTCAACGACATCTTTCGCGGCTTCCATACCATCAAGGGCGGCGCCGGCTTCCTCAACGCCACCGAGCTGGTAACCCTGTGCCATCTCACCGAAAACCTCTTCGACAAGCTGCGCAACGGCGAACTGGAGATCACGGCCGAGGCCATGGACGTCATCATGGCGGCCACCGGCACGGTGCGCCAGATGTTCCATGCGCTCGAGCAGGGCGTGCAGCCGCACGCGGCCGATGCCGGCCTGATCGCCAGCCTGAAGCAGGCGATTGCCGGCGAACTGGCCGCCGGGGCGGCCAGGGCGGAGCCGCCTGCCGCGAAGGAAGCCCCGGCCGTGAAAACCACCGCCGCCGGCGCCCTCGACTGGAACGCCTATTACGAGGCGGTCACCGGCAAGACGCCGGAAGTGCCGGCCGAGGCCGGCCGCGGCATTCCCCTGCCGCCCAAGCCGGCCGAGGAAGTCATCAAGGCCGCCATCGGCCGCCGTGCCTCCGACAAGCCCGGCTACAGTGGCCCGAGCGGCCGCCGCGAGAGCGAGAAGACGCGCGACACCTCGATCCGCGTCGACACCGCGCGCCTCGACCAGGTGCTCAACCTCTCCGGCGAGATCGGCCTGACCAAGAACCGCCTGAACAGCCTGCGCACCGAAATCCTCAGCGGCCTGACCGGGGCCGACACCCTGCAGGCGCTCGATGCCGCCGTCGGCCAGCTCGACCTGCTGGTGTCCGACCTGCAGAACGCCGTGATGAAGACGCGCATGCAGCCGATCGGCCGCCTGTTCCAGAAATACCCGCGCATCGCCCGCGACCTGGCGCGCAACCTCGGCAAGGACGTCGAGCTGGTGCTCGACGGCGAGGAGACGGAAATCGACAAGACGATGATCGAGGACCTCTCCGATCCGATCATCCACCTCATCCGCAACGCCGTCGACCACGGCATCGAGTCGCCGCTGGAACGCCTCGCCGCCGGCAAGCCGGAGAAATCCGAGGTGCGCCTGGAGGCGCGCCAGGAAGGCGACCACATCGTCATCCTGGTGGCCGACGACGGCCGCGGCATGAACGCCGAGCGCCTGCGTGCCAAGGCGCTGGAGAAGGGCCTCATCTCGAACGAAGAGGCCAACACCATGGACGAGCGCCAGAGCTTCAACCTGGTGTTCCTGCCCGGCTTCTCCACCGCCGCCAATGTCTCCGACGTCTCCGGCCGCGGTGTCGGCATGGATGTCGTGCGCACCAACATCCAGAAGCTCAACGGCGACATCGAGATCAGGTCGGAACTTGGCAAGGGCACCACTTTCATCATTTCCCTGCCGCTGACGCTGGCCATCCTGCCGGTGCTCATCGTGAAGCTCGGCGAGCAGCCCTTCGCCGTGCCGCTGTCGATGGTGCGCGAGATCCTGCCCATCGTCCCGGGCGAGTTGCAGGAGGTGGGCGGCCGCGCCACCATGGTGGTGCGTGGCGAGGTGCTGCCGGTGTACCCGCTCAGCTACCTGATCGGCTGGCCGCAGGAGGGCGTGCCCGCCTACGGCGTGCT
>JBDHRL010000166.1:0-3853 GCA_039807535.1 Rhodocyclaceae bacterium
CAACGATCCGGACGCCATCGCGCAATTCATTGTGCAGTACCTTGAACTGAAATGAGCCGGAAAACCATTAACCACGGAGCCACGGAGGCACGGAGAAAGCATTTTCTCGTTCTCCTCCGTGTCTCCGTGCCTCCGTGTCTCTGTGGTGAAACAGGTTTTATATGAGTCTTTTATCCTTCGACGAAGCCCTGCAGAAGCTCCTCGCCGCCGCCCGCCCGGTGACGGAGATCGAGGAAGTGGATACCGTCGCTGCCGTCGGCCGCGTGCTGGCGCGCGCGCAGGCGAGCGGCCTTACCGTGCCGCCGCTCGACAACTCGGCCATGGACGGCTACGCCGTGCGCCTCGCCGACGTGGCCGCGGCGGGGACCCGCCTGCCGGTGTCGCAGCGCATTCCCGCCGGCAGCGTCGGCACGCCGCTCGCCGCCGGCACCGCGGCGCGCATCTTCACCGGCGCGCCGGTGCCGGAAGGAGCGGATGCAGTGGTGATGCAGGAGCTGTGCGAGCATGCCGGCGAGGGCGTCGTGCAGGTGAATCACGCGCCGCATCCCGGCGAGAACATCCGCCGCGCCGGCGAGGACATCCGCGCCGGCGACGCGATCCTCGCCGCGGGAACGCGGCTCGCGCCGCAGGACATCGGACTGGCCGCCTCGGTCGGCCTGGCTGTGCTGCCGGTGTTCCGCCGCCTGCGCGTGGCGGTGTTCTTCACCGGGGACGAGCTGTCCATGCCCGGCGAGGCCCTCAGGCCGGGCGGCATCTACAATTCGAACCGCTACACCCTGCGCGGACTGTTCGCTGCGCTCGGCTGCGAGGTGCGCGACCTCGGCATCGTGCCGGACAGCCTGGAGGCGACGCGCGCCGCGCTGCGCGAGGCGGCGGCTTCGAGCGATGTCATCGTCACCAGCGGTGGCGTTTCGGTGGGCGAAGAGGACCACGTCAAGGCGGCGGTGGAGGCGGAAGGCGCGCTCGACCTGTGGAAGATCGCCATCAAGCCCGGCAAGCCCCTCGCTTTCGGAAAAGTCAGTCGCCGCGGCACGGCGCAGGCGAGCGGCATCCCCCCGGCCCCATTCCCGGGGAAGGGGGTGACGGAGGCTCGCGGGCAGGGCCCGCTCGAAAACGAGGCGGCATTCATCGGCCTGCCCGGCAATCCGGTGTCCACCTTTGTCACTTTCCTCGTGCTGGTGCGGCCTTTCCTGCTCGCCTGCCAGGGCGCGGGTGCGGCGCTCCCGCGCGGCCTGGCGATGCGCGCGGATTTCGACTGGCCGAAGCCGGACCGGCGGCGCGAATTCCTGCGCGTGCGCATCAACGCCGCGGGCGGCCTCGACCTTTTTCCCAACCAGAGCTCGGGCGTGCTGACTTCCTGCGCCTGGGCCGACGGGCTGGTGGACAACCCGCCGGGGCAGGCGGTGGCGCGCGGCGATCCGGTGCGCTTCCTGCCCTTGTCCGAGTTGCTATACTGAACCATGGCTTTGAGAATCCTCTATTTCGCCGCCCTGCGCGAAGCGCTCGGCCAGTCCTCCGAACAGTTCGCCCTGCCGGCCGGCGTCGGCAGCGTGGGCGAGCTGCATGCCCATCTCGTCGCGCGCGGCGGTGCCTGGGACGCGCTGGCACAGGCGAAAAACTTGCGCGTGGCGGTGAACCAGCGCATGGCCGAGATGGATGCGCCGCTGAAGGATGGCGACGAGGTGGCCTTCTTTCCCCCGGTCACGGGAGGATGAGGTGGCGGCCTGTCCCTTGATCCCTTTCCCGAGAAAAGGGATAGCGTTGGTTCCGCCGCGGCGCGGCTCCCGTTTTGTATGAAAATCTCGGTTCAGAGCGAGGACTTCGACCTCGGCGCCGAATGCGCCGCCCTCGCGCGCGGCCGCACGGAGATCGGCGCGGTGGCGAGTTTCGTCGGCCTGGTGCGCGACACCGGCGACGGGACCGGCATCTCCGGCATGCGCCTCGAGCACTACCCCGGCATGACCGAGAAGTCGCTCGCCGGGATCGTCGAGCAGGCGCGCGGCCGCTGGGCGGTGCTGGATGCGACGGTGATCCACCGCGTCGGGGATCTGAAACCCGGCGACAACATCGTGCTGGTGGCGGTGGCGAGCGCGCATCGCGGCGACGCCTTCGCCGCCTGCGAGTTCATCATGGACTACCTGAAGACCCGCGCGCCGTTCTGGAAGAAGGAGGAGACGCCGGGAGGCGGCCGCTGGGTCGATGCGCGCGAGTCGGACGACGAGTCCGCGGCGCGATGGAAAACCTAGAAACGCAGACTCTCTCGACGCAGAGACCGCAGAGGCGCAGAGGACGCAGAGTTTTTCGAAGGGCTTCCTCTGCGATCTCTGCGCCTCTGCGGTCTTTCCTTAAAGCGGTTTCTACTCCACCTTCACGCTCTTGCCCTTGCCCGTGCCGGGCATGCTGAAGGCGGCGGTCGAGGCCTTGGCGATCTGCTCGAAGGCATCCTTGGCGGTGCCGAAGGCCTTCTGCATGGAGGCAAAGGCGTCGGCGCTGTTGCCGGGCAGGCCGCTCACGGACATCATCTTCTTGAAGTTCTCCATCATCTCCTGGCTGGTGCCGGCCATCTGCTGGCCGAGCATCTTGTTGAACTCGGCCTGCGCCTCGGACGTGAGTTCCGCCATCAGGCGCATGGCTTCCATCACCCGCTGCGAGGTTTCCTGCGCGAACCGGGTGCGCAGGGCCAGCGCCGATTGCGGATCCTTCGCCTCCGCCACGGCCCGCGCATTCTTCACGCTCTCCTCGAACAGGGCGCGCGCCGTATCCACCTGCAGCTCCATGACGCGCTTGGAGTTCTCCAGCGACATCTGGGTGAGCTTCATCGCGGCGTCGATGTTCTTGCGGTGCATTTCTGCGAACTGGTCGTTGCTCATCTTCCCCTCCTTGAATAGGCCTGAACCGATTTGGAATATTGCTCCGTTTGCGGCGGCTTGAAAAGCCCTGCCCTCAGCCCCATTTAGCCTCAAGACAAAATATTCCGGAAGAAAATCATGCGCTTTGACAAATTCACCACCAAGTTCCAGCAGGCCCTGGCCGATGCCCAGAGCATCGCCGTGGGGGGCGACCAGCAGTTCATCGAGCCGCAGCACCTGCTGCTGGCCCTGCTGCGGCAGGACGACGGCGGCACGGCGTCCCTCCTGCAGCGCGCCGGCGCGAATGTGTCGCCGCTGAAGGCCGCGCTGGAGAAGGCCGTGGCGCGCCTGCCCAGGGTGGAAGGCCACGCCGGCGAGGTGCAGATCGGCCGCGATCTGACGAATCTGCTCAACCTCACCGACAGGCAGGCGCAAAAGCGCGGCGACCAGTTCATCGCCTCGGAGATGTTTCTGCTCGCCTTGCTGGAAGACAAGGGCGAGGCCGGACGGCTGCTGAAGGAGCACGGCGTGCAGAAGCAGGCGCTGGAGGCGGCCATCGAGGCGGTGCGCGGCGGACAGCATGTGGACAGCCAGGAAGCGGAAGGCAGCCGCGAGGCGCTGAAGAAGTACACCCTCGACCTCACCGAGCGCGCCCGCGCCGGCAAGCTCGACCCGGTGATCGGACGCGACGACGAGATCCGCCGCGCCATCCAGATCCTGCAGCGGCGCACCAAGAACAATCCGGTGCTGATCGGTGAGCCGGGCGTCGGCAAGACGGCCATCGTCGAGGGCCTCGCCCAGCGCATCGTGAACGAGGAAGTGCCGGAAACCCTCAAGGGCAAGCGCGTGCTGTCGCTCGACATGGCGGCGCTGCTGGCCGGCGCGAAATACCGCGGCGAGTTCGAGGAGCGTCTGAAGGCGGTGCTGAAGGAGATCGCCCAGGACGAGGGCCGCATCATCGTCTTCATCGACGAGATCCACACCATGGTCGGCGCCGGCAAGGC
>JBDHRL010000028.1:0-23528 GCA_039807535.1 Rhodocyclaceae bacterium
GGCGGCTAGCTCAGCGGTAGAGCACTGCCTTCACACGGCAGGGGTCACAGGTTCGAACCCTGTGCCGCCCACCAAGATCAAAGCAAGGCCTTAACATTCCCATGTTAAGGCCTTGTCGCTTTCTGCCTGACCCAAATATGGGCGCTGCAAGCACTGCCTCAGGCAGCTTTTCTCACCGGTGCCTTGACCCGGATCTCCACGTGCATGCCGGCACGCGCCGCCATGTTCACGAGGGCATCCAGGCTGAAGAGTTCGATCCGTCGTTTCAGCATCAGGTTAAGACGGGGTTGCGTAACGCCGAGCAGCTTTGCCGCCTGTTGTTGCGTGAGGCCCTTCTTATCGATGAATTGGGCGAGACGGATCATCAGCTCAGCGCGCAGGTAGAGGTTTTGCGCCTCTTCCGGCGCGAAACCGATGTCGGTGAACACGTTGCCGCTGCCCTTCTCCATTTTTGCCTTGCTCACTTCGCTCTCCTTGCCGCCAGCACGTCCTTGTAGCGGCCTTCGGCCAAATCCAGGTCGTGCTTTGCCGTCTTCGGCGTTTTCTTCACGAAAGCATGCAGCACGTACGCCGCCTCTGGGAACTTCGCCAGGTAGATCACGCGGTAGGCGTTTCCCGCCCGGATGCGGATTTCCTTCACGCCGACGCCGATACCCGTCATCGGCTTCCAGTCGGTCGGGGTCAGGCCGGCCTGCACCGCCATCAGCTCGACGCCGGCCTCGTGCCGCGCCTCCGCTGAAAACTCCCTGACGGTCTTGCGGCTGTCGCCCATCCATATCAGCGGTTTCATGTTATTCCAGTTTTGATATAAAGCGCAAGGCCCTTTTCCAGCAGTTCGGCCACCACCTCGTTGAGGCCGGCCTTGCGCTCGGTCGCCAATACCTGAATCCGCTTCACCAGTTCGCCGTCGAGCTTGACGGCGAAGGGCACCAGGCCCTGCGCCCGCTCGCGTTCGCGCTGCTCGCGCCGGCTCGTCGCCGTATCCGCCGCCGCGCCAAAGCGGCTCGGCGTGCCGGCGTGCTTCATCCGGCTGTCGATTTTCAGTCCCTTGAGTTTTTCCAGGTCGGTCTTTTTCATTTCCTTTGTTCCCGCATGAGGCCTGCCGCATTATACGGCGACGCACCCGGAATTCCTCGATAAGTGGATGACTTTTTTAGGGTTTTCAGGCATCATTGCGGGCTTCCAACAAGGTGGTTTCAGGCATGGTTGACGAAGGCATCCCCCCCCCGCACTACGAGTTCTCCGAAAAATACGACCCCGAGCACGCCCGGAAGTATTTCCACAAGCACAACACCGGTTTCTGGCGCCGGCTGTCGACCTGGCGCGAGGTCGGCATGGCGCGCAAGGCGCTGGCCATGGCCGGTCGCCCGCGCTCGGTGCTCGACCTCCCCTGCGGCACGGGCCGCTTCTGGGCCATGCTGTCGGAGGAGCCGGAACGCAAGATCTACGCCGCCGATTACAGCCAGGACATGATCAATACCGGACTGCAGCTGCGCCCGCACGAGGTGACCGCGCGCATCGAGAAGTCCTTCCAGTGTTCCGCCTTCGACACAGGGCTGCCGGACAATTTCGTCGAATGCGTCTTCAGCATCCGACTGATGCACCATATCGAGCGGAGCGCCGACCGCGTCACCATGTTGAAGGAGTTCGCCCGCATCAGCTCCGGCACGGTGATCGTCTCGCTCTGGGTGGACGGCAACTTCCGCGCCTGGCGCAACGAGATCAACGACGCGCGCAAGGCGCGCATCCGCGGCGCCAACCGGCCGCAAGACCGCTTCGTCTTCCGGCGTGCCGACATCGGGCGCGATTTTGCCGCCGCCGGCCTGGAGACGATTGGCCATGTCGATTTCATCAAATACTGGGACAAGTGGCGCGCCTACGTGTTGCGCGTGAAGAAATAGATGAAGGACTACATCAACGAGCGCTGGCGGCCAATCCTTGCCCACAGCGGCCTCACAGATTTCAATGCCCTGTGGCAACTGGAGGCGGACTGGTTCGAGGAGCCGAATCGCCGCCGTGGCGGCTGGAGCGGCGTCTTGCGTTACGAATTGCCCCTTCCCGAGGGCGGCACGCGCGCCATCTTCCTCAAGCGGCAGGAGAATCACAAGGCAAGGCTGTGGTCCCACCCGGTGCGCGGGGCGCCGACTTTCCTGCGCGAATTTCATCGCATCATGCTCTTCCGCCGCCGCGGCATCCCGTCGCTGGAGCCGGTCTATTTCGCCATGCGCACGGTCGGCAAGGACGAGCGCGCCATCCTGATCACCGAGGAACTGACCGGTTTCGTCTCAATGGAGGATCGCGTCCAGCGCTGGCTGAAGGAGGGCGCGCCGGCGCGCTCCATACGGCGGCGAATGCTGGCGGCGATTGCCGCCCTGCTGCGAAACATGCATGTCCATGGCATCCGGCACAACTGTTTCTACCCCAAGCACGTCTTCGTCCGCCTGGATGCCGAAGGCAATGCCGAGGCACGCGTCATCGATCTGGAAAAGTCACGCTGGCACCCATCAAGGACGGTCTGCGCCATCCGCGATCTGTACAACCTGAACCATTATTCCCTCATGTGGAGCCGCAGCGATCGCCTGTGGTTCCTCAAATCCTATCTGCAGATTGATCGCCTGACGCCCTTCGCCAAATGGCTATGGCGCGCCGTGGCCGCACGCACCCACCGCAAGAAACGCCACCAGCCACCTGCCCTCGTTCTCCGTACCCGGTCCGGTGTCGCCGAATGACCGTCTGCGCGATGCGGCTCGCGTTCACCCTCTTCAAGTATTTCCCCTACGGCGGCCTGCAACGCGATTTCCTGCGCATCGCCCTGGCCTGCCAGGCGCGCGGCCACGGCATTCGCGTCTACACCCTGTCCTGGCAGGGCGAGATCCCGGAAGGCTTCGAGGTGGTGCAGGTACCGGTGAAGGCGCTCGCCAACCACCGCCGCTACGAGAAGTTCGCCGAGTGGGTGCGCAAGGATTTGGCGGCGCGCCCGGTCGATCGCCTGGTCGGCTTCAACAAGATGCCGGGGCTGGATGTCTACTACTGCGCCGATCCCTGCTTCGAGGACAAGGCGCGCACCCTGCGCAGGCCGATGTATCGCCTTTCCGGCCGCTACCGCCACTTCGCCGCCTACGAGCGGGCGGTGTTCGCACCGGGGGCAAAGACCGAAATCCTCATGATCTCCGCCGGGCAGCAGGCTCTTTACGTGAAGCACTACGCCACGCCGGCGGCGCGCCTGCATCTGCTGCCGCCGGGCATCGCGCCGGACCGCCGCGCGCCGGCCAACGCCGCGGCAATCCGCGCGGACTTCCGCCGCGAATTCCGGCTTGCCGACGACGACCTGCTGCTGGTGCAGATCGGCTCCGGCTTCAAGACCAAGGGCCTCGACCGCAGCCTCAAGGCGCTCGCCGCCCTGCCCGACGGCCTCAAGCGGCGCACGCAGTTGATCGCCATCGGCCAGGACGATCCGAAGCCCTTCGTCTCGATGGCGCGCGCGCTCGGGCTCGGCGAGAAGGTGCGCGTTCTCAAGGGGCGCGACGACATTCCGCGCTTCCTGCTCGGCGCCGACCTGCTGGTCCACCCGGCCTACAACGAGAACACCGGCACGGTGCTGCTCGAGGCGGTGGTGGCCGGCCTGCCGGTGCTCACCACCGCTGCCTGCGGCTATGCCCACTACATCGAGGAGGCCGGCGCCGGGCGCGTCGTGCCGCTGCCCTTCGACCAGGACGACTTCAACGCCCTCCTCGCCGACATGCTGGCCGACGATGCCGCGCGCAAGCAGTGGGGCGACGGCGGACTGGCCTGGGCGGAGACGGCCGACATCTACAGCCTGCCCGAGCGCGCGGCGGATATCATCCTCAAGCCATGAGCGCCCAGGACATCCTGTTCCTCGACGAGCCCTTCCGCACGCTGTGGGCGGGACGGGACCCCTTCCGCGCCGCCGCCGCCTTGCAGGGCAAGGTGCTGCGCGAACTGGGCGGCCGCCGCACCCTGCGCACCGAAATCGGCGGCCGCGGCTACTACGTCAAGCTGCACCGCGGCGTCGGCTGGGGCGAGATCTTCAAGAACCTCGTCACGGCGCGCCTGCCGGTGCTCGGCGCCGAGCACGAGTGGCTGGCCATCCGGCGACTCACCGAACTCGGCGTCGATACCATGAAGGCCGTCGCCTTCGGCCGCCGCGGCGCGAATCCGGCGAAGCTGGAATCCTTCATCGTCACCGAGGAACTCGCGCCGACGGTGAGCCTGGAGGACTACTGCCGCGACTGGCCGGCGCATCCGCCGGCGCCGGCGCTCAAGCGTGCGCTGATCGCCCGCGTCGCCGAGATGGCCGGCAGGATGCACCGCGGCGGCGTCAACCACCGCGACTGCTACCTCTGCCATTTCCTGCTGCACACCGATCCGGCGCCGACACCCGAGCGGCTGCGCCTGTCGCTGATCGACCTGCACCGCGCCCAGGTGCGCGAGGGCGCCGCGCCTCGCTACTGGCGCCCGGGCACCCCTCGCCGTTGGCGTGACAAGGACCTCGCTGCGCTGCATTTCTCGTCGCTGGAGGTCGGCCTCACCGCCCGCGACCGGCTGCGCTTCCTGAAAGTCTATTTCGAGCGGCCGTTGCGCGAAGTGCTCGAATCCGAATCCGCCCTGCTCGTGCAACTGGAACGCGAAGGCGAACGGCTCATGGAACGCTACCGGCGCAAGTTCGCGGCGGAGGACTGCGCGTGAGCCGGTGGCAGCTCCTGCCCGGCCTCGCGCCGGAGGCAGCGGCGCGTTTCGCGGACCTCGATGCGGTATTCGCCCTCGAGGGAGAAATCGTCGCCATGGACTCGGCGACGCGCACCGTGCGCGTCGAGATCGGCAGCCGCCACTACTACGTCAAGCGCTATCACGGCCTCGGCAAGAAACCGCTCAGACGCTGGCTCGCCAAGCCACGCGTGCAACTGGAATGGGAGAACCTGCAGCGTTTCACGGACTGGGACATCCCCACTGCGCGGCTCGTCGCCTACGGCCTCGAAAGTCAGGGTGGGCGCTTCGTGCGCGGGGCGCTGATCACCGAGGAAATCACCGGCACCATCGATCTGGCCCGGCTCGCCCGTAACCACGATCCGCGACTGAAAAGTCAGTCCTGGCGGGACGGCGTTTCCGCCCAGGTCGCCGGCATCGCCCGCCGCCTTCACGCGCAGCGCTTCGCCCATGGCGACCTGAAGTGGCGCAACCTGCTGGTGGATGCGGCCGGCAGGGTATTCCTCATCGACTGCCCGAGCGGCGGCTTCTGGTGGCCGCCCTTTCTCGAATACCGCATCGTCAAGGACCTCGCCTGCCTCGACAAGCTGGCCAAGCGCCACCTCTCCCGCACGCAGCGCCTGCGCTTCTACCTCGATTACGCGCAGAAAAAAAGGCTCGACGACGCCGACAAGCGGCGCATCCGCCAGATCGCCGGCTTTTTCGAAGGTCGGGACGAGGAACAGGAGAGCGCCGCCTCGCTGCGCGCCGCCGGGCGACGGGCGCGGGCACCCTGCACGATCATGCTCGCCGACGGCAGCGAACTCACCGTCGAACGCTGGCTGCGCATCCTGCCCGGCAAGCGGCTCACCGGCCGCGGCCGCTGGAACGGACGGGCCGTGCTGGCCAAGCTGTTCGTCGCCGCGCGCGGCTCCGGGCGTCACTGGCAGCGCGAATTGAACGGCATCGAAATGTTGAGAGCGCATGCACTGCCCGCCCCGGCGCTGCTGTCCAGCGGCAGGATGGAAGGCGCAGGCCACTTTGCGCTGACGGAATACCTGACGGATGCGCACAACCCGGACGCCGCAGCGCCGGCGGAACTGGGCCGGGTGTTCGAGACGGTCGGCCGCATGCACGCGCGCGGCATCCTGCAGAAAGACGTGCACCTCGACAATTTCCTGTTGCACGGGGAAAGCCTGCACGTCGTCGACGGTGACGCCATCCGGCCTGCAGGCACGGCGCGCGAGCGGCTGGACAATCTGGCACTGCTCATGGCCCAGCTGGCACCCGCGACGAGCGATGCGCTGCGGGATGGCCTGCTCGCAGCCTATCGCCGGGGCAACCCCGACCTGCCCATCGACGAGGCGCGGCTGCGGGAAGCGGTCCGCGACGCCCGCGCGGCGCGCCTGGCCGATTACCTCGACAAATGCCTGCGCGACTGCAGCCTGTTCAAGTCCGCGCGGCGCGCCGACCGTTACTTCTCGATGGTGCGCAGCGAAGAGGGTTCCCTTGCCCCCGTGATGGCCGATCCGGACGCCTGGATCAAGCAGGGCATCCCGCTCAAGCGCGGTCGCAGCGCCACGCTGGCGCTCATCGAACCGGAAGGCCGCAAGCTCGTCATCAAGCGCTACAACATCAAGGATGCCGGCCACGCCGTCTCGCGCGCCTGGCGGCCGAGCCGCGCCTGGCATGCCTGGGTCGAGGCGCACCGCCTGCGCTTTCTCGGCATCGCCACACCGCGGCCGCTGGCCCTCATCGAGCGCCGCCTCGGCCCCCTGCGCGGCCGCGCCTGGCTGATCACGGAATACTGCGCCGGGCCCAGCCTGCTGGAGCGGCTGGCCGCGCATGCGGACAGCGGCGCGCCCGCCGGGATCCTGGCGGCCGTGCGCAGGCTGTTCGCGCAATTTGCCGCCGAACGCATCGGCCACGGCGATCTGAAGGCGAACAATTTCATCTGGAACGGCCGCGATCTCTGCGTGCTCGATCTCGACGCCATGCGCCAGTACGACAGCGAAGCCGCCTGGCGCAAGGCCTGGCGGAAGGACCGCGCCCGCTTCCTGCGCAACTGGCCGGAAGGCAGTGTCCTGCGGCATGAAATGGACGCCGCGCTGCCACCGGTCTGACCGCGACACCGCCGGCCGGGAAAACTGATATCTTCCGCCTCCATGAAAACCGAACGGCCTTCGAGCGGCGGCACCGACAACCTTTTCAAGGGCAAGACCGGTCTGACGCGCATCCTGAATGCCTTCCGCTATTCTCTGGCCGGTCTCCGCGCGGCTTACCGCCATGAGGAAGCCTTCCGCCAGGAAGCCTGGCTGGCGCTGATCCTGATTCCTGCCGCCTGCTTCATGCCCGTCGGCGGCCCCGGCAAGGCGTTGATGGTTGCCAGCGTGCTGCTGGTGCTGGCGGTCGAACTGCTCAATTCCGCCGTCGAGGCCATCGTCGACCGCATTTCCCTCGAGCCACATCCTCTCGCCAAACGCGCCAAGGACATCGGCAGCGCGGCCGTCATGATCGCGCTCGTCAATGTCCCGGCGGTCTGGCTGCTCGTTCTGTTCGGCTAACGCCGCATCGACGGCCCCGGGCCAGCCGCGGTTGGGTGAAACCCGGCGATTGCGGTCGCCACGCAAGGCGTTCCACGCCAAATTCCTTTCACGTTTTTTTCATGCCGGCTTGAGGCGGCCTTGACAGTGCGCTTGCTACGGTATGCGCCATGCCATTCCGGGATCATGCCATGCCCGCCCTGCCGACCGCCCGACACATCAATCGCTTCTTCCTGTTCTCCTGGCTGATCGCCGTCGCCCAGGTCTTCGCGCTGCAAAGCGCACGCCAGTTCGCCTCCCTCGCCGTCGCCGGCTGGACCCTGGCGGCGGCGCTGAGCTACGCCTTCATCTATCTGCTGCCGGCCCTTCTGGCCACGCACCTGCTGCGACGGCTTGCGCAGCGATGGCCCTTCAATAAGGCCGGCGCACTGCTGGCGATGACGGCGGTCGGGCTGACCGGACTGACCCAGGCTCTGCTTTACGCAGACCGCATCATCCGCGACATGTACGGCTTTCACATCAATGGCTTCGTCCTCAATCTCGTTTCCACGCCGGGCGGCATCGATTCCCTCGGCGCCGACTGGGCCACCAAGCTGACCGCATCCCTGATCGTCGGCCTGCTCGTTGCGGCGCAGGCCGCCGCCTACGCCTGGGTGATGCGGCCCGGCCGGCCGCTGCCGGCCGGGCCGGGCATCCGCTGGCGCTGGGTGCTGCTGGCGCTGCTCCTGACCGGCGCCGGCGAGCGCGTCGCCTATGCCTACAGCGCGGCCGCCAATTACCAGCCGATTCTCTTCGCCAGCGAGCGCTATCCGCTCTACCAGCCACTCACCATGCGCAAGCTGGCCAAGCACTTCGGCATCGAGTCCGCAAAGGAAGAAACGGCGCAGAATCTGCACATCAAGGAGAGCGGGCTCACCTATCCGCTCGCGCCGCTGCGCGTCGAGGCGCCGAAGGCGCCGCTCAACATCGTCTGGCTGGTGGCCGAATCGCTGCGCTTCGACATGCTCGACCCGAAGACCATGCCGCGGCTGTGGGCCTTCTCCAATGATGCGCTGCGCCTGGAACGGCACTACAGCGGCGGAAACCTGACGCAGATGGGCGTCTTCTCGATGTTCTACGGCCTCTACGGCAGCAACTGGTTTCCGATGCGCGCGGCGCAGCGCGCGCCGGTGCTGATGGACGTGCTGCAGCAGCAGAACTACCAGTTCGTGCTGCACACCAGCCAGCGTTTCACCTACCCGGCCTTCGACAAGACGATTTTCGTCAATATGCGGCCGCAGGACATGCATCCGCTCGAGAGCGGCCCTCCGCCCCATCGGCGCGACGCACAGAACATCGACGAGATCCTCACCTTCATCGACCGACGTGACCCATCGCGGCCGTTCATGAGCTACATGTTCTTCGAATCCACCCACGCTCCCTACGATTTTCCGCCGGAGGGCGCAATCGCCACCCCTTACCTCGAGAACTTCAACTACCTGACGGCCGACTTCGCCACGCAGACGCCGCAGATCAAGAACCGCTACATCAACGCCGCGCACCATATCGACGGGCAGATCGGCCGCGTCATCGATCACCTGAAGGCAAAGGGTCTGCTCGACAGAACCATCGTCATCGTGCTCGGCGACCACGGCGAGGAATTCATGGAGCGCGGCCGCTGGGGCCACAGCGCCGAGTTCAACCGCTTCCAGACCGGCACGCCGGCGGTGATCCGCGTGCCCGGCCAGGCGCCGCGCGTCGTATCCGGCATCACCAGCCATCTCGACATTCCGGCGACCCTGATGCCGCTGCTCGGTGTGCAAAATCCCCCGTCCGACTATTCGCACGGCTTCGACCTGCTGGCGCCCGGCTTCCGCCGCGACTACGCCGTCGCCGCGGACTGGAACCGGATTGCCTATATCGGCAAGGACTTCAAGGTTTCCTTCCCGGTCAACGCCCTCGGCGCCATTCGAAACGAAGTCACCGATGGCGACGACCGCCCGCTGGCCGATTCCGCCGGGGTGATCAGGGCGATCCGCACCGCCATGCTGGAGATCATGGGCAACCTGGCCCGTTTCAGCCGCACTGCATCCTGACCCCGCCGGTGGTAGTCTTGCGTCCTGGGTCTGTTGAAGAGGACACGAGCGCAGATGCGATTGCTGGTGGTGGAGGACAACCGCGACATCCTGGCCAACCTGGCCGACTATCTCGCCCTCAAGGGCTATGAAGTCGATTGCGCGCAGGACGGCCTGACCGGCCTGCACCTCGCCGCCACCCGAGGCTACGACCTGATCGTCCTCGACGTCATGCTCCCCGGCATGGACGGCTATGCCCTGTGCCAGCGTCTGCGCGAAGGCGAGCGGCGCGACACGCCGGTGATCATGCTCACGGCACGCGACGCGCTCGACGATCGCCTGCAGGGCTTCCGCGCCGGCGCCGACGACTACGTCACCAAGCCCTTCGCCCTGCCCGAGCTGGCGGCGCGCATCGAAGCCGTGCTCAAGCGCAGCCGCGCCGGCGGGCGGCGCCAGCTCCGCGTGGCCGATCTCAGCTACGACCTCGACACCCTCGAAGCACGCCGTGCCGGCCAGCCCCTGAAGATCGGCCCGATCGGCCTCAAGCTGCTCGCCGTGCTGATGCAGAAGAGCCCGGCGGTGGCGACACGCGAGGCGCTCGAATCGGCACTGTGGGGCGACACCCCGCCCGACAGCGACAGCCTGCGCAGCCACATCCACGCCCTGCGCCAGCAGATCGACAGGCCCTTCCCGAAGCCGCTGCTGCATACCGTACACGGCATCGGCTTCCGCCTCGCCGCCATGCAGGACGAGGAGAAATGACCTGGGGCCGCGCAGCGGCGACCGGCCATCCCCCCCCCTCCCCGGACAGGTGGCGGCGGAAAGGCCGTCGATGATCGAGAGACAAAGTCTCGCGCGGCGCATCGTCGCCGCCTTCGTGCTGCTGGCGCTGATGGTGGCCACCCTCTTTTCGCTCACCGTGGTGATCTCGATCGGCTACACCGAGGACTACTATGCCGCCTCGTCGATGAACCGGGAACTCGACGATCTGCTCGGCGCGCTCGACAAGGGCTTGCCCTTTCATCTCGACCAGGACATGGAACTCCACGTCCGCGGTCCTGACGGGCAGCCGCCGTTGCCAGCCTGGCTGGCCGGGGTCCGCTCCGGCTTCCAGGAAATCGATCGCGGGGGTGATGAATTCCATGTCCTGGCCCGCGAAGCCGACGGCACGCTCTACGTGCTGGTGCAGGACCCGGACGAGTTCGAACGGCGCGAGAGCGTGCTCTACGGCGTCGTTGCCGCCGCCTTCATCCTCAGCATGCTGTCCGCCTGGGGCCTGGGCCTGCTCATGGCACGCCGCGTCATCGCGCCGGTGATCCGGCTCTCCGGGCAGGTTCAGCACCGCGAACGGTTGCTGAGCGCGGCGCCGCTGGCCGCCGACTATCCGCCCGACGAGGTCGGCTGTCTCGCCGCCGCTTTCGACGCGGCGCTGGACCAGTTGCGCCGGGCGCTCGAGCGCGAACGGTTCTTCACCAGCGATGTCAGCCACGAGCTGCGCACGCCCCTCATGGTGATCGCCAGCTCCTGCGACCTCATGCTGGCGCGCGGCGTCGGCGACCCGAAGCAGCTGGAACAGGTGCGGCGCATCCAGGCCGCCTGCGCAGAGATGCAGGAGCTGGTGGACACCTTCCTGCGGCTGGCGCGCACGCCCGGCGACGGCAGCGAGGAGGCCGAAGCCACCCTGGCGCAGCTGGCCGCCGAGCAGGTCGACCGCCTGCGCCCCGAAGCGGCCGGGCGCGGCCTGGAACTGTCGCTGGTGAAGGAAGGCGAGGACGGCGGCCGCTACCCGACACCCCTGCTGCGCGCCATCCTCTCCAATCTGCTGCGCAACGCCATCCATTACACCGACGAAGGTCATGTCCGCCTGGTGCTGCGCGTCGGCGGTTTCAGCGTCTGCGATTCGGGCGCCGGCATCCCGCCGGAACAGCGCGAGAGCGTTTTCCGGCCCTTCGTGCGCGGCGACCGCAGCCGCGGCGACGGCCTCGGCCTCGGCCTTTCCCTCGTGCAGCGCATCTGCCGGCGGCAGGGCTGGCACATCCGCCTCGACGGGAATCCCGCCGGCGGCTGCGAGTTTCGCGTCGACTTTTCCGTACCTGATGCATTGAACGCGCCGGACCGGCATCCGCGATAGCGCGGCATCAACGGGGCGGGCGGGTGTCCTCGATCGCCTTCCTCCGCCAGACCCAGACATAGTGGGCGCCGGACACCAGCACCGAGGCAAAGAGCAGGAAGAACAGCGGCATCAGCCATGCGCCGGCCCCGAACAACTCAGCCGACTGCGCCATGACGAGGGCGAGCACGCCGAACTCGAGGAAGGTATTGGCCTTGGACAGGCGCGTCGGCGCCATCTCGATGTGGCCGACGACGAAACGGTAGGCGATGGCGCCGGCGACGATGATGGCATCGCGCATGACGATCACCACCGCCAGCCAGATCGGCAGCATGCCCTGCGCCGCCAGCAGGATGGCAACGATCATCATGGTCATCTTGTCGGCGACGGGATCGAGCACCGCGCCCAACTGCGACATCTGGTTCAGCCGCCGCGCGAGAAAGCCGTCGAGCCAGTCACCGGCCGCCGCCGCCATGAAGACCGCGAACGCCAGCTTGTAGTCGTGGTCGAGCAGCAGGAAGGCCACGACGGGAATCAGCAGCACCCGGGCGATGGTGATCAGGTTCGGCAGTGTGAGCATGGCGGAAAATCCGCTGCGGGCGTGCCGGGCGGCTAGCCCGGAAGCAGTTTCTCGAAGTCGGCCACCGGCACCGGGCGGCCGAACAGGAAGCCCTGGAAGGCGTTGCATTCGTGGCGGTTGAGGAAGCTGCGCTGGGCTTCCTTCTCGACGCCTTCGGCGATGACATCGAGCCCGAGGGCCTGCGCCATGGCGATGATGCTGCGCACGATCTCGGCGTCGCCGGCGTTGCCGTCCACGTCCTGGATGAAGGAACGGTCGATCTTCAGCTGGTCGAGCGGCAGCTGGCGCAGGTAGGAGAGCGAGGAATAGCCGGTGCCGAAGTCGTCCATCGAGAAGCCGATGCCGAGCGCTTTCAGTTCGCGCATCTTGTCGATGGTGTCCGCGATGTCGCTGATGATGACGCTTTCCGTCAGCTCGAGCTTGAGACGGGCCGGATCGGCGCCGGTGCGCGCCAGAATGCCGCGGACGCTATCGACAAAACCGGGTTGATGGAACTGGCGCGGACTGACATTCACCGCCAGCACGAGGCCGCGGCCAGCCTCGGATCCCTGCCAGAGCCGCAACTGCGCGCAGGCTGCCTCCAGCACCCAGTTGCCGATCGGCACGATCAGGCCGGTCTCCTCCGCCAGGGGGATGAACTCGGCAGGGGGCACGATGCCGCGCTGCGGGTGCTGCCAGCGCAACAGCGCCTCGGCGCCGATGATGCGCCCCCGCTCGTCGAGCTGCGGCTGGTAGTACAGCACGAGCTGCTTTTCATCGACGACACGCCGCAGGGCCGCCTCCAGCTCGGCGCGGGCGACCAGCGACAGCTGCATGTCCGGGTCGAAGAAGCAGGTCCGGTTGCGGCCGGCGGACTTGGCCTGGTACATGGCCACGTCGGCGCGCTTGAGCAGTTCCTCAACGCGCTGGTGGCCGTCGTCGAAGAGGCTGATGCCGATGCTCATGCTGCCATGGTAGTCGCGTCCCTTCAGCCGGAAGGGCCGCGCGATGGTTTCGCGGATCTTCTCGCCAACCAGTTCCGCCCTCGTTGCCGCTTCGCTCTCGGTGTCGCCGAGGTTCTCCAGCAGCACGACGAACTCGTCGCCGCCGAAGCGCGCCACGGTGTCGACCTGGCGCACGCAGGCATTCAGGCGGCGGGCGATTTCGACCAGCAGCTGATCGCCGGCATCGTGGCCCTCGGTATCGTTGAGTATCTTGAAGTGGTCGAAATCGAGGAAGAGCAGCGCGCCGTGATGATGGTGGCGCACGGCCGCCGCGAGGGCGTGGCCGAGACGGTCGACCAGCAGGCGGCGGTTGGGCAGCTGCGTGAGCGGGTCGTAGAAGGCGAGGTTGCGAATCTTCTCCTCCGCCTCCTTGCGCTGCGACACGTCGCTGAAGGCGATCACATAGTAACTGACGCGGCCGTCGCGCCCCACCACGGCCGAAATGTTCTGCCAGACCGGAAACAGGCGGCCGGTCTTGTGACGGTACTGCAACTCGCCCTGCCAGAAGTGGTCCTGCTCCACCTTGCGCCAGATCTTGCCGAGGAAGGCGTCGTCATGCTCGCGCGAGAGCAGCATCCCCGGGCTGGCGCCGAGCGCGTCCTCGGCCTGGTAGCCGGTGAGATTGGCGAAGGCGCGATTGACGCGCAGGATGTAGTGCGAGGCGTCGGTGACGATCATGCCTTCCTCGGACTCGAAGGCCGTCGCCGCGATGCGCAGCTCGTCGTGGCTCTGCTGCAGCTCGCCGAGGGTGGCGGAGAGCTTGTCCGCCATGGCGTTGAAGGCGGCGATGGTCTGGCGCATCTCCGGCCCGCCGCTCGACGCGATGCGCGCGTCGAGGCGGCCGTCGCCGAAGCGCCGCGCGCCTTCGGCAAGGGCGTCCAGCGGGCGCAGGCCGAAGCGCAGGATCAGCACGATGGCGGCCAGCTGGAAGAGCACCGCCAGCGAGAGCAGGTACAGGTGGCCCAGAAAGCTCCTCCAGAGCCGGTCGATGCCGGCCGAGGCCGACAGCGCCACCGTCAGCTGGCCGCGTTCCCGCCCGGCCTCCATCAGGGTCTGCGAGACGACAGGTGCCGCCATGCCGATGCTGCGGGCGAACCAGAGCGGCGCGGACGGCGCGGTTGCGGCCCCCTCGAGGCTGACCGGACTGCCGCCGTGCGGCGCCCAGAGCAGACGGCGCACGTGCGGCTGGCCGGCGCGTGCCGCGAGCTCTCCGCGAACGGCCGACGCGTCCTTGCCGGCCGACTCGATTGCCTGCGCGGCGGCCGCCAGCTCCAGGCGGCCCAGCTTTTCCAGTTCGCCGCCCTGCAGCAGGGCATCATGCACGGTGGTCGATGCCAGCAGCAGCGCGCCCGCCACGATCAGCACGACGGCGGCGCCGAGGGCCATCCGGGCCGCGAAGGTCAAGCGAGACCAAGAACTTTCGGGCCTGTCCATGCCGTGAAGATAATCGTTTTCCCTGCGGCATGTCCAGCCGGCCAGTCAAGGCGCGTGAATCGCGGACGGCAACGGTGATAGCATGTTGGCTGAATTCGGAGACCGAACCATGAGCGATGCGGCACCCCGCCTGCGCCTCGGCATCCCCAAGGGCAGCCTGCAGGAGACCACCCAGAAGCTGTTCCAGCGCGCCGGCTACGACCTGCGCATCTCCGGCCGCTCCTATTACCCGGACATCGACGACGACGAGATCCAGTGCATCCTGATCCGGCCGCAGGAGATGGCGCGCTACGTCGCGCAGGGCGTGCTCGACTGCGCCATCACCGGCCTCGACTGGCTCCTCGAAACCGGCGCCGACGTCGAGGAACTCGCCGACCTGCGCGCGCCCTGGCCCAACTACGGCACCGTGCGCTGGGTGATGGCGTCCAAGGAAGGTTCGCCCTTCAACGGCGTGAAAGACCTCGAGGGCCGCCAGATCGCCACCGAGGCGGTCGGCATGACGAAGCGCTTCCTCGCCGAGCACGGCGTACGGGCCAACGTCGAATTCTCCTGGGGCGCCACCGAGGTCAAGCCGCCGATCCTCGCCGACGCCATCGTCGACGTCTCCGAAACCGGCTCCTCGCTGCGCGCCAACCAGCTGCGCGTGATGCACGTCGTGCTGGAGAGCACGCCGCGCTTCATCGCCAACCGCGCCGCGGCAAAGGACGCCTGGAAGCGCGCCAAGATCGACCGCATGCTGATGCTGCTGAAGGGCGCCATCGCCGCCGCCACCCGCGTGCTGCTGGCGATGAACGTGCCGAAGGACCGCGTCGACGCCGTGCTGCGGATCCTGCCGGCACTGGCGACGCCGACGGTGTCCACCCTCGCCGATCCGGACTGGGTGGACCTCAGCACGGTGGTCGCCGAGAAGCAGGTGCGCGAGCTGATCCCGAAGCTCTACGCGGCCGGCGCGCGCGGCATCATCGAGCTGCCCATCAGCAAGATCATCGAATGACGCCGCAGCGGACAGGAGGCCCCATGTCGAACGATCCCTTCAAGACCCTGCGCAGCTTCCGGCTGCCGGACGGCACGCCCGGCAGGCTGCACGCCCTGCCCGCGCTGGAAAAGGCCGGCCTGGGCCGGATTTCCCGCCTGCCGCACGCCATCCGCATCGTGCTGGAATCCGTGCTGCGCAACTGCGACGGCATCAAGGTAAGCGAGGAGCACGTGCGCCAGCTCGCCGCCTGGCAGCCCGGCGCCGTGCGCACGGCGGAAATCCCCTTCATCGTCGCCCGCGTCGTGCTGCAGGATTTCACCGGGGTGCCGCTGCTGGCCGACCTGGCCGCCATGCGCGGCTGCGCCGCGCGCCTCGGCCGCGATCCGGGCGCCATCGAGCCGCACGTGCCGGTCGATCTCGTCATCGACCACTCGGTGCAGGTCGACCATTTCGCGACGAAGGATGCTCTCCGCCGCAACATGGAGATCGAGTTCCGGCGCAACGCCGAGCGCTACCGGTTCCTCAAGTGGGGCATGCAGGCCTTCGACGCCTTCAGGGTGGTGCCGCCCGGCATCGGCATCATCCACCAGGTCAACCTCGAGCATCTGTTCCGCGGCGTGCGCAACAAGGACGGCATTTATTTCCCGGACACCCTGGTCGGCACCGATTCGCACACCACCATGATCAATGCCGCCGGCGTCGTCGGCTGGGGCGTGGGCGGCATCGAGGCGGAAGCGGCCATGCTCGGCCAGCCGGTGTATTTCCTCACGCCGGACGTCACCGGCGTCGAGCTGACGGGCCGCCTGCGCGAGGGGGTGACGGCAACCGACCTCGTGCTCGCCATCACCGAGCTGCTGCGCCGCGAGAAGGTGGTCGGCCAGTTCGTCGAATTCTTCGGCGCGGGCGCGGCAAGCCTGACGCTGACCGACCGCGCCACCATCGCCAACATGGCGCCCGAGGCCGGCGCCACCATCAGTTTCTTTCCCGTCGACGAAAACGTGCTCGCCTACCTGCGCGGAACCGGCCGCAGCGAAGCGGAAGTCGGCGCCCTCGAAGCCTACTTCAGGGCGCAAGGCATGTTCGGCATGCCGCAGCGCGGCGACATCGATTACAGCCGCGTGCTCACGCTCGACCTCGCCAGGGTCGCGCCCTCGCTCGCCGGCCCGCGCCGTCCGCAGGACCGCATCGAGATCGGCGCGGCGAAGGACGCCTTTATCCGCGCCTTCAGCGCGCCGGTCGAAAAGGGCGGCTTCGGCAAAAAGTCAGTCGCCCTGGCACGGCGCCACAGGACGCGGGGCGGCACCGACCTCGGCCACGGCGACGTGCTGATCGCCGCCATCACCTCCTGCACCAACACGTCCAATCCGAGCGTGATGATCGGCGCCGGCCTGCTGGCGAAGAAGGCCGTCGAGCGCGGCCTCGAGGTGGCGCCGCACGTCAAGACCTCGCTCGCGCCCGGCTCGCGCATCGTCACCGAATATCTCGGCCGCGCCGGCCTGCTGCCCTATCTGGAACGGCTCGGCTTCGGCCTCGTCGCCTACGGCTGCACCACCTGCATCGGCAACTCCGGCCCGCTCGCACCCAATCTGGAAGAGGCCATCCAGAAGCACGACCTGGTCTGCGCCGACGTGCTCTCCGGCAACCGCAATTTCGAGGCGCGCATCCATCCCTCGCTGCGCGCCAACTACCTTGCCTCGCCGCCGCTGGTGGTGGCCTACGCGCTCGCCGGCACCCTGCTGAAGGACCTCATGACCGAGCCGGTCGGCCGCAACGCCAAGGGTGAGGACGTCTGGCTCGGCGACATCTGGCCGACGAGCCGGGAAATCGAGGCGCACATGGGCAAGGCGTTCGACGCCGCGAGCTACCGCCGCCTGTATGCCGACCTGACGCACGGCCACGATCTGTGGAACGCCATTCCGGCGCCGACGGGCCGGATCTATGGCTGGCCGCGCTCGACCTACATCGCGCAGCCGCCCTTCCTCGACGACATCGGCCACATGGACGACCTCGCCGCGCACCCGCTCGCCGACATCCTCGGCGCGCGCCCGCTCCTGCTGCTCGGCGACTCGGTGACGACCGACCACATCTCGCCGGCCACGTCGTTCAGTGCGACCTCGCCCGCCGGGCGCTGGCTGACCGGACAGGGCGTGGCGCCGGCCGACTTCAATTCCTACGGCGCGCGGCGCGGCAACCATGAGGTGATGGTGCGCGGCACGTTCGCCAACGTGCGCATCAAGAACCTGATGCTGCCGCCGAAGGAGGACGGCACGCGCATCGAGGGCGGCTACACCCTGCTCGACGGCCGGCAGACGACCGTCCATGAAGCGGCGATGGCCTGGCGCAGCCGCGGCGTGCCGACCATCGTGCTGGCCGGCGAGGAGTACGGCACCGGCTCATCGCGCGACTGGGCCGCCAAAGGCACGCTGCTGCTCGGCGTCAAGGTCGTCGCGGCAAGGAGCTTCGAGCGCATCCACCGCTCCAACCTCGTCGGCATGGGCGTGCTGCCGCTGCAGTTCATGGGCCGCGAGAGCATCGACACCCTGCACCTGAAAGGCGACGAAACCTTCGACGTGCTCGGCCTCGACGACAACCTCCGGCCGCGGCAGGAGCTGCGGCTGCGCGTCCATCGCGCCGACGGCCATCGCGAGGAGGTCGCCATGCTGTGCCGCATCGACACGCCGATCGAGATCGAATATTTCCGCTACGGCGGCATCCTGCCCTACGTCCTGCGGCAACTGCTGGCGGCGGACTGAAGGCGGCCCTCAAGAAAAGGGCGGAAACGCCGTTAGCCTGACGGATTGGTTCAAATGCGGGGAAAACGATGCTCGGCATAATGCGCAAGCTGTTCGGCGGCGGCGAACGACCGGCGGCCAGGCCGGAAACGTCTACGGATTTCGAGCGCCTCAACGAAGTGGCCCCGCTCAAGGCGAAAGAGCCGGGCGACGGCGCGGAGCGTCGCAGCTTCGTTTGCCGCGAAGCGGTCCTCGACCGGCAGGAGAAGATCGCCGGCTACGAGTTCTCCCTGTCCGGGCGCCTGCAGTCCCGGCTGCGCCAGAAGAGCCAGCTCCTGCATCGCGTTTATGACGACGCGCTGCTGCGCAACCTCGCGCTGCACGACATCCATCACCTGCTCGGCAGCCGCATCGCTTTCGTCCATCTCTCCCTGTCCTCGCTGCTCAATCCGCTGATCGAGCGGCTGTCCGCCGCCAGCACGGTGCTGGTGCTCGACAGCTGCGACGGGACGGAATGGTCGCCGGAGCTGGCCGCCGCGATCGACGGGCACAGGCAGCGCGGCTTCAGGATCGGCTGGCTGCTGCGCGGCCCGAACACGCCGATCACCCGGCACATCGCGGACGCCGACATGCTGCAAATCGATGCCCTCGCCTACGACGGCCTGCAGATTCGCAGCCTGGCGCGCGACCTGCCCGCGAAACGCACGGCCGGCCTGCCGAAGCCTGCCTTCATCGCCCGCAACCTCGCCACCTTCGACGACTTCAACCTCTGCTTCAACAGCGGCTTCGACTACTTCCAGGGCCCCTTCGTCACCAGTCGCGAGAACTGGCAGGCGCCGAAGAGCGACGTCGACCGCCTGCACTTCATCACCCTGCTCAACCTGGTGCGCCAGGGGGCGGAATACAGCGTAATCGCCGACAACATGCGCCAGGAGCCGGTGCTGACCTTCAAGCTGCTGCGCTACCTGAATTCCCCGCTGCTCGGCCTGCAGCAGAAGGTCGCCTCGGTTTCCCAGGCGCTGGTCATCATCGGCCGCGACAAGTTCTACCGCTGGCTGTCCCTGCTGCTCTTCAGCGTGCGCGACCAGGGCTACCGCGAGCGCATCCTTGCCGAACAGGCGCTGACGCGCGCACGCTTTCTCGAGACGCTCGCCGGCCAGGGCGCCATCCCGCCGGAGGCCAACGATCTTTTCCTGCTCGGCCTGTTCTCCCTCCTCGACATGCTGCTCGGCCAGCCGCTGGCCGAGATCGTGGCGCGCGTCCAGTTGCCGGAGCCGGTGAAGGCGGCCCTGCTCGGCGACGGCTCACTCTGGCGCGACGCGCTCGATCTGGCCCTCGCCTACGAGAGCGGGGACGAGGCGCGCCTGGGCGAGGCCGCGGCGCGCTGCCGTCTGGATGCCGGCCAGGTGACCGAGGCCGCCCTCGCAGCGCTCGGCTGGAGCCGGGAGATCGCCTCGATGGACGACGAGGGCTGAGCGGCGGGCGGCGGCCCGCATTAAGCCAGTGTTAAGCTGGCGGGCGCAGCATTCGGCGCATCATCAATTCACGGAAAGAATTCCATGTCCATCAAAAACGACGCACAGCGCTTCGGCGCGGCCGCCAGGAGCCTGCACTGGGCCGTCGCCTTGATCGTCATCGCGGCCATCGTCTTCGTCGAGATCCACGGCCTGTTCCCGAAAGGCAGCGAACCGCGCAAGGCGGTGGTGGACATCCACGTCCAACTCGGCCTGATGGCGTTCGGCCTGACCTGGCTGCGGCTGGCCTGGCGCGCGGGAAATCCGCCGCCGGCGATCACGCCCGCGCCGCAGGCCTGGGAATCCCTGCTGGCGACGCTCCTGCACGTCGCGCTCTACGCGGCACTGCTGGCCCTGCCGGTGCTCGGCGTTGTCATGAACCAGGCGGCGGGCAAGGAATTCACCTTCCTCGGCCTGTCCCTGCCGGTCTTCGTGGCCGAGAACAAACCGCTCGGCAAGTCGCTCAAGGAAGCGCACGAACTGATCGGCAACGTCGTCATCGGCCTGATCGCCGTCCATGCCCTTGCCGCCTTCTGGCATCACTTCGTCAAGCGCGACAATACCCTGGTGCGCATGCTGCCCGCCTGGCTCGCTTCCGTCCTGCCCGTCAGGCGATAATGGCGGCTTCGCCATCATCGCCACGCCAGCAGGCATGACCGAAAAGCGCTTCGGCCCCGTACGCCTGATCCCCGGCGCCAACCGCGGCCGCTATCCGCATTCGAATTCGGTGTACGTCGAAGGCGCCGGCGTGCTGATCGACGCCGGCGCCGACGCGGCGCGCTACCGCGCGCTGCTCGCCGGTCCCGGCGTGAAGGAAGTCTGGCTGTCGCACTGGCACGAGGACCACTTCACCTACCTCGACCTCTTCGCCGGCCTGCCGCTCGTGCAGATGGCCATCGAGGCCGCGCCGCTCGCCGACATCGAGGCCTTCCTCGACTGGTACGGCATCGGCAAGGCGGAGTACCGCGACTACTGGCGCCGTGTCCTGGCGACCGACTTTCATTTCAGGCCGCGCAAGGCGACGCAATACTTCACGCCCGGCGAGATCATCGACCTTGGCACATGCACGGCCGAGGTCATCCATGCGCCCGGCCACACGCCGGGCTTCACCGCCTTCTTCTTCCGCGAGCCGGAAGTGCTGTATCTCGGCGACTACGACCTGACGCGCTTCGGCCCCTGGTACGGCGACCGCGACAGCTCGATCGAGGACACCATCGCCTCGGTGCGCCGATTGCAGCAGGTGCCGGCCAAGGCGTGGCTGACCAGCCACGAGGACGGCTGCTTCGAGGGGGACGCGACGGAAGCCTTCGACGCCTACCTCGCCGTGATCGACGAACGTGAAGCGAAGCTGCTGGAATTCCTGGCGCGGCCGCGCACGATGGAGGACATCGTCGCCGCCTGCCTCGTCTACCGCAAGCCGCGCGAGCCGAAGGCCTTCTTCGAATGGGGCGAGGGCGCCATCATGGACAAGCACCTCGAACGCCTGACGAAAACCGGCGCGGTCGTCCTGGAAGGCGGGCGCTACCGGCGCGCGGCCTGATCCCCGCGCCGGTCAGGAAGCCGTTTCGACGCGATTGCGTCCGCCGCGCTTGGCGGCGTAAAGCGCCGCGTCGACGCGGCCGATCAATTGCTCCATCGATTCCTCGCCGGTGTGCTGGCCGACACCGAAGCTCACCGTCACCGGAACCGACAGGCTGCCGGCCGCCATGGGCGCGGCGGAAATGCTCCGGCGCAAGTCCTCGGCAATGCGCGCCGCCTCGGCCGCGTCGCAGCCATCGAGCAGCAGCAGGAATTCCTCCCCGCCCCAGCGCGCGGCGATATCCGAGGCGCGCAGCCGTCCCTGCAGCATGCGCGCGACGGCGGACAGCACGGCATCTCCCGCCTGGTGGCCATAACGATCGTTGGTCTCCTTGAAATGGTCGATGTCCGCCATCAGCGCCGCGACCGGCCGCGGCTCGCGCCTGCGCTCCGCCAGCAACCGTGCGGCGAGCATGCCGAAGGCGTGCCGGTTCAGCAGTCCGGTCAGATTGTCGGTAGTGGCCATCTCCTCGATGCGGCTCTGGTGGCGCACCAGCGCGAGGTGGGCGAGGAACATCACCACCAGCGTCACCGCCAGGCTGATCGCCAGATTGACGAACAGCGTGCGCCGGATGCCGGCCAGCGCCGCCGTCTCGTTCTGCTCGACGAAAAGATACCACTTCAGCTCGGGCAGGTAGTTGAAGTGCAGGATATGGCTGTCGCCACCGGCCTCGAAACGGCGCGAGCCGCGCTGCTCGCGCAGGATGCCTTCGACGAGCGGACCGATGCCGGATGCGGCGCGCAGGTCGGCTCCCTGGCCGCCGCGCGCCGCACCGAGCCGGACGATGCCGCCCTGCGTATCCACGAAGTAGATGATTCGCCGGAAGCGCTGCTGGTATTCCGCGACGAGGCGGCTGACGGCGTCGGCGGTGAGACCGATGCCGGTGGCGCCGAGATAGTTGCCGTCGTAGTCGAACACGCGGTAGTTGATGAAGATGGTCAGCGCGTCGGCGTTGGCCATGTCGATGTCGACGTTGATCTCGTAGTCTTCCTTCATGTCGCGCACGCGGTAGTACCAGACATCGCGCGGCTCGTCGCGCCGCACCCGCTTGAGGACGCCCTCGCCGGTGTAGTAAAGGCCGGTCTTCTCCGAGACGAAAAAGCTGCTGAAGGCGCCATGGCGGCGGCGCACCTCCATCAGGTAGCGCGACAGCTCATCGACGTCGTGCTCGCCGCGCAGCACCCAGTCGCGCAAGAAAGTGTCATGCGCCATGGTGAAGGAGACCAGCACCGGCCGCACCAGGTCCTTCTGGATTTCGGAATACAGGTTGCTGGAGGTGAGCGGCAGATCCTGCTCGATGATGGCGTCGCTGATCACCTTCCTCGACACGAAGTAGCCGATCAGTGTCGTGGTCATGAAGCCGGTGAATAGCAGCAGCGCCAGCAGCGCCAGCAGGCTGCGGCGGTCGAATATGCGTGGTTGAGCCATTGCCAAAATCTTACACGATGGCGGTCCGGCCCATGCAGCGGGCCGCGATGGCGCCCCGTCTGCGCCGGGCGCTCCGGGCGGCGCGACACCACGCCGCCCGGAGACGGGAGCCTCCGTTCGAGCGCGATTCCGGCCTTCCTGAAAAGTCAGTCCGCGCGGGACGGCGCCGGGGACTTACACGGATTCGGACACCTTCTGCGCCGGGCCATTGCCGGCCGTACTGGTTCCGCCGCCGCTCACGACCCCGTAAGCCTGCATCAGCCGCACCACCTGCAGCATCAGCTCGACGTTCGGGTTGTCGGCAGCGGCGAGCCGCCCGGCGCCGGCGGCGCCCTGGGCGAACGCCCTTGCCTCCTTCAGGCTGACGCGACCGTCGCCATCGGCATCCGCCTTGTCGAAATTGCCGACGAGGCTCGTCAGCTGGCCGCTCAGTTCCTCCCTGGTGAAGCCGGCGTCGGCGGCCGGCGGCAGGCCGCCCTCCCCGTGCAGGCGCACGCGCATGAAGTGCTGGTCGAGCTGCTCGGCAAGCCGGTTGATGGAACCGGAAAACTCGCTTTTCGTGATCTTGCCGTCGCCGTCGGCGTCGAGCTTCGCGAACAGCTTGTCGGCGCCGGCGGCACCTTCCGTCCTGATCTTGTCGAAGGCCGATTGCAGGTCGGCGCGGCCGATCTCGCCCCGGCCCAGTTCGTCGAGCCGGGAGAACAGCTTGTCCGCCGCCTGCTGCGGCTGCTGCGTTTCCGGCGTGCTGAAGGCCCGCACGGCCGAAACCACCGATGAGATGATGCCGATAATCGCGCCTATGGCCATGGTCCGCTCTCCTGCCTGTCTGTCCGCACCCGGTCATGGGCGCGCACGAACATCACTGCAAGATCCCGGCCAGCCTAGCCGACG
>JBDHRL010000029.1:0-23519 GCA_039807535.1 Rhodocyclaceae bacterium
GGAGTGGACGGGACTCGAACCCGCGACCCCCGGCGTGACAGGCCGGTATTCTAACCGACTGAACTACCACTCCTGAATCCTCTTGCTGGCCGCCAGAACCGTCACGAATCCTGGCTGGTGGGTGCTGACGGGATCGAACCGCCGACATTCGCCTTGTAAGGGCGACGCTCTACCGGCTGAGCTAAGCACCCGCTTGCTTCGCCGCCCGCGGCGCAGCAAAAGCGGCCCGGCGAAAGCGCGTCAGTTTACCGCATCTTTCAGCGCTTTGCCAGCGCGGAACTTGGGTACGCGGGCCGCCTTGATCTTGATCGACGCGCCGGTACGCGGGTTGCGGCCGCTGCGCGCCGCGCGCTTGCCCACATAGAACGTGCCAAAACCGACCAGTGTCACCATGCCGCCTCTTTTCAGGGAGGTCCTGATCGCGCCGACGGCGGCATCTAACGCACGCCCGGCAGCCGCCTTGGAGATATCAGCCGACTTGGCAATCTGATCGATGAGTTCTGACTTGTTCACAAATGCCCCCTCTGGATTTGGTTTGAATGATGATTGGCGACCACGAAAGACGAACACGCTTTATAGCAAGCGGAAAAACCCCGTGTCAAGCGCGAATCCGGAATGGATGACCCGCGCCGGATTTGAAGCGAGACCGCCGTGCCGCGTTTCGCCGGCACGCCGGGGTCCGTCTCAATGCGTGATCAGGTTCGCGGCCGCGGCAGCGGGATCGTCGGCCGGCACGGCGGCCACGCCCGCCGATTCCGGCAGGACCTCTGGTTTGCGTTCGAGCGCCCGCTCGAGCACCTGGTCGATCCACTTCACCGGCAAGATCTCCAGCGCGTTCTTGATGTTTTCCGGAATGTCGACCAGATCCTTGACGTTTTCCTCCGGAATGAGTGCCGTGCGGATGCCGCCGCGCACCGCTGCCAACAGTTTCTCCTTGAGACCGCCGATCGGCAGCACTTCGCCGCGCAGCGTGATCTCGCCGGTCATCGCCACATCGGCGCGCACCGGGATGCCCGTCAGGATCGAGACCAGCGCCGTCGAGATGGCAATGCCGGCGCTGGGCCCGTCCTTCGGCGTCGCGCCCTCCGGCAGATGGATGTGAATGTCGCTCTTCTGATAGAAGTCCTCGGCAATGCCGAGCGCCCTGGAGCGCTTGCGCACCACCGTGAGGGCCGCCTGGATCGACTCCTGCATCACCTCGCCCAACTTGCCGGTGGTCATGGTCTTGCCCTTGCCGGGCAGCACCACCGCCTCGATGGTGAGCAGTTCGCCGCCCACCTCGGTCCACGCCAGGCCGGTCACCTGGCCGATCTGGTTTTCCTTCTCGGCCATGCCGTAGGCGTATTTGCGCACGCCGAGGTACTTGTCGAGGTTGCGGGCATTCACCACCACCTTGCTGTGGCGCTTCTTCAGCACCAGCGATTTCACCACCTTGCGGCAGATCTTGGAGATCTCCCGCTCCATGCTGCGCACGCCGGCCTCGCGCGTGTAATACCGCACGATGTCGCGCAGCGCATCCTCGGTGACGGACAGCTCCTCCCTCTTCACGCCGTTGTTCTTCAGCTGCTTGGGCAGCAGATAGCGCTGCGAAATATTGACCTTCTCGTCCTCGGTGTATCCGGAGAGGCGGATCACCTCCATGCGGTCGAGCAGCGGCGCCGGAATGTTCAGGGTGTTCGCCGTGGCGACGAACATCACGTCGGAAAGGTCGTATTCGACCTCGACATAGTGGTCGACGAAGGTGGCGTTCTGTTCGGGATCGAGCACCTCCAGCAGGGCCGAGCTCGGGTCGCCGCGAAAGTCCTGTCCCATCTTGTCGACTTCGTCGAGCAGGAAGAGCGGATTCTTCACGCCGACCTTGGTCATGTTCTGCAGGATCTTTCCGGGCATGGAGCCGATGTAGGTGCGGCGATGGCCGCGGATCTCCGCCTCGTCGCGCACGCCGCCGACGGACATGCGCACGAACTTGCGGTTGGTGGCGCGGGCGATCGACTGGCCGAGCGAGGTCTTGCCGACGCCCGGAGGCCCGACCAGGCAGAGAATCGGCGCCTTCAGCTTGTCGACGCGCTGCTGCACGGCGAGGTATTCGAGGATGCGCTCCTTGACCTTTTCCAGGCCGTAGTGATCCTTCTCCAGCACCTTCTCGGCGGCGGAGAGATCCTTGCTGATGCGGCTCTTTTTCTTCCAGGGCAGGTTGGTCAGGGTCTCGATGAAATTGCGCACCACCGTCGCCTCGGCAGACATGGGCGACATCAGGCGCAGCTTCTTCAACTCGGACTGCGCCTTGGCCTGCGCTTCCTTGCTCATGCCGGCGGCCTTGATCTTCTTTTCCATCTCGTCGAGGTCGGCGCCTTCCTCGCCCTCGCCGAGTTCCTTCTGGATGGCCTTGACCTGCTCGTTCAGGTAGTACTCGCGCTGGCTCTTCTCCATTTGGCGCTTGACGCGGCCGCGGATGCGCTTTTCCACCTGCAGGATGTCGAGCTCGGTCTCCAGTTGCGAGAGCAGTTTCTCGAGGCGGGCGCCGACGTCGAAGATCTCGAGGATTTCCTGCTTCTGCTCGAGCTTGAGCGGCAGGTGGGCGGCGATGGTGTCGGCGAGGCGCCCGGCCTCCTCGATGCCGGACAGGGAGGTCAGTATCTCGGGGGGGATCTTCTTGTTCAGCTTCACGTACTGGTCGAACTGGGCAATGATGGCGCGGCGCATGGCCTCGACCTCGTGCGTGGTCCGCTCGTCGGCCGGCAGGGGCGTGACGACGGCGGAGAACATGGTGCGCTGGTCCGTGACGCGTTCGATGCGGGTGCGCTGGCCGCCCTCGACCAGCACCTTCACCGTGCCGTCGGGCAGCTTGAGCATCTGCAGGATGTTCGCGACGCAGCCGATCTCGTACATGTCCTCGACGCCCGGCTCGTCCTTGGCGGCCGACTTCTGCGCCACCAGGAGAATGTGCTTGCCCGCCTCCATGGCGGTTTCCAGCGCCTTGATCGATTTCGGCCGTCCGACGAACAGCGGAATCACCATGTGGGGGAACACCACCACGTCGCGCAGGGGCAACAACGGGAGTTCGATACGTTCTGCGGGGAGGTCAAGCGCGCTTGACATGATGTTTTCCTTTGTTGAGACAGCCGTTGTGCCTATCTGGGGACAACGGCCGGAAATTCAAGAAGATCCGTCCGGGCGGAAATGCCCGGCCGGATCAATCAGTTGGAGCCCGCCACCTTGGGCTGGTCGGCGTAGATCAGGATCGGCTTCGAGGCGCCCTCGATCATCCCCTCGTCGACCACCACCTTGGAGACATTCTCCATGTTGGGAAGTTCATACATGGTATCGAGAAGGACCGACTCGAGGATGGAGCGCAGGCCGCGCGCGCCGGTCTTGCGCTTGAGCGCCTTGCGCGCGATAGCCTGCAGGGCCTGGGGGCGGACTTCGAGCTCGGCGCCCTCCATGGCGAAGAGTTTCTGGTACTGCTTGATGAGGGCGTTCTTCGGCTCGACGAGAATCTCCATCAGCGCCGCCTCGTCCAGTTCGTGCAGCGTCGCCACCACCGGCAGGCGGCCGACGAACTCCGGGATCAGGCCGAACTTGATGAGATCCTCCGGCTCGACCCGGCACAGGGTCTCGCTGACATCCTTGCTGTCGCGGCTCTTCACCTCGGCACCGAAGCCGATGCCGGCCTGTTCGGTGCGGTTGCGGATCACCTTGTCCAGTCCGTCGAAGGCACCGCCGCAGACAAACAGGATGTTGGTGGTGTCGATCTGGACGAAATCCTGGTTCGGGTGCTTGCGCCCGCCCTGCGGCGGCACCGAGGCGATGGTGCCCTCGATGAGCTTCAGCAGCGCCTGCTGCACGCCCTCGCCGGAAACGTCGCGGGTAATCGACGGGTTGTCGCTCTTGCGCGAAATCTTGTCGATCTCGTCGATATAGACGATGCCCTGCTGCGCCTTCTCCACTTCGTAGTCGCATTTCTGCAGCAGCTTCTGGATGATGTTCTCGACGTCCTCGCCGACGTAGCCGGCCTCGGTCAGCGTCGTCGCATCGGCCATCACGAAGGGCACGTTGAGCAGGCGCGCCAGCGTCTGCGCCAGCAGGGTCTTGCCCGAGCCGGTGGGGCCGATCAGCAGGATGTTGCTCTTGGCCAGCTCCACCTCGTCGCTTTTCGTCAGGTGCTTGAGCCGCTTGTAGTGGTTGTAGACGGCGACCGACAGGATGCGCTTGGCCGCGTCCTGGCCGATGACATACTGGTCGAGGATGGCACAGATTTCCTTCGGCGTCGGCAGGTCGCCCTTGGCACCCTTGCCGCCATGGTCGGCGGCAATCTCGTCGCGGATGATGTCGTTGCACAGCTCGATGCACTCGTCGCAAATGAAGACGGACGGCCCGGCGATGAGCTTGCGCACCTCGTGCTGGCTCTTGCCGCAGAAGGAACAGTAGAGGAGTTTCTCGCCAGGGGTCTTCTTGTCCGTCATCTCTGTCTCCGGTCTTTCATTACGCCGCGCGTTTTTTCAGGTCTCCGCGCGGCTCGTCAATACCTTGTCCACCAGGCCGTAGTCGACCGCCTCGGTGCCCGAGAGGAAGTTGTCGCGGTCGGTATCGCGCTCGATGCGCTCGATCGGCTGGCCGGTGTGCTTCGCCATGATCTCGTTCAGGCGGGCGCGCAGGTAGAGGATCTCCTTGGCATGGATCTCGATGTCGGACGCCTGCCCCTGGAAGCCGCCCATCGGCTGGTGGATCATGACGCGCGAGTTGGGCAGGCAGAAACGCTTGCCCTTGGCGCCGGCCGTCAGCAGGAAGGCGCCCATGCTCGCCGCCTGGCCGACGCACAGCGTCGACACGTCCGGCTTGATGAACTGCATGGTGTCGTAGATGGCCAGGCCCGCCGAGACGGAGCCGCCCGGCGAATTGATGTAGAAATAGATGTCCTTGTCGGGATTCTCCGACTCGAGGAAAAGCAGCTGGGCGACGATCAGGTTGGCGGTGGCGTCGTTCACCGGCCCGACCAGGAAGACGACGCGCTCCTTGAGCAGGCGCGAATAGATGTCGTAGGCGCGCTCGCCGCGCCCGCTCTGCTCGATCACCATGGGAATCAGCCCGAGGGACTGGGGATCCCACTGATCCTGCTGCCCGTTGCGGTTGCCGTAGCTCATGCTCGATTTGGGCGGCATCATGACGCATTTCCCATCAGTTCGTCAAAGGAGACCGCCTTGTCGGTGGCCTGCGCACTGGACACCACCCAATTCACCACGTTCTCCTCGATCGCCAGCGCCTCGACCTGCGCCAGGCGCTGCGGCTGCGAATAGTACCAGCGCACCACCTCCTCGGGCTGCTCGTAGGATTGCGCCTGCTCGTCGATCAGCACGCGCACCTGCTCGGGTCTGGCATGCAGGGCATGCTCCTTCACCGCCTCGGCAATGACCAGGCCCAGCTTGACCCGGCGCTCGGCCTGGGCGGTAAACCAGGCCGCATCGACCGGCATGTTCTTGATGTCCACGCCGCGATTCGCCAGATCCTGGCGCGCCGCTTCCGCCATCGACTCGGACTCCTGCTCGATCAAGGCCTTGGGCACGTCCAGCGGATTGGCATCGAGCAGGGCCTGCATGGCCTGCTCCTTGACGCGGGCCTTGATGCGCTTATTGACTTCGTTCTCCAGGTTGGAACGGATCTCGGCACGCATCCTCGCCACGTCGCCACCCTCGATGCCGAGCGACCTGGCGAACTCCGCATCGACGGCCGGCAACTGCGGCGCCTCGATGCCCTTCACCGTCACGTCGAAACTGACCTGTTTCCCGGCCAGTTCGGTGACCTGGTAGTCGGCCGGGAAGGTCAGGTCGAAGGTCCGGCTCTCGCCCGCCTTCAGGCCGATAATGCCATTCTCGAAATCCGGCAGCATGCGCCCTTCGCCCAGCACGACGGGGTAGTCGGTTGCCTGGCCGCCCTGGAATACCTCGCCGTTCAGCCTGCCGGTGAAATCGATGACGACGCGATCGCCCCGTTCCGCGGCGCGCCCGACCTTGCTGAAGGTGGTGCGCTGCCTGCGCAGCACTTCAACGGTCTTGTCCACTTCGGCCTCCCCCACCTCGATGCGTGGCCGCTCGATGGCCTTGTCGCCGACGCCGTTCAGTCTGACTTCGGGATACACCTCGAAGACGGCGGAGAATTCCAGCCTGGAGGCATCCTCGCCGCCCTTCGGCTCGATGCGCGGGTAGCCGGCCACGCGCAGGTTCTGCTCCCGCACGGCATTGCCGAAGGCCTTCTCCACGGCCTCGCCGATGGCTTCGTTGCGGGCCTGGGCGCCATAGTGCTGCTCCACCATCTTGAACGGCACCTTGCCGGGACGAAAGCCCGGCATCTTCACGGTTCGCGCCATTTTCTTCAGGCGCTGGACGACGTCCTTTTCGATCTCCGCCATCGGCACCGTCATGTCGATGCGGCGCTCCAGGGGGCTCGGGGATTGCGGCTCGGTCTGCATGAAAAATCCTAGGTTGAATCAACTGGTTGTGCGTGGCGCGAAGCCGCCTGGTGCGAAGGGCGGGACTTGAACCCGCACGCCTCGCGGCGCTGGAACCTAAATCCAGTGCGTCTGCCAATTCCGCCACCTTCGCGTGCTGTTATTCTAACCCATTACCCCCTATACTGGCGACCCCGAAAAGGGGCGCAAGTACCCGCCAAATCGGGATTTTCCAATGCCGGCCGACCATTACGAGAACTTCCCTGTTGCCTCTTTGTTGTTGCCCGCGCGCCTGCGCGAGCCCGTCAAGGCTATCTACGGCTTCGCCCGCAGCGCCGACGACATCGCCGACGAGGGCGCCCTCAGCGACCGGGAGCGCCTGGACGGCCTCGACCGCTACCGGGCCGAACTGGATGCCCTCGCCAACGGCCGGCCGACCGAAGACCCGGTCTTTCTGCGCCTGCGGCCGGTCATCGCCGAATACCGACTGCCGCTCCAACCCTTTCGCGACCTGCTCGATGCCTTCAGCCAGGACGTGGCGAAGAAACGCTACGCCAATTTCGCCGAGCTGATGGACTACTGCCGTCGCTCGGCCGATCCCATCGGCCGCCTGCTGCTGCACCTGTTCGGCCGCGGCGACGCCAAAAGTCAGTCGCTGTCGGACGGCGTCTGCAGCAGCCTGCAGCTCATCAACCACTGGCAGGACATCGCCATCGACTGGAAAAAGGGCCGCGTCTATCTGCCGCAGGACGAAATGGCGCGCTTCGGCATCGGCGAGGCGCAGATCGCCGAGGGCCGCTGGGATGCCGCCTGGGCGGCGATGATGGATTTCCAGATCGACCGCACCCGCGCCATGATGGCGGCCGGCAGCCCGCTGGTGCGCGAGCTGCCGGGACGCATCGGCTTCGAGCTGCGGCTCATCGTCGCCAGCGGCTTTCGCGTCCTGGACAAATTGCAGCGCGTGCGCGGCGACATCTTCCGCCGGCGGCCGGTCATCGCCAGGCGCGACTGGCCCGGCATCCTGCTGCACGCCACGCTCGGATGAACGCCGCGCAGCGAACCTCTCAAACGGCGGCGCAGCCAACCGGATGGCGCCGCGCAGCGGCGAACCCTCGCCACCTCCGTCCGCGGGAAGCGGGCGGAGAAAAGGCGGGCCCATGAGTCCGGACGCGTACTGTCAGCAGAAGGCGGCGGCCAGCGGTTCCAGCTTCTACTACAGCTTCCTTTTCCTGCCGCCGGAGCGCCGCCGCGCCATCACCGCCCTCTACGCCTTCTGCCGGGAAGTCGATGACGTCGTCGACGAGTGCGCCGATCCGCAGCTGGCCCGCTCCAGGCTCGCCTGGTGGCGTGCCGAACTGACCGCCACCTATGACGGCAGGCCGAGCCACCCCGTCACGCAGTCGCTGGCCGCGGCCGCACGCAGCTTTCACCTGCCGCAGGAACTGCTCGCCGAAATCATCGACGGCATGGAAATGGATTTGTCGCAAAAGCGCTACGCCGACTTCAAGGCGCTGCACCTCTACTGCTACCGCGTCGCCAGCACGGTCGGGCTGCTCGCCGCCGAAATATTCGGCCACGAGGACAGGCGCACGCTGAAGTACGCCCACGATCTCGGCCTTGCCTTCCAGCTCACCAACATCATCCGCGATGTCGGCGAGGACGCGCGGCGCGGCCGCATCTACCTGCCGGAGGAAGATCTCGACCGCTTCGGCGTCGGCGCCGGCGACATCCTTCGGGCGCGCTACTCGGAGGCTTTCCGCCGGCTCATGGAATTCCAGATCGAGCGGGCCGATGGGTATTACGCGCAGGCCTTCGCGCAACTGCCGGCCCAGGATCGCCGCACCCAGCGCCCCGGCCTCGTCATGGCGGCGATCTACCGCGCCCTGCTGCGCGAGATCCGCCGCGACGGCTGCCGCGTGCTCGACCACCGCATGGCGCTGACGCCGCTGCGCAAGCTGTGGATCGCCTGGCGCACCTGGAGAAAAGGATGACCCATCCCCCCTCCCCTTTCCCGGGCCAAGAGGTGACCGCGGCTCAGCCGCGGCACAGATTCCGCGCCGTTGGCTTCAGCCCGCCTTGGGGCGGCCCGGCGGCAGGCTGAACATGCGCATCGCCATCGTCGGCGCGGGCTATGCGGGCATGGCGGCCGCCAGCGAACTGGCGGCGCGCGGCATTCCCGCCACGGTGTTCGAGGCCTCCCGCACGCTGGGCGGGCGCGCCCGCCGCATCGAAGCGCACGGCTATCCGCTCGACAACGGCCAGCACATCCTGATCGGCGCCTACTCTGAACTGCTGCGCCTGATGCGCCTCGTCGGCGCAAATCCCCGGGAACTGCTCGACCGACGCCCGCTCAGCCTGGCATACCCCGGCCGCATGCGGCTCGCCGCACCACGCCTGCCCGCACCGCTGCACCTGGCCGCCGCCCTGCTCACGGCCCGCGGCCTGCCCTTCGGCGCCCGGCTGGCCGCCGCCGGCTTCATGCGCCGCATGAAACAGGACGGCTTCCGCCTCGAACGCGACATGAGCTTCGCGGAACTGATGGCACGGCAGGGCCAGCACGAAGCCGTGGTGCGCTATCTGTGGCAACCGCTCTGCGTCTCGGCATTGAACACGCCGCCCGGCGAAGCCTCGGCGCAGGTCTTCCTCAACGTCCTGCGCGACAGCCTGGCCGCGACGCGCGAAGCGAGCGATCTGCTGCTGCCGCGCACCGACTTCTCGGCACTGTTCCCAGAGCCCGCCGAGCGCTTCGTGCGCAGCCGCGGCGGCGAAGTGCTGCGCGGCGCGCCGATCCGCGCAATCGACTGGAATCCCTACGGCTTCAGCCTCGGGGGCGATGCCGCCGGACGCAGCTACACCCACGTCATCGCCGCCGTGGCGCCCTATCACCTGCCGCGCCTCGCGGCAAGGCTGCCGCGCCTGCAACCGGTGCTGGAGGACGTCGGGCACCTCGACTACGAGCCGATCACGACCGCCTACCTCGGCTATCCGCGCCCGCTGCGGCTGCCTGCCACCATGCTCGGCATCGGCGGCACGGCGCATTTCCTGTTCCAGCATGCCGACAACGTGCTCGCCGCCGTCACCAGCGCGCGCGGACCGCACCTGGATCTGCCGCGCGACGCGCTGGTCGCGCGCATCCACGAGGAAGTCCGCGCCATCGCCGGCGACGCCCCGCCGCCGGCCTGGTCGCAGGTCATCGTCGAGAAGCGCGCCACTTTCGCCTGCCGGCCCGGCGTGCGGCGGCCGTCCTGCGAGACGCCGCTGGCGAATTTCTATCTCTGCGGGGACTACACCGCCTCGGATTACCCGGCGACGCTGGAAGCCGCCGTGAGGAGCGGCGTCGCCTGTGCGCGGCTGATCAGCTGATCAGCCGTCCGCCGCCCAGCTTGAGCACGCGCCCGCAGCGGCTGGCGATGGCCTCGTCGTGCGTCACCAGCACCAATGTCGTGCCCAGTTCGGCATTCATGGCGAACATCAGGTCGATGATGTCGGCGCCGGTGGCGGCGTCGAGGTTGCCGGTCGGCTCGTCGGCCAGCAGCAGGCCCGGTTTTGCGGCGAAGGCGCGCGCGAGGGCGACGCGCTGCTGCTCGCCGCCGGAGAGGTGCTTCGGATAATGGCCGAGGCGCTGCGACAGGCCGACGCGCGCGAGCATCTGCTCGGCGTCGGCGCGCGCACCGCTGCGGCCGGCCAGTTCCAGCGGCAGCATGACATTTTCCAGCGCGGTGAGCGCCGGCAGCAACTGAAAGGACTGGAAGACGAAGCCGAGCAGGCGTCCGCGCAGCGCCGCGCGCGCGTCCTCGTCGAGCGCGTTGAGGTCCTCTCCGGCCAGCAGCACGCGCCCCTGCGTCGGAACATCCAGGCCGGCCAGCAGTCCAAGCAGCGTCGATTTCCCCGAACCGGAAGCGCCGACGATGGCCACCGCCTCGCCGGGCATGACCCGAAAGGAAATCTCGTGCAGAATCACCAGCCGTCCGCCGCCGCTCGGCACTTCCTTGCCGAGCGCGACGACTTCGATCATGGGAGCCGCTGCGTCAATGCTCAAATTCCTCTCCGCGGGTATCTTGCTTCTGGTTTCGTTCGCCGCGCAGGCGGCGGGCAGCATCCTCGTCGTCGGCGACAGCCTCTCGGCGGGCTATGGACTCGGCCAGGGCCAGTCCTGGCCGTCCCTGCTCGAAAAGCGCCTGCGCGAGCAGCGGCTGGATTATAGCGTCGTCAATGCCAGCATCAGCGGCGACACCGCCGCCGGCGGGCGCAGCCGCATCGGCGCCGCGCTCGACCAGTCGAAACCCGCCGTCGTCATCATCGCCCTGGGCGGCAACGATGGCCTGCGCGGCCTGCCGGTCGCCGCCCTGCGCGAAAATCTGGCAGCCATGATCGGCGCCGCCCAGTCCCGCAACGCGCGCGTCGTGCTGGCCGGCATGAGGCTGCCGCCCAACTACGGCCCCGACTACACGCAGGCTTTCGAGCGGAGCTATGCCGAGCTGGCGAAGCGCCACAGGACGGCGCTGGTGCCCTTCCTGCTCGAGGGCGTGGCGGACAAGCGCGAGCTGTTCCAGCCGGACAACATTCACCCGACGGCCGCGGCCCAGCCGGCGATCCTCGACAACGTGTGGAAGGTCCTGCAGCCCCTGCTCAGATGATGCTCAGGCGGGCCGGCCCCGCCTGCAGCCGGCCGATCACCGCCGCCTCGGCGAAGCCGGCGCCCTGCAGCCCGGCCAGCACGGCCGGTGCCGTCTCCGGCGTGCAGGCGACGAGCAGTCCCCCGCTGGTCTGCGGATCGGTGAGGAGTTTCTGCTGCCAGTCGGGCGCGCCCTCCGGCAGGGCCACGTCCGCGCCATAGCCGCCCCAGTTGCGCGTCGACGCGCCGGTGGAGATGCCTTCCCGGACGAAGCCGACCGCCTCCGGGATGAGGGGAAGATCGGCGAAGCGCACCGTGGCCGACAGCTGCGAGCCGCGGCAGATTTCCAGCAGGTGCCCGGCCAGTCCGAAGCCGGTGACGTCGGTGATGGCGTGCACGCCGTCCAGCTCGGCCAGGCGCGCGCCGGGCGTGTTGAGTTTCGTCGTGTGGCGGATCATGGTGGCGTAGCCATCCGGCGTGAGCAGGCCCTTCTTCAGCGCGGCGGAAAGAATGCCGACGCCGAGCGGCTTGCCGAGGATGAGCACGTCGCCGGCCTTCGCGCCGCTGTTGCGCTTGACGCGCTGCGGATGCACCAGCCCCAGCGCCACCAGGCCATAGATCGGCTCCAGCACGTCGATGGAGTGCCCCCCCGCGATGGGAATGCCGGCCTCGGCGCAGACCGACTCGCCGCCGGCGAGAATTTTCCGGATCACTTCCAGCGGCAGCTTGTCGAGCGGCATGCCGACCACCGCCAGCGCCATGATCGGCCGCCCGCCCATGGCGTAGATGTCGGAGATGGCATTGGTCGCGGCAATGCGGCCGAAGTCGTAGGGGTCGTCGACGATGGGCGTGAAGAAATCCGTCGTGGCGACGATTGCCTGGCTGTCGTTCAGCTGGTACACCGCCGCGTCGTCGGCGGTTTCGGTGCCGACGATGAGCTCCTTCGGCATGACGCGCAGCGGCGTGTCGGCCAGCAGTTCGGTCAGCACGGCCGGCGCGATTTTGCAGCCGCAGCCGCCGCCATGGGAGAATTGCGTAAGCTTGATATTCATGAAGACGATGAAAACACAGGGTGTCGCGAACGTAACACAGGCCGGTGAATTTGACGAGATCATCGACGTGCGCTCGCCGGCCGAATTCGCCGAAGACCACATGCCCGGCGCGGTCAATTGCCCGGTGCTCTCGAACGAGGAGCGCGTCCGCGTCGGCACGCTCTACAAGCAGGAATCGCCCTTTGCCGCCAAGAAGCTCGGCGCCGCCCTGGTCGCCCGCCACATTGCCGAACACATCGAGGCGCGCTTCCTCGACAGGCCGCGCGCGTGGCGGCCGCTCGTCTACTGCTGGCGCGGTGGCAAGAGGAGCGGCGCCATGACCCATGTACTGCGCCAGATCGGCTGGCGCGCCTGCTCACTGGAGGGCGGCTACAAGTCGTACCGCCGCCACGTCGTCGGGCAACTCGCCGATCTGCCGCGCCGCTTTGCCTTCCGCATCATCACCGGCGCCACCGGCAGCGGCAAGAGCCGTCTGCTCGAAGCGCTCGCCGCCCGGGGCGCGCAGGTGCTCGATCTCGAGGCGCTCGCCGCGCACAAGGGTTCGGTGCTGGGCGGCCTGCCGGACGACAAGAAACTCGCCGGGTCGCCCCAAGAGTTTCTTGGCCCCCCCGGGGGGGAAAGCCGAGCGCAGCGAGGCTCTCGCGGGGGGGATCTGCCCCAGCCCGCGCAGAAGATGTTCGAGAGCCGCCTGCTCGCCGTCCTGCAGGGACTGACTTTCGAGCGGCCGGTGTTCGTCGAGGCGGAAAGCCGCAAGATCGGCCGGCTGCAGGTGCCCGACGCCCTGCTCGAGACCATGCGCGCCAGCCCCTGCCTGCGCATCGAGGCCACCGAGGCGGCGCGTATCGCCTTCCTCATCGGCGATTACGGCCATTTCCTCTCCGATCCGGCCGGCCTCAGGGAAAAACTCGCCTGCCTGCGCGAGCTGCATAGCCATGGAACGCTGCAACGCTGGAACGCGCTGGTCGATGCCCGCGACTGGCCCGGACTGGTGGGCGAGCTGCTGGAAAAACACTACGATCCGCTCTACCGCCGTTCGCAGGGCAGGAACTACGTCCGCTATGCCGAAGCGCCGCGCTTCGCCACCGGCGACCTCTCCCCTGCCGGCCTGAAAAGGCTGGCCGCGGCCGTCCTCGCGGCGCCGGCCGATGCTGCGCGGGGCTGAGGATTGCGTTTATAGTGACCGCCTGGCTTCGAAGAACGGGAGCAAGACATGAAAGCAGTGGTGATTCTGCAAAATGCCGATGGCAGCTGGGCGGAGAAGGGGTCTGCGGGCCGGTGTGCGTTCGATGCCGACACGATGAGCGGCGTCTACGCGAGGGCAAGACTGTTTGCGAAAGGCCGGCCGCACAAAATCGAAGTGCAGCCGAGCAACAACATGTATAACAACCCGACGGCGATCTATTACATCGACGCCGAGGGCAACGAGGTAGGCAGATAAGCTCCGTGGAGGCAGTCATGGCGGGAAGAAAAAACGTCGGCTGGGGATTCCTGTTTCTCGGCCTGTTCATGGCCATCGGGTTTTTTCTCGGCTACATGCACGACATCGCGCCGGACAGGGAACGGTGGATCGCCCAGTTCGCCAGCGGGACGCACTTCGAGATCCGCGTCGGCCACGCACATGGCGCGCTCTTCGGGCTGATCAACGTCGTTGTCGGCCTCGCGCTCATCAGGCTGCCGGTCCCGCCCTCCCAGGCGCGCTGGATCTCCCGGCTTGCGCTTGCCGGCCTGCTCATGCCGGTCGGCGTGATCCTGCACGCGCTCTTCGCCGTGCCGCCGGCACTCGTCTTCCTGGGAGGCGCGGCGATGATCACCGCCACGCTGTGGCTGAGCGCCGCGGCTTTCCGCCAACCGCGCTCAGGGCAGGCGTAAACGACCGTTTCCCCTGACGGCGCACAGGCGCTGCACCATGGCCGGTTGCGGCCGCGCCACCTCCCCCTGCTCGAAGGCGACAACGGACAGTTGCCCGCCGAAGGCCTCCAGCAGCTCGCCGGGGCGCAGCAGGAAATCCGGATTGGAGGGCCGGCCGAAGCGCTCGTGGCCCTGCATGAAGGTCTCGTAGATCAGCACGCCACCCGGCGCCAGCGCCTCGATCAGAAGCGGAAACAGCGGGCGGTGCAGATAGTTCGTCACGACGATGCCGGCAAAAGTCCGTCCCGCATAAGGCCACGGCCGGCCTTCCAGGTCCGCCTGAAGGGCGGCCACGCCCGCCAGGCCGGCCAGTCCTTGCAGCGCCGCCGCATCACGATCCACCGCCTCGACCGCCAGCCCCATGCCGGCCAGCAGCCGCACGTGGCGGCCGCGCCCGCAGGCGAGGTCGAGCACGCTTCCCCCGCGGACGATCAGGGGCGCGAAGCGGCTCAACCAGGGCGAGGGCCCGGCCGTATCCGCCAGCCTCAAGTCATCCATGAAGGAACCGTTATTTCGGTTGCAAGCCCATTTGGACGATTATAAGCTTCAGCATGAACCTCTCCCGCCCGGCTCAGGCGACAGTGCGGCTGGCTCCGCCGGCGGTCGCGGCCATTCTCTTCCTTGCGGGCCTGCTGCTCACGCTGCTGATCCATCAGCTCACTTCGGCCTATCTGGAAAAGGAACTCCGGCAGCGCTTCGATGCGCGCGCCGAGGCGGCCTTCAGCCATATCGGCAGCCGCCTCGACGATTTCAGCAATCTGATACTCGGCCTGCAGGGCCTGTTCCTCGCCTCGGGAAAAGTGAGCCGCGGCGAGTTCCGCGACTATTACCGCAACCTGCGTCTGGAAGAACGCCTCCCGGGCCTGCAGGCGCTGGGATTTCAGCGCTACGTGCCGGGCCGGGACAAGGCGGCCTTTGTCGAGGGCGTGCGTCGCGACCGCTCTCTGGAACCGGCGGGATACCCCGATTTCGCCATACGGCCGGAAGGCGAGCGGCCGGACTATGTCGTCATCGACTATCTGGAGCCGATGGCGGGAAACCAGGCGGCCTTCGGCTACGACGCGGCCACCCAGGCCGGCAACGCCGACACGATCCGGCTGGCGCGGGACACCGGACAGTACCGGGTATCGCCGCCCTTTCAGTTCGTGCAAAGCCCGGCCGGCAAGCCGCGCCTGGTGCTGCGTGCGCCCATCTACCGCAAGGCCGCACCGGTCGACACGGTCGAACAGCGCCGCGCCGCCCTGGAAGGCTTTGCGGTCATCACGATCGACGGTCAGGCGGTCTTCGGAAATGACTTCCATGCCTGGTCGATGGCGGGAGAGCGTTTCGCGATCGACGACGTCGGGCCGGCGGGAGAGGCGCCGATACCGCCCCTCCCCGTATTCGCCAGCACGACCCAGCCCGGCGACCCGTCCGCCGACCTTGCCCGTACCGTCCGTGTGGAATTCGGCGGCCGCAACTGGGTGCTGCGCTTTTCCGCCGGCGAAGCCTGGCGCCAGCGTCTGCCCGGCCAGCGGGTTCCGCTTTTGGTCCTTGTTAGCGGCGGCATCATCAGCCTGCTGGTTTCCGTCCTCGGGTTGACGCTGGCCAGATCCCGGAAATACGCCCACGATCTGGCCGGCCGCATGAGGCGCGACCTGCGCCGCAGCGAGGAACGCCTGCTCGCGGCCGCCGCCATTTCCACGGAATGGTACTGGGAACAGGACCGTGACCATCGCTTCATCGGCTTCAGCGGGATGGCGCACGACAAGGCCGGACTCGATTTCACCCGGGTCAAGGGCAAGACCCGCTGGGAGGCGAACCCGGAGGCCCTCACCGCCGAGGAATGGGCGGCGCACCGGGCGGCTGTCGAGGCGCACCGGCCGTTTATCATTCGCTATCCCTATCGCGGCGCCGCCGGAGACGAGCGCTGGCTGGAAGCCAGCGGAATTCCGCGCTTCGACGAGGAAGGCGCATTCACCGGCTACCACGGCACCGGCCGCGACGTCACCGCGCAGCTTGAAGCCGAAACCCGCCTCCGGCAGCAGGCCGATCTCCTAAAGACCATTCTCGAACACATGGACCAGGGCATCAGCGTGGTCGACCGGAACCTGCGCCTGACCGCCCTCAACCGGCGCTTCTGCACACTGCTCGATTTCCCCGAGGCGATGGCGCGCGAAGGCGCCCTGTACGAGGAGTTCATCCGCTTCAATGCCGAACGGGGCGAATACGGCCCCTGCGACGCGGAGGCGAAGGTCCGCGAGATGCTCGAACTCGCCCGGCATCCCGTCGCCCATTTCTTCCGGCGCACCCGGCCCGACGGCCGCGTCATCGAGGTGCGCGGCAACCCCATGCCGGCAGGCGGTTTCGTCACCACCTACACCGACGTCACCGAGCAGGAGCGCGTCGCGACGCTCATCCGGCGCGAGCGCGATTTCCGCCAGCACCTGATCGATTCGATCCCCGGCATCTTCTATCTCTTCGATGCGCAGGGCCGCTACCTGCAATGGAACCGCAATTTCGAAACCGTGACGGGCCGCACCGCCGACGAAATAAACCGGGCCCACCCGCTCGATTTCTTCGAAGGCGAAGGCAGGCGCCTGATCGGGGAAAGGATGGGCGAGGTCTTCCGCACGGGCCACGCCTCCGCCGAAGCCAGCCTGCTCACGAAAGGCGGCGGCAGGACACCGTATTTCTTCACCGGCGAGCGGATCGAACTGGAAGACGGCAGCCCCGGCCTGATCGGCGTCGGCGTGGACATATCGGAGCGCAAGCAGGCCGAAATCGCCCTGCGCGAGAGCGAGTCGCGCTTCAGGCGCATCATCGAGCAAAGCCCGATCTCCATGACCATCGTCGGCGCGGACGGCACGATCGAATTCATCAACCAAAAGTCCATCGACACCTTCGGCTACCTGCCCGAGGAAACCCCCACGCTGCGAGACTGGGCGGTCAGGGCCTATCCCGATCCGGACTACCGCAGGAAAAATCTGGGCCAATGGACGGAACTCGTAGAGAAGGCCGTCACGCAAAACCGGGAAATCGAGCCGCGGGAATACCGCGTCACCTGCAAGGACGGCAGCGTCAAGACCGTGTCGCTGTTTGGCGTGCCGATCGCGGGCAGGATTTTCGTGATGCTGGTCGACATTACCGCGCGCAAGCAGGCGGAAGCCGAGATCCTGCGGCTCAACGAGACCCTCGAGCAGCGCGTGCGCGAGCGCACCGCCGAGCTGGAGGCCTCCAACCGGGAACTCGAATCGTTCAGCTACTCCGTCTCGCACGACCTGCGCGCGCCGCTGCGGGCGCTGAACGGCTTCAGCCACCTGCTGGAAGCGGAGTACGCGCACCGCATCGACGGAAACGGCCTGCATTATCTCGCCCGCATCCGCGCCGCCAGCTTGCGCATGGGCGAACTGATCGACGACCTGCTCGACCTCGCCCGCATCAGCCGCCAGGAGCTGAAGCGCATCGACGTCGATGTCAGCCGGCTCGCCGGCGAGATCCGTGCGTTTCTCGAGGAGCAGTTCCCGGAACGCAAGGTGGCGTGGCAGATCGCGCCCGGGCTGCGGGCCCACGCCGACCCGATCCTGGTCAAGGCCCTGCTGGAGAACCTGCTGCGCAACGCCTGGAAATTCACCGCCGAGCGCGCGGAGGCCACCATCGCCCTGTCTGCCACGATCCACGACGGCGAACGCGCCTTCTGCGTGCGCGACAACGGCGCCGGCTTCGAGATGGCCTATGTAGAGAAGCTGTTCAAGCCTTTCCAGCGCCTGCACGATGCCAAGCGCTTCGAGGGCACCGGCGTCGGCCTCGCCATCGTGGATCGCATCGTGCGCCGCCACGGCGGCCGCGCCTGGGCGGAAAGCCAGCCCGGCCAGGGCGCCGCCTTCTACTTCACTCTGCCATGAAGCCCGTGCGTTGCGGCTGGTGCGGAAACGACCCGCTCTATGTCGCCTACCACGATACCGAATGGGGCGTGCCGGTGCACGACGACCGGCGGCTCTTCGAATTCCTCATGCTCGAAGGCGCCCAGGCCGGCCTGTCCTGGATCACCCTCCTGAAAAAGCGCGAAGCCTACCGCCGCGCCTTTGCCGCCTTCGACGCGGAGAAGGTCGCCCGCTACGGCCAGCGCCAGGTCGAACGCCTGCTCGCCGACCCGGGCATCGTGCGCAACCGCCTGAAGATCGCGTCCGCCATCAACAACGCCCGGCACTTTCTCGAGGTGCAGGAAACCTTCGGCAGCTTCGACGCCTACCTCTGGCGCTTCGTCGACGGCCGGCCGATCATCAACCGCTGGAAGACCCTCGGGCAGGTGCCCGCCAGCACGAAGGAATCCGACACCCTCAGCCGCGACCTCAAGGCGCGCGGCTTCAAGTTCGTCGGTCCCACCATCTGCTACGCGCACATGCAGGCCACCGGCATGGTGAACGACCACCTCGTCGGCTGCTTCCGCCATTCCGAAGTGACACGCATGCCCCGTTGACCGGCCCGGCAGGCGTTCCGCACGAATGGAACGCCCGCTTCTTGTTGCAATCTGCCGTATATATGCCGGCCTCGCTTGTGCCACTTCCTGCATATTTCATCGGCTTCGGAAGCCGTTTGCAGCCAGGGCGTGAAATGCGTGTACTCCGGGCACCTCTACGGCGAGTGCCGGTACCGCGCCTTCACCCTCACCGCCGCCGGCTATCGCCGGCGCGTAGCGGGCGGGCTGGCGCGGCGGCTGGTCGAACGACTCTTCGGGGCCGTCTGATCGAGATCGTCCGCACCGGCCCGCGGCTGCTAGAATGACGCCATGACTTCCTGGTCCTGTCCCCACGACCTGAACGGCGTCTGCCAGAAAGTGGCTGGGGCCGTATGCGATCCCGGCATGCGTGGTTGCGTTCTGGAAGGCAAGGTGCGCTTTGCCAACGATTGCAAGAACGAGCCGCGCAAGCCGGTCAAGGCCGAATCCCCGGCCCAAAAGAAAAAAGAGGAAAACGCGGCCTCGAGGCCGCCGGCAAAGCCTTGCGCGCCGGCAGCCCGGCGCCGCCTGCCGTTCTAGGGCGTATTCTCACCGGCCGGCAGACGGCCCATTCCGAGCGCAGTGAATACGGCTCCGGCCTGCAATGCGGCGACCACGACAAACGCCGCCGTGTAATGGCCTGCGTCCATGAGGGGTCCGAACCCGAGGGGTGAAATCGCCGCCCCCAGATCCAGGCCCGAATAGACGAAGCCATAGATCCGTCCATAGGCGTGCTGGCCAAAGCGCACCATGGCGGATTTGCGCACCAGAAGATCGCGCGAAGGTCCGGCGAGGCCGGTGCAAAAACCCATCGCCCCCATCGCCAGCGGCACGCTCCAGCCCGGCAGCACGCCAACGGCAATCAGCAGGGCCATCAGCGCTGCCGCGCTCAGCGCCATGGCAATCAGGCGGTCATGCGCGGTATTGCGGCTGGCCAGCGCGCCGCCTGCGGCAATCCCCGCCGCCCCGCCCAGCAAATAGCTCGTGAGCGTGGTGGCGGCCGCCGCCACCGAAAGGCCGTACAGGTTCTGCATCAGCGGCGTGGCGTAGTTCTGCAGGGCGGCAAATGCCAGGGTCCCCAGCAGGAAAAAGGCGAAGCACATCCACACCGCACCCACTTGCAGGAAAGCAAAGGCGGACGCCGTCCTGCCAGGACTGACTTTTGCGGCTTTTTCTCCGGCGACCGCGTCTTCCGGCAGAAACCAGATCGCCAGCCAGACGAGGACGCCAACCGCCGCGGCGGCAAAAGCCGCCATGTGCCAGCCCGCCACGGTGGCGACGCCGGTCATGAGCACCGGCGCGAGCGCCCAGCCAAGATAGCCGGACAGGCCGTGCACCGAAAAGGCATGGCCCAGCCGCGCCGGACTGACCCGGTGATTGAGCACCGTAAAGTCGGCCGGATGAAAGACGCAGTTGCCCAATCCGATCAATACGCCGACGACCAGCAACATGGCATAGCTGTCGGCCAGGCCGAGCAGCAGTGCCGCCAGGATGAAGCTGGCAATTCCGGCCAGCAGCACGCGCCGCGCGCCCAGGCGGTCGACGGCGAAGCCGGCCAGCGCCTGGCCGAATCCGGAGATGACGAAAAAAAGCGTCATGACCGCGCCGACCTCGGTGAAACTCAGGTCGAACTCCCGCATCAGCCAGGGAAACAGCGGCGGCAGGATGAGCTGAAAAAAATGCGAGCCGGCATGGGCGAAGCCGATCAGCCCGATGCAGCGGGCGTCGCTGCGCAGACTGGCGGGGGCGGGGGCGGGAGCGGCGTCCATGCGCTTACTCCTTCGCGCCGAAGTTGCGCGCCAGGCGCAGCTCGCGCAGCATCGGCCGCTTCTTGTCCTGGTGGCGCCGCATGCGGTGCAGGATGCTGTCGAGCGTCTGCACCGCGCGCAGGATGTGCGGCCCCTTGTTGAGCATGACGCATTCGGCGCGGTGGCCCATGGCGGCGTCGGTGATTTCGGCGCGCGAGGGGATGCCCTCCTTGGCCAGCGTCTCCAGCACCTGGGTGGCCCAGATCACCGGCACGTGCGCCGCCTCGCAGATCCACAGCATCTCCTCCTGCACCTCGGCCAGCCGTTCGTAGCCGCACTCGACGGCGAGGTCGCCGCGCGCGATCATCACGCCGCAGGCCGCGCCGCGCATCGCCGCCAGCAGCATGCCCGGCAGGTGGTCGAAGCCGCGCCGCGTCTCGATCTTCAGCACGATGGCCGGCATGCCGCGGCCGAGGCGGGCGATCTCGGCGGAGAGCGCCTCGACATCCTCGACGCTGTTGGCGAAGGACATCGCCACCATGTCGGCATGCTCGACGATGAAACGCAGGTCATCGCGATCCTGCCCGGTGAGCGCCGGCAGCGTAAGCGGGCTGTCCGGCAGGTTGATGCCCTTGTCGGCGCGCAGCCGTTCGCCGCGCGGCCGCGCCCGCGTGATGCGCACGTGCAGGCCGGCGCGGTTCTTCTTTTCCACCTTGCCGCCGATGCGCCCGTCGTCGAACCAGATGCAGTCGCCCTCGCGCACGTCGGCGAACACCTGCGGCAGCGTGCAGCCGATGTGCGCCGGCGTCAGCACGCGGCCGGCGCGGTCGCGGCTGGCCGCCTCGCCCGGCGCCTCGTCGGGCGTCAGCAGCAGCAGGTCGTCCTGATGCAGGAGCAGGAAGTTTTCCAGGGGCGGCAGTTCGCCCACCCGCGTCTCGCGATGCTTGCCGCGGCCGCCCTTGCGGCGCAGCACGACGCCCGGCGCGAAATAGGCGGTGCCGGCGCACAGGCCCCAGGCGCAGCCGGTGCCGGCCTCGACGATTTCCAGCCGGCGCCGGCGCCCGGCGGCGTCCTCGAAGTCGACGCGGTCGCCCTCGGCGAGATGCCGCAGCCAGCCGGCATCGACCGGCAGACTGGCGTCAGCTTCGCTCGGCGGCTCGTCGGCCGCCTCCGCCGCGTGCAGCCAGATGCGCGCCGGCGCGGTGACACGGCCGCGGGCGTCGCGCTGCGGCCGCACCTTCCTCACCTGCGGGCCGGGCGTCACCGGGCCGGTACGCAGCTTCGGCCCGCCCAGGTCCATCAGCACCTTGCAGGGCCGCTTGAGTGTCTGCTCGGCGCGGCGCAAGTGCCCGATCATGCGCAGCCAGGCGCCCGGCTCATCGTGGGCGCAATTGATGCGCATGCAGTTCATGCCGCCGGCGAGAAGGTCGTGCACCAGTTGGTAGTCGAAGGCCGCCTCGCCCGGCATGGTCACCATGATGCGCACGTTGCGGCCGACCGGCCGGGCGCCGAGCAGCGCCTCGGTGTGCCCGGCCAGCAGCTGCGTGCCGGCTTCGAAGCCGAACGGCGCCGGCCCGACGGGTGCCGGCGCCGGCCGGCCGGCAAGGCGGTGAAGCACGTTCAGCACGGCGCCGACGCTGGCCAGCACGTGCGCTTCGGAACGGCCGAGGGAAGACAGGCCCAGCCCGGCCAGGCGCGCCTGCAGCGAACGCAGGTCGTGCTGGCGCAGGGCCAGGTAATGGGCGAGGTTGCGCGCGCTGTCGCGGTAGTGGGGATGGATCGCCTCGGTCCCGCCGACCGCCTTGTCGGCCAGCTCGACCAGCGAGGCGCGCAGGCCGGCGACCTCCGCGATCAACTCGTCGAGAAGCGGCGTCGCCTTGTCGTTCTTCATCGCCCGGCTACTGTCCTGAATGGGGGTGCCCCATTCTACAGTGCCGGACGGGGGCGGACGGCCTGTTTCAGGCCGCCTTCTCGAAGGCGATCGCGCCCTTCGCCGCCGTGACGCGAACGGTGTCCTTGGCGGCGAATTTGCCTTCGAGGATCTGCTTCGCCAGCGGGTTCTCGATCTGGCTCTGGATGGCGCGCTTGAGCGGGCGCGCGCCGAACACCGGGTCGAAGCCGGCCTTGGCCAGTTCCGCCAGCGCGGCATCGGTCACGTCGAGCCCGATCTCCAGCTTTGCCAGGCGCTTCTCCAGATAGCCCAACTGGATCTTCGCGATCGAGGCGATGTGCTTTTCATCCAGCGCGTGGAACACCACCACTTCATCGATGCGGTTGATGAACTCCGGGCGGAAATAGGTCTTCACCTCGGCCATCACCGCCAGCTTGATCACCTGGTAGTCGTCGCCGCTCATCTGCTGGATCATCTGGCTGCCGAGGTTGGAAGTCATGACGATGACGGTGTTCTTGAAGTCCACCGTGCGGCCCTGGCCGTCGGTCATGCGCCCGTCGTCGAGCACCTGCAGCAGCACGTTGAAGACATCCGGGTGGGCCTTTTCGACTTCGTCGAGCAGGATCACGCTGTAGGGCTTGCGCCGCACCGCCTCGGTGAGATATCCGCCCTCCTCGTAGCCGACATAGCCCGGCGGCGCGCCGATCAGCCGCGCCACGGAATGCTTCTCCATGAACTCGCTCATGTCGATGCGGATGAGGTGCTCCTCGGAATCGAAGAGGAAGGTGGCGAGCGCCTTGCACAGCTCCGTCTTGCCCACGCCCGTCGGCCCGAGGAAGAGGAAGGAGCCGTAGGGCCGGTTCTCTTCCGACAGCCCGGCGCGCGAGCGGCGGATGGCGTCGCTCACCAGCCGCACCGCCTCGTCCTGGCCGACGACGCGCTGGTGCAGGCGCTCTTCCATCATCAGCAGCTTCTCGCGTTCGCCCTGCATCATCTTCGACACCGGGATGCCGGTGGCGCGCGACACCACCTCGGCGATCTCCTCGGCGCCGACCTGGGTGCGCAGCAGCTTCTTCGCCGTGTCGGCGGGACTGACTTTTTCCGCGGCCTTCAACTGGGCCTCCAGCTGCGGCAGCTTGCCGTACTGCAGCTCGGCCACTTTCTCCAGCCTGCCCTCACGCTGCAATTTCGCAATCTCGGCGCGCGTGTGGTCGATCTCTTCCTTGATGTGGGCCGAGCCCTGCACCTGCGCCTTCTCGGCCTTCCAGATTTCCTCGAGATCGGAATATTCCTTCTCCAGCTTGCCGATCTCCTCCTCGATGAGCCCGAGGCGCTTGATGGACGCCTCGTCCTTCTCCTTCTTCACCGCCTCGCGCTCGATCTTCA
>JBDHRL010000030.1:0-23332 GCA_039807535.1 Rhodocyclaceae bacterium
GCACGACCGTCACCCCCTTCCTGGGGAAGGGGGGCGGGGGGATGGTAGTCTCCGCCGGGCCGTCCCAAGGACAGCGCGGCCAACAACATGAAGCCGCGAAGCGGCGCACGATCGTCACCCCCTTCCTGGGGAAGGGGGGCGGGGGGATGGTAGTCTCCGCCGGGCCGTCCCAAGGACAGCGCAGCCAACAACATGAAGCCGCGAAGCGGCGCACGACCGTCACCCCCTTCCTGGGGAAGGGGGACGGGGGGATGGTAGTCAAATGTCGCTCAAACACCTCTTCGACAACAACCGCGCCTGGGCCGAACGCATGGTCGCCCAGGAGCCGGCGTTCTTCGACAAGCTGGCCCACCTGCAGAACCCGGAGTACCTGTGGATCGGCTGCTCGGACAGCCGCGTGCCGGCCAACCAGATCACCGGGCTGCAGCCGGGCGAGGTCTTCGTCCACCGCAACGTCGCCAACGTGGTGGTGCACACCGACCTCAATTGCCTCTCCGTCATGCAGTTCGCCGTCGACGTGCTGAAGGTGAAGCACATCATCGTCTGCGGCCACTACGGCTGCGGCGGCGTGCGCGCGGCGCTCACCGGCGAGCGCCTCGGCCTCATCGACAACTGGCTGCGCCACATCCAGGACGTGCGCGACAAGCACGCCGCCCTGCTGGCCCCGCTCGCCGGCGAGGCGGCGGCGGACCGGCTGTGCGAACTCAACGTCATCGAGCAGGTGGTCAACGTCGCCCGCACCACCATCCTGCGCGACGCCTGGGAGCGCGGCCAGGCGGTCACGGTGCATGGCTGGATCTACGGCCTCTCCAACGGACAACTGCGCAACCTCGGCATCTCGATCGGCTCCCTCGACGCCGTCGACGCCGCCCAGGCCGGCGCGCTCGCCCTCCCCGCATGATCGGTGCCGTCTTCGCCGGCGGCATCCGGCCGCTGCCGCCGGAAGGGCATCCGAGCGGGATTTTCAAGACGGCGGTCAGCGGCCCCGTCCTGCTCGGCCCGGAAGGGCTGGCGGGCGACGAGCAGGCCGACCGCCGCGTGCACGGCGGGCCGTGGAAGGCCCTGCACCATTACGCCGCGGAAAACTACGCGAAGCTCGCCGCCGCCTTCCCCGCCAAGGCGGCGCTGTTCGTGCCCGGCAGCCTGGGCGAGAACGTGTCGACCACCGGCTGGGACGAGGACACGGTGTGCGTCGGCGACGTCTTCCGCATCGGCGCCGCCACGGTCCAGGTGAGCCAGCCGCGCCAGCCCTGCTGGAAGATCAACCACAAGTTCGGCGAGGAGGAGTTGATGCGCTTCGTCGCCGAGCACTGCGTCGCCGGCTGGTACTACCGCGTGCTGGAGGGCGGGCCGATCGCGGCAGGAGACGCTTTCGAACTGATCGGGCGCAATCCGGAGCCGGTCACCTTGCGCCAGCTGTGGTTCGCCTTCCGCGCGCACCGGCCCGATCCGGCCGAGCTCGCCCGGCTGCGCGACCTCCCGGGCCTGTCGCCGAACTGGGTGCAAAAACTGGACGAGCGCATTGCCTGGCTGCGCAGGAATCCATGAGGCGCAATCTCTGGATCAAGGTCTTCCTGCCCTTCGCCGCGGGCTACTATCTTTCCTATCTGCTGCGCACGGTGAACGCCGTCATCGCGCCGGAACTGGCGCGCGAGCTGGCGCTGTCGGCGGCCGACCTCGGGCTGCTCACCGGCGCCTACCTGCTGGCCTTCGCGGCGTTCCAGATCCCGCTCGGCCTGCTGCTCGACCGCCACGGCCCGCGCAAGGTGGAGGCCGGCCTGCTGCTCGTCGCCGCGGCCGGCGCGCTGCTGTTCGCCTTCGGCCAGTCGCCGCTGGAGCTGGCCGTGGCGCGCGGCCTGATCGGCCTCGGCGTCTCGGCCTGCCTGATGGCCGCCTTGAAGGGCTTCTCGCAGAATTTCCCGCCGGAGCGCCAGGCCTCGCTCACCGGCGCCATCATGGCTTCGGGAGGGCTGGGCGCCGTCACCGCCAGCCTGCCGCTGGAGCTGGCCCTGCCGCTGATCGGCTGGCGCGGCGTGTTCCAGGGACTGACTTTGCTCCTCGCCCTGGTCGCGGCACTGATCTTCTTCCTGGTGCCGCAGCACGGCGTCGCAGCCGTGCGTGCCGGCATCGCCGGCCAGTTGGGCGAAGTCGGCGACATCCTCGTGCATCGCGCCTTCTGGCGCTTCGCTCCGGCGATGGCGCTCATCACCGGCGGCTTCATGGCCGTGCAGGGGCTGTGGGCGGTGCCGTGGCTGATCGCGGTCGACGGCCTGACGCGCCACCAGGCCGCCGAGATCCTTTTCGTGCTGAACCTCGCCATGCTGCTCTCGCATCTCGGCATCGCCACCTTCGCCACGCGCCTGGCGCGCGCCGGCATTCGCCCGTCGATGCTGCTCGCCGGCGGCTATGGCCTGGCGCTGCTCAGCCAGGCCGCCATGGTGGCCGGCCTGCGGCCGATCGCGCTGGCGTGGTTCGCCTACGGCATCGGCGTCTCCGGCGGCTCGCTCGCCTATGCGCTGCTGGCGGCCCGCTTCGCGCCGTCGCTCTCCGGCCGCGTGACGACGGCGCTCAATCTGCTCGCCTTCGTCGGCGCCTTCTCGCTGCAATGGGGCCTGGGGGTGCTGATCGACGGGCTGATCCTCTCCGGACTCGCGGAAGCCGCCGCCTACCGCAGCGCCTTCGCCATCATGCTCGCCCTGCAGGCGGCGGCCTACGCCCGGTTCCTCTTCGGGGGCCGCCGCGGCGGATAGCTGTCCGCGAAAATAGGGACAGACAGGCAGCCACGCCCGCCGGAAAATCCCCTGGCAATCCGGAATCGATACCGGAGCATCGACGCCGCAACGTCGACCCATCGCCACAGGAGGATCCGCCATGCGCAAGACACGTCGTTCCCGGCATATCATTGCCGCCCTGTCCGCCATTCCGCTCATTGCCCAGGCCCAGGTCGCGCCCGACCTCGACACGCTGACGGCCAGCCAGGCCGCTGCCGACCTCTGCGCCGGCAAATACTCGAGCGAAGCCCTCGTCGCCGCCGCGCTGGCGCGCGCCAAGTCGCGCGCCGACCTGAACGCCTTCATCACCCTCGACGAGGCCGGCGCGCTGAAGGCGGCCAAGGCCGCCGATGCCGCGCGCAAGGGCAGGGGCGGGAAGCAGGGCGCCTGCAAGCCGCTCGCCGGCGTGCCGGTGGTGATCAAGGACAACATCGAGGTGGCCGGCCTGCCCGCGAGCGCCGGCACGCCGGCGCTGAAGGGCTTCGTGCCAAAGGCCGACGCGCCCGTCGCCGCCCGGCTGCGCGCCGCCGGCGCCATCCTCCTCGGCAAGACCAACATGCACGAACTGGCCTTCGGCATCTCGGGCTACAACACGGCGTTCAAGAGCAGCGGCCAGGCGGGCGTGCGCAATGCCTACGGCGCGACGAAGATCGCCGGCGGCTCGTCCTCGGGCACGGCCGCGGCGATCGGCGCGCGCATCGTCACCGCCGGGCTGGGCACCGACACCGGCGGCTCGGTGCGCATCCCCTGCGCCCTGAACGGCTGCGCCAGCCTGCGCCCGACGGTCGGCCGCTATGCGCAGCAGGGCATCGCGCCGATCTCGCACACGCGCGACACGGCCGGGCCGATGGCGGCGTCGATGGCCGACGTGGCGCTGCTCGACCGCGTCATCGCGGGCGGCGGCGTCATCCGGGCGGCCGAGCTGAAGAAGGTGCGCGTCGGCGTAGCCGCCCCGTTCATGGCCAACCTCGACGCCGACACCCGCGCCGCCTTCGACGCCGCCGTGGCGAAGATGAAGGCCGCCGGCGTGGCGGTGGTGGAGGTCGACATGCCGAAGCTGACGGAGATCAACGGCGCCATCGGCTTCCCCGTCGCGCTCTACGAGGCCTACGACGACATGGTGAAGTATCTGAAGACGAGCGGCTCGGGCAAGAGCATCGCCGAACTGGCCAAGGAGATTTCCAGCCCGGACGTGAAGGGCACCTACGACGGCCTGGTGATCCCGCGCAAGCTGCCCGGGCCGGACAACACGGTGGTCGATGCCAGACCGGCCTATGAGGCGGCGATGAAGACGTCCCGCCCGGCGCTGCAGAAGCTCTACAAGGAGACCTTCGCCCGGCACAAGCTCGATGCCCTGGTCTTCCCGACCGTGCCGAAGGTGGCCATCGACGCGACGCCCGAGTCGAGCAGCATCGGCAACTTCATCGCCTACATCCAGAACACCGATCCGGGCAGCAATGCCGGCATTCCCGGCCTGCAGATTCCGGTCGCGCTGGGCGCGGCGAGCAAGCTGCCGGTCGGCCTCGAGCTCGACGGTCCGGCCGGCAGCGACCGCAGGCTGATCGCCATCGGCATGGCGCTGGAGGAGCTGTTCGGCCGCCTGCCGGCGCCGAAGCGCTGAAGTTCAATCCCGGGCGGATCGCCCGATCGCCGCGGCCAGCGCGCCGCGGCGCTGCACGCCGAGCTTGTCGCAGCAGCGCTTGAGGTAGGTGCGCACGGTGGACAGCTCGACGCCGAGGTGCTGGGCGATCTGCTTGTCGGTCAGCCCCTTGCCCACCATCCGCGCCACCGCCAGCTCGCGCGGCGACAGTCCGTGCCGTTCCGGCGCGACGGCCGGCCGCGCCCGCAGCGCGGCGCGATGCAGGGCGCCGGTGAAGGCCGGCTCGACCAGGCGCAGCAGGTCGAGCGTGTGGCCATCGAAGTTGTCGCGCCGCTTGCCGCGCCAGATGCGCAGGTCGCCGATGTTGCGCCCCGCCACATAGCTGTACATATTGACGCCCCAGTGCAGGCCGTCGCGGGCGAGAAAATCGTTGAAGAATTCGGTGCGCATCAGCTCGCGCTGCGGCATCACCTGATTGACGAGGGTCGGCACGCGCCGCGCCTGCAGGACATGGGTGATTGGGTCGTGGAACTGGTAGTAGGCCTCGTAGCTGCCCAGCGTGTCCGCGTGCATGTTGATCATGACGCGCCCGCCGAAGCGCCGCGCCGCCTCGTCCCAGACGTACGAGGCGAAATGATCCGCCTTGAGCAGGTCGAGCAGTTCGAAGCCGAGGCGCTCGCGCACCTCATGCTCCGCCATGTCTTCGGCAAGCAGGCCGAAGAGGCGGGACAGGCAGCGGCTTTCCGCGGCGGACAGGTGCATGTGCGTCAGTCTAGCTCAGAACTCCAGCGGGTCAATGTCGATGTGCCAGCGCAGGGCCTTCGGCGCCCTCAGTTCGCGCACGGCCGCCAGCCAGCGCGCGAGGAAGGCCTGCAGCGCCGGACGGCTGCGCGATTCGACCAGCAGCTGGGCGCGCTCGAGGTGCGCCAGGCGGTGCAGCCGCATCGGCACGGCGTCGTAGAGGGCCACTTTCCCGCCGGACAATGCCGCCCCCAGTTCGGAAGCCGTTTCGAGGAAAGCGAGCGCCTGCTTCAGTTCCGGCGCCTCGGCCCGCAGCATGGCCTGGTGGGTGAAGGGCGGAAAGCCGGCGCGCTCGCGTTCGGCGAGCTGTTCCGCGGCGAAGGCGGCGTAGTCGTGCGCCGCCAGCGCGCGATAAAGCGGATGGTCAGGATACTGCGTCTGCACCAGCACCTCGCCCGGCAGTGCGGCGCGGCCGCTGCGCCCGCCCACCTGCATCAGTTGCGAGAAAAGACGCTCCGGCGCGCGGAAGTCGGCGGCGAACAGCGCCGCGTCGGCGTTCAGCACGCCGACCAGGGTCAGCTTCGGGAAGTCGTGGCCCTTGGCCAGCATCTGCGTGCCGACCAGGATGTCGGCCTCACCGTTGTGGATCGCTTCCAATACGCCGTGCCAGCGGGACTGACTTTTGGCGCTGTCGCGGTCGACGCGCAGGATGCGCGCCTGCGGGAAGCGCGCGGCCAACGCTTCTTCCAGCCGCTGGGTGCCGCGGCCGAAGGGATGGATGTCCTGGTTGCCGCAGGTCGGACAGGCGACGGGGATGTGCTCCTCGCGGCCGCAGTGGTGGCAGCGCAGGCGGCGGTCGGCCAGATGCACCACCAGGTTGGCGGCGCAACCGGGGCAGCGGCTGACCCAGCCGCAGGACGGGCAGGCCAGCACCGGGGCGTAGCCGCGCCGGTTGAGGAAGACGAGGCTTTGTTCGCCGCGCTCCAGCCGCGCGGCGATCGCCCGCAGCAAGTGTTCGCTCATGCCGTCCTGCAGTTTTTCGCGCCGGGTGTCGACGCAGCGCACCTCGGGCATGGTTTCCGCCACGGCACGCGAGGTCAGTTCGAGCAGGGTGTAGCGGCCGGACTGCGCGGCGGCCCAGCTTTCCAGCGAGGGTGTGGCCGAGCCGAGCACGATCGGCACGCCGCGCTGCTTGGCCCGCCACACCGCGACGTCGCGCGCCGAGTAGCGCATGCCTTCCTGCTGCTTGAAGGAGGGGTCGTGCTCCTCGTCGACCACGATGAGCGCGAGACGCGGCAGCGGCGTGAATACCGCGAGGCGCGTGCCCAGCACGATGTCCGCTTCGCCTGACAATGCCTGGAGGAAGCCGGCCGCGCGCGCGCCATCCGCCAGGCTGCTGTGCAGGCTCACCATCCTGGCACCGGGAAAGCGATTGCTCACCCTCGCTTCGAGCTGCGGCGTCAGGGCGATCTCCGGCACGAGCAAGAGGGCCTGTCCGCCGCGTTCGAGCGCTTGCCCGATCAGGCGCAAATAGACCTCCGTCTTGCCGCTGCCGGTGACGCCGTGCAACAGGAAAGAGGCGAAGCGGCCGAAGGCCTGCCCCATGCCATCCACCGCCCGGCGCTGCTCTTCGAGCAGGGCGGGGCCGGCGGCGGGCTTGCGATCCCGCGCTTCGCGCTCGACCCGCAGCCAGCCCTTTTCCTGCAGGCTGGGCAGTTGTTTGCCTGCCGCGGCGGATATTGCACGCAGTTCGCCGCGCGACATCGCGCCATTCAAGTCCAGTGCGGCCAGCAACCGCGCGGCGATGCTGCGTTGCGCAAGCTGCGGCAAGGCACGGCGACCGTCTTCCGTGATGCGGTAGAGGTCGCGCTCCGGCAGGCGCGGCAGCACATCGCGCCGCCGCAAGGCCGGCGGCAGCGCCAGCGCCATGACCTCGCCGATCGGATGCTGGTAATAGCGGCTGCAGAATTCCGCCAACGCGAGCCAGTCCGGCGGCAGGGGCGGCGCATCGCGCAGGATCGCGCGCACCGGCTTGAGCTTTTCCGGCGCAAGCTCGCTTGCCGCCAGCACTTCCAGAATGACGCCGATCTTCTCGCCACGCCCGAACGGAACGCTCACGCGCCGTCCCGCATCGCTTTCCCGCGCATCCTCGGCAAGATAATCGAAGCCGCGCGGCAAGGGCACGTCGAGCGCAACACGAACGATGGGAAAACTCATCTCGGAAAATGTACGCGCTGCGCTCGGCTTGGTTTCACATCTTCGCAAGAAGTATTGAAATCGACGCTAACACACTGCAATGAAAGAGCAATATTCTTGTCCACAAATTCTGTGGATAACTTTGTGGGAAACCCCTTCGATATTGGCTTAACTCCGCCACAGGTAAGGCGTTTTCACGCTTTGCCTAAAAACTATACTAAAAATAACCATTAAAAAACATTGAGATATAAATCCTCTCCTGCCCATGTGGGGCGCCGGGTCATTTTTCGGCCGGAACAGGCCGATGTGAATAAGTCAACCCCCCGCACCCCTCCGGAACGCCTTTTTTCACGCGGCTTTCACGCCTGCCCTCGCGCCAGGCCGCGCCCCGCCTGGCGTTCCGCAAGGGGTCCGCGCAGCGCTAGGCCTGTCGCTGCTTCCGGCTGTGCTCGTGCACCGTATTCACCAGTGCCGTGACATGTTCGGGCGGCGTGAATTGGGAGATGCCGTGGCCGAGATTGAAGACATGGCCGCTGCCCGGGCCGAAAGCATCGAGGATGGCGCGCGCTTCCCGGGCGATCCTGTCCGGCTGGGCGAAAAGAACCACCGGATCCAGATTGCCCTGCAGCGCCACCCTGTCGCCGACGCGTTCGCGCGCCGCGCCAAGGTCGGTGGTCCAGTCGAGGCCGACGGCGTCGCAGCCGATCGCCGCGATGTCTTCCAGCCATTGCCCGCCGCCCTTGGTGAACACGATGCTCGGAATGCGCGCACCGCCGTGCTCGCGCTTCAGCCCGGCGACGATGCGCTGCATGTAGGCGAGCGAGAATTCCCCGTAGGCTCGCCGGCTGAGGACGCCGCCCCAGGTGTCGAAGATCATCACGGCCTGGGCGCCGGATTCGATCTGGGCATTGAGGTAAGCGGTCACCGCGGCGGCATTCACCGCCAGCACATGATGCAGCAGGTCGGGCCGGTCGTAGAGCATGGACTTGATGGTGCGGAAGTCCTCCGAGGCGCCGCCCTCGATCATGTAGCAGGCGAGGGTGAACGGACTGCCGGAAAAGCCGATCAGCGGCACCGAGTTGTCCAGGGCGCGGCGGATCTCCGCCACGGCATCCATCACGTAGCGCAGTTCCACGCCCGGATCGGGCGCGGCCAGGTTGCGGATTTCCCATTCCTCGCGCAGCGGGCGCTCGAACTTCGGCCCCTCGCCCTCGGCGAAGTAGAGGCCGAGGCCCATGGCATCGGGCACGGTGAGGATGTCGGAGAACAGGATTGCCGCGTCGAGGTCGTAGCGCGCCAGCGGCTGCAGGGTCACCTCGCAGGCCATCTGCGGGCTCTTGCAGAGGTTCATGAAGTTGCCGGCGCGGCGCCGCGTCTCGCAGTATTCCGGCAGGTAGCGGCCGGCCTGGCGCATCAGCCAGATCGGCGTGTATTCCGTCGGCTGGCGCAGCAGGGCGCGGAGAAAGGTGTCGTTCTTGAGCTTGTTCATCGCGCGAGTTTACCACCCGGAGCGGACACGGCCCGCGAACGCCCGGCTCGCCGGGCGCGGAGGGCGGACCTTTACTTGCGCCAGAAGGCCGGGGTGAGCACCACCAGCAGGGTGAAAATTTCCAGCCGGCCCAGCAGCATGGCGAAGCTGCAGACCCAGACCTGGAAATCGCTGAGGGTGCCGTAATTGCTGTCCGGGCCGACCAGGCCGAGGCCGGGCCCGGTGTTGTTGAAACAGGCCACCGCCGCCGAGAAGGCGCTGACGATGTCGGCACCGCTCGCCGCCAGCACCAGCGTAAAGGCGATGGTGCACGCCATGTAAAGAAAGCCGAAGCCGAGCACGGCCAGGATGATCCGGTTCGGCACGATGGCGCCGCCGAGCTTGACGAAGGTCGTCGCGTTCGGATGGAGGGCGTGGGTGATCTCGCGAAAAACCTGCTTGAAGAGGATTACCGCACGCATCATCTTGATGCCGCCGCCGGTCGAGCCGCCGCAGGTGACGAAGCTGCACAGGAACAGCATCCAGAGCGGCGCGAAAAGCGGCCATTTCGAATAATCGGTCGAGGCATAACCGAGCGTCGTCGCCACCGACACCGTGTTGAAGGCCGCGTGGCGCAGCGCGGTGGAAAACTCGGCGTAATAACCCTGCTGCCAGATGTAGGCGGCGACCAGCAGGACGCTCGCGCCGAGCACGCCGAGATAGAAGGGCAGTTCGCCGTCACGCCGGTAGGCGCGCAGGCTGCGGCCGGAAACGGCGGCGAAATGCGTCACGTAGCTCACGCCCGAGATCAGTGCGAAGACAATGGTGATCGCCTCGAGCAGCGGCGAATCGAAATAGGCGAAACTGGCATCGTGGCTGGAGAAGCCGCCGAGGGCGACCGTGCTGAAGGCATGGGTAAGGGCATCGAGCCAGCCCATGCCGCCCAGGCCGTAGGCGAGGGTGCACAGGATCGTAAGCACCAGATAGATGACCCAGAAGCCCTTGGCGGTTTCTGTCACGCGCGGCGTGATGCCGGCCTCCTTGACCGGACCGGGCACTTCCGCCTTCATCAGCTGGCGGCCGCCGACGCCGAGCAGGGGCAGAATGGCCACCGCCAGGACGATGATGCCGAGGCCGCCGATCCAGTGCAGCTCGGTGCGCCAGAGGTTGAGCGAGGGCGGCAGCGTATCCAGCCCGGAGAGCGCCGTCGCACCGGTCGCGGTGAGGCCGGACACCGCCTCGAAATAGGCGTCGGCGACGCCCAGGCCCGGAATGCCGAGCAGGAGCGGCACGGCGGCGATGGCCGGCAGCAGCACCCAGCAGAGCACCACCAGCAGGACGCCGTCGTTGGCGCGCAGCTCGCGGCGAAAGCGCCGCGTCGCCAGCGCAACCAGGGCACTGCCGCCGAGCGTTCCCAGCAGCGCCTCGTCGTACACCGCCAGCGCGCCGTCCCCGATCCACCAGGAGACGCCGATCGGCAGCAGCAGCGCCAGGCCGAAGATCAGCGCGATGCGCGCGAAAACGTTGAGGACGGCGAGGATGCGCTCCATCACTTCCTCCAGAACGCCGGCGAGAGCACCACCAGCAGCGTGAAGATTTCCAGGCGGCCAAGCAGCATGGCGGCGGTGCACACCCAGGTCTGGAAATCGGTGAGCGACCTGAAGGTGGTGGACGGGCCCACCTCGCCCAGTCCCGGACCGACGTTGTTGAAGGAGGCCACCACGGCGGAGAAGGCGGTGACGACATCCAGTCCGGAGAAGACCATCAGCAGCGTCAGCGAGACGACGATGGCCATGTAGGCGAAGCCGAAGGCCAGCACGGCAAAGACGACCTTGTTGGACAGCGGCGCATCGGCCAGCTTGACCGCGCGCACGGCGCTCGGATGCACGATGCGCACCACTTCGCGCATCACCTGGCGGAAGACGATGATGGCGCGCATCATCTTGATGCCGCCGCCGGTGGAACCGGCGCAGGTGACGAAGCTGGAGAGGAAGAGCATCCACAGCGGCGCGAAGAACGGCCACTGGGCGTAGTCGGTATTGGCGAAACCGGTGGTGGTGGCAATGGACACCGTATTGAAGGCCGCGAAGCGCAGCGCGGTCAGAAAATCCGGATAGGCGCCCGCCCACCACAGGTAAGCGGCCAGGCCCAGCACGCTGGCGTACAGGATCCCGACGTACCAGCGGATCTCCGGGTCTCTCCAGTACCAGGACAGCTCACCCCGCCGCAGGGCCATGAAATGCGTCGCGAAGTTCATGCCGGCCAACGTCATGAAGACGATGGCCACCGCCTCGACACGCGGCGAATTGAAGAACCCATACGAGGCGTCGTGGCTCGAAAATCCGCCCAGGCCGAGAGTGGAAAACATGTGGATCACTGCATCGCCCCAATCCATGCCGGCCCAGGCGTAGCCGAGCGTGCAGGCGATGGCCAAGGCCAGATACACCAGCCAAAGCCCCCTTGCCGTCTGCGCCATGCGCGGCATCAGCCGGGTCTCCTTGATCGGTCCCGGCGATTCCACCGAAAACAGCTGGCGGCCGCCGACGCCGAGCAGCGGCAGGATCGCCACCGCCAGCACGATCAGGCCCATGCCGCCGAGAAACACCAGGCCGGTGCGCCACAGGTTGATGGAAAACGGCAGGGTATCGAGGCCCTCGAGCACCGTGGCGCCGGTGGTGGTGAGGCCCGACACCGCCTCGAAATAGGCATCGGTGAAGCTCAGTTGCGGCAGGTACAGCATGAGAGGGATCGCCGCGAAGGCCGGCACCACCAGCCAGACGAGGGAGACCAGCAGGAAGCCGCCGCGCACGCGCAGCTCGTCGACCTGGCGCCGCGTCAGCAGCCAGAGCGCGCCGGCCGAGGCAAAGGTGGCGGCAAACCCCGCCTGGAAGGCCGCCAGCGCGGGATCCGGGCCGGCCCAGGCGGCCAGCGCGGGCACCAGCATGGTCAGGGCGAACACCATGAGCACCAGCGCGAACACGCGTAGAACCGCCAGCGGATTGCTCATCGTCGATCCCGTCGGCAGCGTTCAGAGAAAGCCGAAGCCGACCTGGAAGAGTTTTTCCACCTTCGGCACCAGGTTCTTCGAGACGACGAAGACGATGACGTGGTCCTCGGCCTGAATCACCGTGTCGTGATGCGCCATGATCACCTTGTATTGCGTCGCCTCGGCGCCGGCAAACATCGCGGACTCCCTCTGCGGCACCCGCCGGACGATGGCGCCGATGGTGGCGCCCCGGATGACCGGCAGCTCATCGATGCGGCGCCCCGCCACCTGGGATGACTTCGCATCGCCATGCACGACCAGCTCGAGCGCCTCGGCGGCGCCGCGGCGCAGGCTGTGCACCGCCGCCACGTCGCCGCGCCGAACGTGCGCCAGCAGCGTGCCGATCGAAATTTGCGCCGGCGAGATGGCGATGTCGATCTTCGTGCCCTGCACCAGGTCGGCGTAGGCGCGGCGGTTGATCAGGGCGGCGACGCGGCGCGCACCCATGCGCTTGGCGAGCAGCGCCGCCATGATGTTGTTCTCGTCGTCGTTGGTGAGCGCGAGAAAGAGGTCCATCTGGTCGACATTCTCGTCCTCGAGCAGCTTCTCGTCGGTGGCGTCGCCCTCCAGGACCAGGGCATTCCTGACGTTCTCCGCCAGCCATACGGCGTGGCGCTTGTTGCGGTCGATGACCTTGACCTGGTAGTCGCCCTCGATGGCGCGCACCACGCGATGACCGATGTTGCCGCCGCCGGCGATCATGACGCGCCTGACCGGCTTGTCCATGCGGCGCAGCTCGCGCATGACCTTGCGGATGTCCGCGGTTGCCGCCAGGCAGAACACCTCGTCGCCGACCTCGATCACGGTGTCGCCTTCCGGCGTGATCGGCCGGTCACGGCGAAAGATGGCGGCGATGCGCGCATCCACCTGCGGAATGTGCTGGCGCAGGTCCTTCAGCGGATGGCCGACGAGCGGACCGCCCTCGTAGGCGCGCACCGCAACCAGGCTGACCAGGCCGCCGGCGAATTCGAGTACCTGCAGCGCCTCGGGAAACTCGATCAGCTTGACGATATAGTCGGTGACAATCTGCTCCGGGCAGATGGAAAAATCGACGGCGAAGTTCTCCGGCGTGAACAGTTCGGGATGGTCGGCGAAATCCGAGGAGCGCACCCGCGCGATGCGCGTCGGCAGGGAGAACAGGGCGTGCGCGGTCTTGCAGGCGCACAGGTTGGTCTGGTCGCTCTGCGTCACGGCAATCAGCATGTCGGCGTCCTCGGCGCCGGCCCGCTTCAGGATCGACGGGCTCGAGGCATTGCCGGCCACGCTGCGCAGGTCGAGCCGGCCTTGCAGCAGGGCGAGCCGCGCGGCGTCGGTATCGACGATCGTGATGTCGTTGGCCTCCGACACCAGGCTCTCGGCCACGGAGGCGCCGACCTGGCCCGCGCCGAGGATGATGATCTTCACTGTTCTTCGCCCTTCCGCCCGAGCGGAATGCCGAGCGCCTTGAGCTTGCGGTAGAGGTGCGTGCGTTCGAGCCCCGTTTTCTCCGCCAGCCTTGTCATGTTGCCGCCCTCGAGCTGCAGGTGGTGCTCGAAGTAGGCGCGCTCGAAAGCCTCGCGCGCCTCGCGCAGGGGCAGGTCGAGCGGCAGCGCCTGCGCCGCTGCGGAAGGCTGCGGCGCCAGCAGTCGCGACACGTCCTCGGCGGCGATTTCCTCCTCCAGCGCACCCAGCGCCAGCGAGCGCACGGCATTCCTGAGTTCCGTATAGCCGCCCGTCCAGCTCCGGTTGCGCAGGGTGTTCAGCGCGGCCGTCGACAGGCGCCGCAGCGGCACCTCGCCGGCTTCGACCAGGTGCGTCAGCAGCTGCGCGGCCATCTCCGGCACCTCGTCCTTCAGTTCGGCCAGGCCCGGTGCACCGAGGCTGACTTCCGCCAGGCGGTGCAGCAGCGCCTCGTCGAAACCGGCCGCCGCCAGTTCGGCGGCACTCTGCGCGCTGGCCGCGACCAGGCGCAGGTCGAATTTCTCGAGGCGATCGAGCGCAAAGAGAAGGTTCTTCTGCTGCAGGCGGGAGAACGGCGCCAGCTCGGCGGCGAAGAGCATGCCGCCGGCCGCCTGTTCGAGCGCTTCGAGCGCCAGCGGCTGGCTGTGTCCGGCGAGGTCGAGCCAGGCCTTGCCCGGCGCCTGCAGGCTGCGCGCGACGAGTTCGGCCAGGCTGCCCGGGCCGGTTTTCAGCATCAGGGCGCGGCTCCTGCCGGTGATCTGGTCGAGGCGCTTCTTCAGGTCGCGCAAAGGCCCGCTGCGCGCGAAGGCGGCCAGGGTGAGTTCGCTGCGCCGTGCCGGAGAGACTGACTTTTGCAGGGCGCGCTTGACGGCCGAGAGCAGCTTCTGCAGGGCGATCGGCTTTTCAAGGAAGTCCTGCGCGCCGATGCGCGTGGCCTCCACTGCCGTGTCGATGGTGCCGTGACCGGACATCATCACCACCGGCATGTTGAGCTGGCCGCCCGCCGACCACTCCTTGAGCAGGGTGATGCCGTCGGTGTCGGGCATCCAGATGTCGAGCAGCGCCATATCCGGCCGCGCCGCATTGCGCGCCAGGCGCGCGGCGGCGGCGTTCTCCGCCAGCTGCACGTCATGACCCTCGTCGCGCAGGATCTCCGAGAGCAGCTCGCGGATGCCCGCTTCGTCATCGACCACCAGTATCTTTGCCATGCTGTTCCGTTCCGTCTTGCCTGCAACGCCTTATATATGCCGGCTATCGTGCCCTGTGCATCCTTGTCCCCGATTGCGTCAGGCCGCCAGCGGCAGCCGTATTTTCACCTGCGCGCCGTTGGGCACGGCGTTGGCGATCTCGATCCGGCCGTGGTGCTCGTCCACGATCTTCTTGACGATGGCCAGGCCGAGGCCGGTGCCTTTCGCCTTGGTCGTCACATAGGGCTCGAAGACGCGGGCGAGGATTTCCTTCGGAAAGCCGCTGCCGTTGTCGCTCACCGCCAGCACCGCGCCGCGCCCTTCGGCACGCGTGGCGATGCGGATCTCCGGCTCGGCCGCCTCCGCCAGCGCATCCTCGGCGTTGGCCACCAGATTATGGATCACCTGGCGCAGCTGCGCCGCGTCGCCGGCCACGTGCGGCAGGCCCTCGGCCAGCTCGACCCGGAGGCGCGCGCGGGAAGTCTCGTAGAGGCCGAGCACTTCCTCGACGAGGGCATTCAGGTCGAGCGCGCCGAGCTGCGGCGGCGGCAGCCGCGCGTAGTCGCGGAAATCGTTCACCATGTGCTTCATGGCCTCGACCTGATTCACGATGGTTTGCGTCGAACGCTCCAGCATCTCGCGCTCGGCGCCGGCGAGCCGGCCGGCCAGCTTGTGCTGCAGGCGCTCGGCGGAGAGCTGGATCGGCGTCAGCGGATTCTTGATCTCGTGGGCCAGGCGCCGCGCCACCTCGCCCCAGGCTGCCGAGCGCTGCGCGGCGATGAGCTGGGTGATGTCGTCGAACACCACCACCCAGCCGCCGCCGGAAGCCTCCGGCAGGCGCGAGCCGCGCAGCAGCAGCGCCTGCGGCACGCCGGCGCCGTTCTGCATCTCGATCTCGCGCTGCCATTCGCCCGGCGGCCCGCCGCAGCCCGCTGCGATGGCGTCGCGCAGTTCGGGGTGCCGGCTCCATCCGGAAAATGGCTGTCCCTGCGTATCGGCCAGGTCGTCGCGCAGGATGGCGCGCGCGCCGTCGTTGGCGGCGCGCAGGCAAGTGTCCGCATCGAAGGCGAGCACGCCGGCCGACAGGTTGCCCAGTACGCCTTCCAGGTAGGCGCGCGCCGCCTCCGTTTCGGCGCGGCTCTTCTCGGCCTGGCCGCGTGCCTCGTCGAGCTGGCGCGTCATCCGGCTGAACTGCTGCGTCAGCACGCCCAGCTCGTCGCGGGTGGACAGGGTTTCGCGCGGCGAAAAATCGCCCGCCGCCACCGCCTCGGTGCCGCGGGCGAGGATCGACAGGGGGGCGCTGAGCCGGCGCGCCAGCAGGAAGGCCAGCGCGATGGCGGCGAACAGCGAGAGCAGCAGCGCCAGGGTCAGCGTCAGGGAATACATCCACTTCAGGCTGCTCCTGGCGAGCGACAGCTCCTGGTAATCGCGATAGGCCGCCTGCACGCTGTCGGCGCTGCTGGCGATCGCGGCCGGAACCGCCTGCGACAGCAGCAGCACCTGGCTCTCGCCGGAAAAACCGGGCGAGGTCACCGGCACCAGCACGCGCAAGCTCAGCCCGCTCGCCGCATCGCCCTCCACCGCGCTCACACCGATGCCCAGTCGCGCCTGGCGCAGCTGGGCGGGCGACGGCAGTTCGGGCAGCAGGACGGCGCGGTCGCCGGTGCTGCTGGCGATCACCTGGCCGCCGGAGGAAATCAGGCTGGCCACCTGCACGCCGGCCTGCTCGCGCAGCCGGTTCAACTGCGCCGCCCGCGCCGGTCCCGCCACGTCGCCGAGATCGAGCGCCATGCTGCGGCCTTTTCCGGCGAGATCCGTCAGCAGGTAATCGAGCGCATTGCGGCCGAGGTTGAGCCCGCCCTCGAGCGCCTTGTCGACGCGCACGTCGAACCAGGACTCGATGCTCTTCACGGCGAACTGCAGGGAGACGGCGTACACCAGGGCGCCGGGCACCACCGCCATGAGCGCGAACATCAGCATCAGGCGCAGCTTGAGCCGCGAGCCGAATATCCCGTTGCGGTGCTCGCGCCAGAGCCGGCGCAATTGCCACAACACCAGGCCGAGCAGCGCCGCGGCCACGGCGGCGGCAAAGCCCAGCAGCAGGCGGTACTGGCCGGCGAAGAGCGCCGTGTTGGCCGAGGCGGAAGTCAGCAGGAAGAGCAGGATGCCCGCCAGCAGGGCGGCAATGATGAGGAGCGCTCTCATTTGGCGGCGCCTTCCGCCGGCGGCGTGAAGCTCCAGCGCTTCACTTCGGCGGTGATGTTCCAGTCCTTGTTGCCGATGGCGGTGACCTGGAAGGGCTTGGGCAGTTGGGTCAGATCGAGTTTCAGCCGCAGGGCGGCATTGCAGGGCTCGCCCGGCTTGAGCAGTCCCTTGTCCGCCACCGCCCAGCCGCGCAGCCGCGCCAGCACCCCCAGCGCCTCCGCCAGGGAAGGGAAATTCTGGTGCAGGGCGCCGGAGGACAGGCGGTACTGGCGCGTCAGCGCATTGTACGAGAGGCGCCAGGTCTGCTTGCGCCCGGCGACATGCTCGTCCATCCAGTACCAGCGCGCCCGGGTCAGCTCGAACTCCGCCACGAAATAGAGCGCGACGCCATGCGAGACGGCGTCCTCGAGGCGGTGGCCGAGGTCGATGCCGAACTCCGCATCGAGCAGCCAGGATTCCTCCCCCGCCGTGATCTCGGCGTTTTTCACCTCGATCTCCGCCGCGCCGGCAAGCGGGGAAAACGCGAAGGGAAGCAGCGCGAAGAACAGCAGCGCCCGCCAGCGCAGCTTCGCGCTAGGCCTGCTTGCCGAGAAGGGCATAGTAGAAGCCGTCATGTTCTTCGTTCGGCAGCAGCTGCAACTCGGGCGCGCCCGCGATCGGCAGCCGCATGCAATCTTCTTGTCGCGCGGCGAAAGCCGCGACCTGGCGACCGTTCTCCTGCGGGAAGAGCGAGCAGGTCGCATACAGCAATTTACCACCGGGCGCGAGCACCCGCCACAGCGCATCGAGGATTTCTGCCTGCGTGCGGGCGAACTGCGCGATATCCCCGTCGCGCCGCAGCCACTTGGCGTCGGGATGGCGGCGCGTCACGCCGGAAGCGGAACACGGCACGTCGGCGAGGATGCGGTCGAAGGCTTGGCCGTCCCACCAGGCATCGGCATCGCGGCAGTCCGCCGCTTTCACCCGGGCGTCCAGCCCGAGGCGGAGCAGGTTCTCCGAGATGCGCAGGGCGCGCACGGCATCGGCATCCAGCGCCAGCAGATCGACCGCGGCGGACTCGAGGATATGCGCCGCCTTGCCGCCCGGCGCCGCGCAGGCATCCAGCACGCGCATGCCGTCGTGCACGTCCAGCAGCGGCGCGGCGCGCTGCGCGCCGGCATCCTGCACCGACACCCGCCCCTCGGCGAAGCCGGGCAGGCGCTCCACCGGCACGGGCCGCGCGAGCAGGAGCGCATCGCCGTCGAGCCGGCGCGCCGCCAGCCCCGCTTCCTGCAGCTGCGCCAGAAAGTCAGTCGCCGCGGCACGGCGCCGATTTACCCGCAGCGTCATCGGCGGCCGGCCGTTGCCGGCTGCGAGGATGGCCTGCCAGTCGGCCGGATGCGCCCGGCGCAGGCGGCGGATCCACCAGTGCGGGTGCTGCCAGCGGGCGGTCTCGTCCTGCGCGGCGGCCGCTTCCAGTTCGGCGCGGCGGCGCAGGAAGTTGCGCAGCACGCCGTTTGCCAGCGACTTGTATTTGCCCAGCGCCAGTTCGCCCGCCGCCTCGACAGCCTGGTCGACGATGGTGTGCGCGTCCTCCGGCCGCGCCGCCAGGCGCGCCAGCGCCACCAGCAGCAGCGCCCGCACCATCGCATCGCGCGGCGGCCGGTCCATCAGCCGGGCCAGGAAATACTCGTCCCGCCCGAAGCGGCGCAGCGCGGAATAGGCCAGATCCTGCACCGCGCCGCGCTGGGCGGACGGCAAGCCGGGCGCCTCGCGCCACAGCCCGGCCAGGATTTCGTTCAGGTTGCGGCCGGCCAGCACGCCGGCCACGGCGCGTGCGGCACCGTGCAGGGCATGGGCCAGCGAGGTCTCGGCGAGGGGCATCGTCACCGCGGCCGGTCGCGCGAGGGAATGCGATACATATAAGTAGCGAGCAGCAGGCCGAAAAGGGCCAGTGCCATCTGCAATTCCGGCCAGGGCACGAAGAACAGGATGGAAATGCCCAGGGTTGCGGCCATCAGGACGATGGCGGCCAGCTTGACGCGCCAGGGAATGCTGCGATGGCGCCGCCATTCGACGATGGTCGGGCCGAAGGCCGGATTGTTCAGCAGCCAGTTGTAAAAACGGGTCGAGGCGCGCGCATAGCAGCCGGCCGCCAGCAGCATGAAAGGCGTGGTCGGCAGGACGGGGAGAAAGGCGCCGGCGATGCCCAGCAGGACGAACAGCGTGCCCAGCACGAAAAACAGCAGGCGCATGGCCGGCGAGTCGTGCTTGTTCATCTCGGCGCTGTAGTCGATTTTTTCCCGGCGTTTCCGCATCCGTCCCTTCCCTCGGCAGGGTCGATTTTACGCGTCGGCGGGCCGGGCCGGCGCCCGGCACCCATGCTCTGCGGAATTGTTCCACGACATTGCATTTTTCAGGGCTTTCTTTTAATCTGCGCGGCCTTACGTAACAAATATCAATGTCGCCCAAAGGGCCACGGAAAGGTTTTTAGGGGAAATAAATTGGCGGAAAATCGTAAAGTGCTGGCCTTTACCGGCCGCATCGTCATGGTGGGCTTCAGCTCGATCGGACAAGGCACCCTGCCGCTGCTGCTGCGGCATATCGAAATGAAGCCGGAACAGATCGTAATCGTGACCGGCGACGAAATTGGCCGCAGGGTGGCCGCCGAATACGGCGTCGCCTTCCACGCCACACCGCTCACCCCCGCCAATTACCGTACCCTGCTGGAGCCGCGCCTCGGCCAGGGCGACATCCTGATCAACTGCTCCGTTGACGTCTCCAGCATCGCGCTGATCGGACTGTGCCAGGCGCGCGGCGCCCTCTACATCGACACCTGCATCGAGCCCTGGGCCGGCGGCTACACCGACCCCTCGGCGCCGCCCGACGCACGCACCAACTATGCCATGCGCGAAGCGGCCCTGGCGCTCAAGCGTCCCGGCAGGCCGACGGCCGTCATCACCCACGGCGCCAATCCGGGCATGATCTCGCACCTGTTGAAGGAGGCGCTGCTCAACATCGCGCGCGACACCGGCCGGCCGGCCGACGTCCCGCGGGAGCGCGCCGGCTGGGCGCAACTGGCGCACGAGCTGAACATCCGCACCATCCACATCGCCGAGCGCGACACCCAGGTGGCCGAGCCGCGCAAGGCGCCCGGCGAATTCCTGAACACCTGGTCGGTGGAAGGCTTTGTCGGCGAGGGCTGCCAGCCTTCCGAGCTGGGCTGGGGCAGCCATGAGCGGCATTTCCCGGCGGACGCCCGCCGCCATGCCGCCGGCTGCAAGTCCGCCATCTACCTGGCTCGCCCCGGCGCCAGCACCCGCGTGCGCACCTGGACGCCGCTGGCGGGACCGATCCAGGGCTTCCTCATCACCCACAGCGAATCGATTTCGCTGGCCGATTATCTCAGCATCGGCGAAGGCGATGCCCCGGCCTACCGGCCGACGGTGCATTACGCCTATCACCCTTCGGACGACACCGTGCAGTCGGTGCATGAGCTGGCCGGTCGCAACTGGGTGCTGCAGGCATCGCAGCGCCTGGTCAAGGATGAAATTGTTGCCGGCCTGGACGAACTGGGCGTGCTGCTGATGGGTCACGAGAAGGGCGCCTACTGGTACGGCTCGCGCCTCTCCATCGAGGAGGCGCGCCGGCTCGCGCCGCACAACAGCGCCACCAGCCTGCAGGTGACGGCGCCGGTGGTGGCCGGCGTGATCTGGGCACTGAAGAACCCCGATCGCGGCGTGATCGAGCCGGAGGAAATGGACCACGCCGGGATCATGGATTTCATCCGGCCCTACCTCGGCACGGTGGTCGGCGAATACACCGACTGGACGCCCTTGCGGGGCCGCGGCCGGCTCTTCGAGGAAGACCTCGACCACGACGATCCCTGGCAGTTCAAGAACTTCCGTATCGTCTGAGTTTGTTCCAGGTCAAAGCCCGGGCGGCGCCCGGCGCCGCAGAATGCCTGCATCGCTCGCGCAAGGGGGCAGGGTGGATCGTCCGAGCATCATCCGCAAGACCGCGGCCGCGCTGCGCGTGCCGCCGAACCTGGCCAACTACGCCGCGACGTGCGCGGCGTTTTCCTGGGACGCCGCGCGCGCCGAACTGGCCGGCCTGCCCGGCGGCGGACTGAACATCGCGCACGAGGCCGTCGAGCGCCACGCCGCCGGGCCGCTGCGCGAGAAGGCCGCCTTCCGCTTCCTCGGCGCGCAGGCGAAGCGCGACGTCAGCTTCGGCGCGCTGTCGCGCCTGAGCAACCGCTTCGCCAACGTGCTGAAGTCTCTCGGCGTCGCCAAGGGCGAGCGGCTCTTCCTGCTCTGCGGCCGCATCCCCGAGCTCTACGCCGCGGTGCTGGGCAGCTTCAAGAACGGCACGGTGGTCTCGCCGCTGTTCTCCGCCTTCGGCCCCGAGCCGATCGCCACGCGCATCAATCTCGGCGAGGGCGCCGTGCTGGTCACCACGGAACTGCTCTACGAGCGCAAGGTGGCGAAGATGCGCGGCGAGCTGCCGACGCTGCGCCACGTGCTGCTGGTGGGTGAGGAGGGCCAGGCGACGAACGTTCCCGGCACGCTCGACCTCGGCACGCTGATGGCGCAGGCCTCCGACGATTTCGACATCGTGCCGACCGGCCCGGAAGACCTCTCGCTGCTGCACTTCACCAGCGGCACCACCGGCACGCCGAAGGGCGCCATGCACGTGCATGGCGCGGTGGTCACGCATTACGCCACCGGGCGCTACGCGCTCGACCTGCACGCCGACGACATCTACTGGTGCACCGCCGATCCGGGCTGGGTGACGGGCACCTCCTACGGCATCATCGCGCCGCTGCTGCACGGCGTCACCTCCATCGTCGACGAGGCCGAGTTCGATGCCGAGCGCTGGTACCGCATCCTCGACGAGGAAAAAGTCAGTGTCTGGTACACGGCGCCGACCGCCATCCGCATGCTGATGAAGGCCGGCGCCGAGATCGCGCGCAAGCGTTCGTATCCCAATCTGCGCTTCGTCGCCAGCGTCGGCGAGCCGCTCAACCCGGAGGCGGTGTGGTGGGGCAAGGAAGTGCTCGGCCTGCCCATCCACGACAACTGGTGGCAGACCGAGACCGGCGGCATCATGATCGCCAACACGCCGGCCTTCGACATCAAGCCCGGCTCGATGGGCCGGCCGCTGCCCGGCATCGAGGCGGCCGTCGTGAAGAAGGACGCCGAGGGAAAAGTCAGTCCCGTCGACACGGCGGATACCGAAGGCGAACTGGCGCTCAAACGCGGCTGGCCTTCGATGCTGCGCGGCTATCTGCACAACGAGGCGCGCTACCGGAAGTGCTTCGCCGGGGAGTGGTATCTCACCGGCGACCTGGCCAGGCGCGATGCCGACGGCTATTACTGGTTCGTCGGCCGCGCCGACGACGTCATCAAGTCGGCCGGCCACCTGATCGGTCCCTTCGAAGTGGAAAGCGCGCTGATGGAACACCCGGCGGTGGCCGAGGCCGGCGTCATCGGCAAGCCCGACGAGATGGTGGGCGAGGTGGTGAAGGCCTTCGTCTCGCTGAAAAAAGGCTTCGAGGCCTCCGATGCGCTGCGCATGGAACTGCTCGGCCATGCCCGGAAAAGACTCGGCGCCGCGGTGGCGCCGAAGGAGATCGACTTCCTGCCCGCGCTGCCGAGGACGCGCAGCGGCAAGATCATGCGGCGGCTGCTGAAGGCGCGCGAGCTGGGGCTGCCGGAAGGCGATACGTCAACGCTGGAAGGAGGCGCTTGATGATTTACCGTCATTCCCGCAAAAGCGGGAATCCAGAAATCCTGGCCGCCCATGGATTCCCGCTTTTGCGGGAATAATGGACATATGGCCGTCCCTTACGACAAGCCCTTCGCCCAGAAGCTGCTCTTCGACATGCTGCGCATCCGCCGCATGGAGGAGAAATGCGCCGAGCTCTACGGCGCGCAGAAGATCCGCGGCTTCCTGCACCTCTACATCGGCGAGGAAGCCTGCGCCGTCGGCGCGCTGCACGCGCTGGCGCCCGAGGACAATCTCGTCGCCACCTACCGCGAGCATGGCCATGCCCTGGTGCGCGGCCTGTCGATGGACGCCATCATGGCCGAGATGTACGGCAAGCAGTCGGGCTGCTCGCGCGGACGCGGCGGCTCGATGCACCTCTTCGACGCCGCCACGCGCTTCTTCGGCGGCAACGCCATCGTCGGCGGCGGCCTGCCGCTGGCGGTCGGCTTCGGCTTGGCGGACAGGATGCAGGGGCGACGCGCGGTCACCGCCGTCTTCTTCGGCGAGGGCGCCATGGCCGAGGGCGCCTTCCACGAGTCGATGAACCTCGCCGCGCTGTGGCGGCTGCCGGTGCTGTTCTGCTGCGAGAACAACCTCTACGCCATGGGCACGGCGCTGGCGCGCTCCGAGTCGCAAACGGATCTGTGCGCCAAGGCAGCCGGCTACGCCGTGCCGACGCTGAGGGCCGACGGCATGGATGTGGTGGCGGTGCACGAAGCCATGAAGCTTGCCGCGCAGCACGTGCGCGACGGCCTCGGCCCCTTCTTCCTCGAACTTCAGACCTACCGCTTCCGCGCCCACTCGATGTTCGATCCCGAGCTCTACCGCGACAAGGCCGAGGTGGAGGAATGGAAGACGCGCGGCCCGCTGCACACCTTCTCGGCGCGGCTGAAGGCCGAAGGCAAGCTGACCGAGGCGGAATTCCTC
>JBDHRL010000167.1:0-3794 GCA_039807535.1 Rhodocyclaceae bacterium
CCGGTAGAGCCGGGCGGTTTCGGGGAAATCGCCGGCCTCGATGGCCGCGAGAATGGCCTTGCTTTCCCGTGAATTCGCCGTCCCGGCGATATCGTACAACTCGCGATAATAGGCGGTGATGAAAGCCGGATCGTCGATCCTCATGCCCTCCGCGCCATGCCGGCGGAACAGCATCTGGGCGACCTGCGTCGCCTGTTCGTAGCCGCCGGGCGGATAGCCGGCCTCTTCCGGCTGAAACACCTGGAGCGCACCCTGGCCCACCAACCGGCCTTCCCTGTTGCAGCGGCCGGCGGCCTGGATGACAGCGTCCAGCGGCCCCCAGGCACGCATCACGAAGGGGAAGTCCACGTCTACACCGGCTTCCACGCACTGGGTTGCCACCAGACGCACTTGCTGTCCCTTGGCAAGGCCATCGCGCACCTGCGCCAGTACGTCCTGGCGATGCGCGGCGCAAAGATTGGTGGAAAGATGCAAAGCGCCAGAATCGCCCAGTTTTTCCCACAGAGAATGGGCGTCCCGCTTCAGATTCACGATGCACAGGGCCTGGCGCACGCCGGCCAGGCGCCCGGCAACCCCGTCCCAGGACAGCGGATCATCCGGGCTGCCCCATTTGACATCGACACGCTTCATGGGTGCAAACAGGGAAGCGGGTTCGGGAACGATCTCGCGCGGCTGCCATCCTGATGCCTTCGCCTGCGTCACGGCCGCATGGAGATGGGCAAAGGCGGGCTGGGTCGCCGTGGCGAACACCACGCTGGAATTCCAGGTGGCCGAGAGATGGGACAGTGCCGCCAGCGTCGGCACGGCAATCCCGGCGGGCAGCGTCTGCGCCTCGTCGAACAGGATCACCGATTTCTGCAGGCGATGCAGCTTCCGGCAGGCTGCCGGGCGGTTGGAAAACAGCGATTCGAGCAACTGCACGCTGGTCGTGACGATAAGCGGCGCATCCCAGTTTTCCGCCAGCAGCCGCCGCCTGCGCTCGACATGGCCGGCCTGCCCGGCGGCATCTTCGCCATCCTGCCGGAAGCGCTCCTCGCCTGTTCCGGCCAGAGAGTGATGCTCCAGCACACACTCCTCGCCGAAGGCCGGGGCAAGGATATCCCGATAGATGCGCGCCGTCTGCTCGGTGATGGTCAGATAGGGAATGACCATGATCACGCGCTCCAGGCCATGCCTGGCCGCATGCCGCAAGGCAAAGGCGAGCATGGCCAGCGTCTTGCCGCTGCCGGTGGGCGCCGTGAGCGTGAATAGCCCCGGCTCACGGTCGGCCTCGCTCAGGCAAGCAGTCAACAGTGCATCGCGCACAGCGCGCACTTCGGGTGATGCAGCGCTTTCCTTGCGTGTGCCCTCGATACGGCGCAACACGGCATCCAATGCGGAAGCGGATTGAAGTCGAGGCCCGGGTGCCCGGTATCGCTTGCCGGCCGCATCGCCCTCGAAATGCGCCTCGGTATCCAGGTAGTCAGCATCCACCAATGCCGAGAAGATCAGGCGCACATCGAGCATCGATGGCACGGTCGCCTGCAGGTTCGGGCCAAGCTGCGTTTGATCCGGAGGAGAGATCGCGATGCCGTCCTGCACCAATCTTTCCTTCAGGGTGGGCAGTTCCGCCGTCAGGCGCAGCCCTGGTACGCACGGATTGGGCAAGCGGCCGAGGGCTTCCCGCGACAGCGACTGCAACCCGATGTGATGCCCTTCGATGGCCAGTGCCGCTGCGGCTGCACGGTTTTCCAGAGCCACACGCGCCCCGGCCGACCAATGATCAAGCCCCGATTCCTCGCCGCGAAGACGGGCCTGGAAGAGATCGCCGTATTTGCCCAGGTCATGCAACAGTCCGGCCAGCCGCGCTTCCGACCGCCAAGGGGTCGTACGGGTGAAGAAACTTTCCGCCAGATCGCCCACGGCGGACAAATGCTCCCGCAGCGGATGCCAACTGCCGCCCGTATTCGCACTGTGGGCAAAGAAGTGAGCCATGCTCCCTCGCGACGGATATCGTGCAGCCAAGTATCCCGGGTTGCAGGCTCACAGGACGAGCCTGTCGAACAAATCGCACCGCACGAAGAATCGGAGCGAATATGAATGCTGCATTGTATTCCGTTTGCCTGAAAACCGGCGTATGCCAGCGTCTCTGCAGGTGAGAGCAGATGGCTTGATCGCGGCTAAAAAGTCCGTGGCAAGCAAAAAGGAAAAGTCAGTGTGTGCAACACGGCGACAAATCGTCCGGTGTCTGACCGGATCAGGACAATAGGACTTCTACAGGGTACCGGGGCACCTTGCCATCGTCACCTGCGGTCCGGCTCGGCCTGCAAGCGGAAACCGAGCACTCCGATAGCGCTCAATACGACTGCGAATGCCGGGCCACCTTCACCGGTTGCTTCCATGTCATACGCCAGCTGGGTCATGCCTCGAACGCGGGCAATCACGCTCAGGGCATGGGTAATCAAAGCCGGGTCGCCTTCCTCAAGGCAAGCGTTGAGATAGAAAGCCATGTCTTCGTCCGATTTCAGATGATCTGCGGAATTCCATGGGCTCAGCTTGACCTTCCCCATTGTAGTCTCCTTCAGACTCTGTGCCCCTCACCCTGCCCTCTCCCCGGCGGGGAGAGGGAAAAACTAGCGCGACTCCCCCTCCAGCACCCGCAGCAGGACGGAAGTGTCCTCCCGCCCCCAGCCCTGCGCCATGAGGGCGTTCAGCTGCTGCCACACCTGCGCCGCGATCGGCAGCGGCGCGCCGAGCGTCACCGCCTCGTCGAGCAGGATGCCGAAGTCCTTGTGGTGCAGGCGCGCTTCCACGCCGGCCTTGAAGTCGCGCGCCGTCATCCTCGCGCCGAACACCTCCAGCACGCGGCTGCCGGCCGAGCCACCGGCAAGCGCCTGGCGCACCTTCTCCGGGTCGGCGCCGGACTTTTCCGCCAGCAGCATCGCCTCCGCCACCGCCTCGATGCAGGAGACCATGATCATCTGGTTGCAGGCCTTGGCCACCTGGCCGGCGCCGTTCGGGCCGACGTGCACGAGGGTCTTGCCGAGCTTTTCCAGCAGCGGCCGCACACGTTCGAGCACTTCGGCCCTGCCGCCGGCCATGATCGCCAGCGTGGCGTTCCGCGCGCCGACCTCGCCGCCGGAAACCGGGGCATCGATCGTCTCGATGCCGCGCGCCGCCAGCTGCGCGGCGATGCGCCGCGCCGTGCCGGGCGGAATCGTGCCCATGTCGACCAGCACCGTGCCCGGCTTGGCGCCGTGAACGATGCCGCCCTCGCCCAGCGCCACCTGCTCGACGTCGGCGCCGGTGGTGACCATGGTGAACACCACCTCGCTGGCCGCCGCCACGTCCGCCGGCGTGGCGAGCCGCCGCGCGCCGGCGTCGACCAGCGGCTGCGCCGCCTCGGCGCGCCGCGCGTAGACGCTCAGCTCGTGACCGGCCTTGAGCAGGTGCAGGGCCATCGGGCGTCCCATGACGCCGAGGCCGATGAAGCCGAGTTTCATTTCAGATCCCCCAGGCTAACTACCCCCTCTCCCCGCTTGCGGGGAGAGGGCTGGGGAGAGGGGCAGCCGCCGTGCCACCCTCTCCCCGGCCCTCCCCCTCGAGGGGGAGGGAGAAAACAATCAGTGCTTCTCGCCGCCGGACATGCGTTCCAGCAGCTTCAGCATGGCGATCGAATCGTCCTCGCCCAACCCGGAGCCGACCATGGCGTTGAACATCTGCGCCGTCGCCGCAGCACCCGGCAGCATCAGGCCGAGGCGGTGCGCCTCCTGCATGACGATGCGCAGGTCCTTCTGGTGCATCCAGGCCTTGAA
>JBDHRL010000031.1:0-22999 GCA_039807535.1 Rhodocyclaceae bacterium
TCCTTCAACGTCAAGGGCGGCCGCTGCGAGGCCTGCCAGGGCGACGGCCTGGTCAGGGTGGAGATGCACTTCCTGCCCGACATCTTCGTGCCCTGCGACGTCTGCCACGGCAGGCGCTACAACCGCGAGACGCTGGAGATCCGCTACAAGAGCAAGACCATCCACGACGTGCTGCGCATGACCGTCGAGCAGGCGCACGCCTTCTTCGACGCCGTGCCGGTGGTGGCGAGGAAGCTGGAGACCCTGCTCGACGTCGGCCTCGGCTACATCGCGCTCGGCCAGTCGGCGACGACGCTCTCCGGCGGCGAGGCGCAGCGCGTGAAACTCGCACTGGAGCTCTCCAAGCGCGACACCGGCCGCACGCTCTACATCCTCGACGAGCCGACCACGGGCCTGCACTTCCAGGACATCGAGATGCTGCTCAAGGTGCTCTCGCGCCTGCGCGACCACGGCAACACCATCGTCGTCATCGAGCACAACCTCGACGTCATCAAGACCGCCGACTGGCTCGTCGACCTCGGTCCGGAGGGCGGCGAGGGCGGCGGCCGCATCGTCGCCGCGGGACCGCCGGAACTGGTGGCGCAGCTGTCCGCCGGTTACACCGGCCGCTACCTGAAGCCGCTGCTGGAGGCGCAGGCCCGGCGCCGGCAACCCGCCCGCGCCGCGGCGCGCGCCGACTGAAAGGAAAAGCCATGAATGAACCGCAGCCCACGCGCAACGAACTGGAAGCCCTGCTGCTGGAATTCGATGGGGGCAGGCTGGAGCCTGAGGAATTCGCCCGACGCCTGCTCGACGCGCAGGTGTTCCTGCCGGTGAAGGACGAAAAACACGCCATCGCCGGCTTCCAGGCCTCGACCAAGGCCGAGCCACTGGTCGTCGAGGACGGCGAGGGCAACAGCATCCTCGTGCTGTTCTCTTCACCGGACCGCGCCCGCGATTTCCTCGCCGCCTTCCCCGGCTACGGCGGCGGCATGCTCACCGAGTTCGCCTGGATCCTGCGCCGCATGGGCTCGGGCATTTCCATCGCCATCAATCCCGAGCAGACGCCGGGCTTCGACCTCGATCCTGAAATGGTCGCCATGGTCGCCGCCCTGCTGCCCGAGGAAGACCAGTAAAAGTCAGTTTCCACGACACGGCGAAGGGCCTGCGATGAACCCGAAAATCAGCGAACTGCTCGAACGCATCCACCAGATCCGGGAGGAGATCGAGCAGGAAGTCGGGCGCCGGCGCGCCTTCCTGCTCGCCGCCCTGCTGGCGCTGCTCGCCGCCTGCTCGGCCGAAAAGGCCGTGCCGCTGCCGCCCGGCACGACGGTGCTGGCGCTCGGCGACAGCCTGACGGCCGGCTACGGCCTCGGTCCCGAGCAGGCCTGGCCGGCCCTGCTCGCCGGGAAGACCGGCTGGCGCATCGTGAATGGCGGCGTCAGCGGCGACAAGACCTCGGACGCCCTGGCGCGCCTGCCGGCGCTGCTGGACGCGCATGCGCCGAGGCTGGTGCTGGTGGCGCTGGGCGGCAACGACATGCTGCGCAGGCTGCCGGAGGAGCAGACGCGCGCCAACCTGGCGCGCATCCTCGAGTTGGTGCGCGCCCGCAATGCCCAGCCGGTGCTGCTGGCGACGCCGAGGCCGAGCGTCGCCGGCGTCGTCTTCCAGCGCCTGTCGCCGCCGGACTTTTACGCCGAACTCGCCAGGGAGCGGAAAGTGCCGCTCGTCGAGGACGCCATCGCCGAGACGCTCTCCGATCCCGGGCTCAAGCTCGACCAGTTGCACCCCAACGCCGCCGGCCACGAGGCGCTGGCCGGCAAGCTGTTTGACGCCCTGCGCAAGCTGGGGTACGTTCGCTGAAACCGAAAACGGAATCCGCCATGCCAGACCCGCAGGACACCCTGATCGAAATTTCGAACCTCCAGTTCTCGTACAACCGCCTCGAGGTGCTGAAGGGGCTCGACCTCGCCGTGCCGCGCGGCAAGGTGGTGGCCATCCTCGGCGCCAGCGGCTGCGGCAAGACCACCCTGCTCAAGCTGATCGGCGGCCAGCTGCGGCCGAAGGCCGGCCACGTCAAGGTCGAAGGCCAGGTGATCCACGAGCTGGGCACCGACGCGCTCTACGAGATGCGCCGCAAGATGGGCATGATGTTCCAGCAGGGCGGCCTGTTCACCGACATCTCGACCTTCGAGAACATCGCCTTCCCGATGCGCGAGCGCACCACTCTGCCCGACGAGCTGATCCACGACATGGTGCTGATGAAACTGCATTCGGTCGGCCTGCGCGGCGCCCATGCGCTCATGCCGAGCGAGCTCTCCGGCGGCATGGCGCGCCGCGTCGCCCTTGCCCGCGCCATCGCCATGGACCCGTTGCTGATCATGTACGACGAGCCGTTCTCCGGCCTCGACCCGATTTCGCTCACCCAGATCGGCAATCTGATCCGCGGCCTGAACGACGCCCTCGGCGTCACTTCCATCGTCGTCACCTACGACGTCGCCGAATCGCTCAAGGTGGTCGACTACGTCTACTTCATCTCCGGCGGCAAGGTCGTCGCCGCAGGCACGCCCGGGGAGATCCGCGCCTCGACCGATCCGTTCGTGCGCCAGTTCGTCGACGGCCTCGCCGACGGCCCGGTGGCCTTCCACATGCCGGGCAGGCCACTCGCCGCCGATCTCACCTTGTAGGCGTACGCGCACGAAACGGATTTGCCGCAGGACGGTTATTGCGAGACCTTGCGCCGCCTGACCCAGCTCCAGGCCGCCATGGCGTAGCCGGAAAAAGCGTAGCAGAGAAAGAGCAGGAAGAGGATGCCGGGGGGATAGCTGGAAACCAGGACGAAGAAGAGGACGATCGCCAGCACCGCAATGAACGGCACGCTGCGCCGGAGGTTGATGTCCTTGCCGCTGTAGTAACGGAAGTTGCTCACCATCGTCACGCCCGCGAAGATCGTCAGGGCCCAGGCATACCAGCGCACTTCCTCACCGGTGTAATTCAGGTCCATCAGCACCCAGACGAAGCCGGCGACAAGCGCCGCCGCGGCCGGGCTGGGCAGCCCTTGGAAGAAGCGCTTGTCGACGACCTCGATATTGGTGTTGAAACGCGCCAGCCTCAAGGCAGCGCCGACGCAGTAGACGAAGGCGGCGATCCAGCCCCACTTGCCCATGCCCTTCATGGCCCACTCGAACATCACCAGGGCCGGCGCCACGCCGAAGGACACCATGTCGGAGAGGGAGTCGTATTCGGCGCCGAAGGCGCTTTGCGTGCGGGTCAGCCGCGCCACGCGCCCGTCGAGTCCGTCGAGGATCATGGCGATGAAGATGGCCACCGCGGCCTGTTCGAAGTGGCCGGTCATGGCCTGGACGATGGCGTAGAAGCCCGCGAACAGCGCAGCGGTCGTAAACAGGTTCGGCAGCAGATAGATGCCGCGTCGCCTCAACTCGGGATTGACGAGGGCCTTGCGGGAGCGGAATGCAGGCATGGCCCTATTGTAACGGCCCGCCGGCTCAGGGCAACTCGGCCAGGATGGTCGCCGAGGCGGAAACCTTGTCGCCGATCGTCACCTTCACGCGCGACTCGGGCGGCAAGTAGACATCGACGCGCGAGCCGAAGCGGATGAAGCCGTAGCGCTGGCCGCGGGCCAGCCGGTCGCCCTCGCCCGCGTAGCAGAGGATGCGCCGGGCGATGAGGCCGGCCACCTGGACGCAGGTGACATCCTGGCCGTCCGGCGTGCGCAGCCAGAGGGCATTGCGCTCGTTCTCCAGCGAGGCCTTGTCGAGCGCAGCGTTCAGGAAGCCGCCGGCGTGATACCAGCGGCCCTTCACTTCGCCCTCCACCGGGCTGCGGTTGGAATGCACGTTGAAGACGTTCATGAAGACGCTGATCTTCAGCGCCTCGCGGTCGACGTGGGGGTCGCGCGTTTTCCGGATGGCGACGATGCGCCCGTCGGCCGGCGACAGAACGTCCCGGGCGGCACCGGGAACCGGCCGTGCCGGATCGCGAAAGAACTGCAGAACGAACAGCGTCCAGAGCCACAGCGGCAGCGACCAGGCGGCGCCGGCCAGCCCGCCGACGACGAGTGCCGCCAGAACGGAAACCGCCAGGAAGGGCCACCCCTCCCGGGCGATGATCGGGTGCGGATACGAAGCAGCCACTAGTTTTTCGTCTGGTCGACCAGCTTGTTCTTCTTGATCCACGGCATCATGTCGCGCAGCCTGGCGCCGATCTGCTCGATCGGGTGGGCGGCCATGTTGCGGCGGGAGGCGAGCAGCGTCGGCGCGCCGGCGCGGTTCTCGAGGATGAACTCCTTGGCGTACTGGCCGGACTGGATTTCCCTGAGGATGCGCTTCATCTCGGCCTTGGTCTCGCCGGTGACGATGCGCGGTCCGCGCGTGATGTCGCCGTACTCGGCGTTGTTGGAGATCGAGTAGCGCATGTTGGCGATGCCGCCTTCGTAGATGAGGTCGACAATCAGCTTCACCTCGTGCAGGCACTCGAAATAGGCCATCTCGGGCGCGTAGCCCGCCTCGACCAGGGTCTCGTAGCCGTTCTGGATGAGTTGCGTCAGGCCGCCGCACAGCACCACCTGCTCGCCGAAGAGATCGGTCTCGGTCTCCTCGCGGAAGGTGGTCTCGATGACGCCGCCGCGCGTGCCGCCGTTGGCCGCCGCATAGGACAGCGCAATGTCGCGCGCCTTCTTCGAGACGTTCTGGTGCACGGCGATGAGCGAGGGCACGCCGCCGCCCTGCACGTAGGTCGAGCGCACCAGATGGCCGGGGCCTTTCGGCGCGATCATGATGATGTCGAGATCGGCGCGCGGCTGCACCTGGCCGTAGTGGATGTTGAAGCCATGGGCAAAGGCCAGCGCCGCGCCCTTCTTGATGTTCGGCTCGATGTCCTCGCGATAGACCTGGCCGATGCTCTCGTCCGGCAGCAGGATCATGACGAGATCGGCGCCCTTCACCGCCTCGCCGACTTCCTTGACGGCCAGGCCGGCCTTCTTCGCCTTGTCCCAGGAAGCGCCGCCCTTGCGCAACCCGACGGTGACCTTGACGCCGGAGTCGTGCAGGTTGAGGGCGTGGGCGTGGCCCTGCGAGCCGTAGCCGACGATGGTGACCTTCCTGCCCTTGATGAGCGAGAGATCGGCATCCTTGTCGTAATAGACCTTCATGTTTTTCCTTTCAGGCAAAAGTCAGTCCGCCGGAGACGGCGGTCAAAGAGAGAATCAGACCTTCAGCACGCGATCGCCGCGGCCGATGCCGCACACGCCCGTGCGCACCGTTTCCAGAATGAGCGACTGGTCGAGGGCCTCGATGAAGGAATCGAGCTTGCTGGTGTTGCCGGTCAGCTCGATGACGTAGGTCGTTTCGGTGACGTCGATGATGCGCCCGCGGAAAATGTCCGACATGCGCTTCATCTCCTCGCGGTCCTTGCCGCTGGCGCGCACCTTGACGAGCATCAGCTCGCGCTCGATGTGGGCCGCCTCGGAGATGTCCACGACCTTGACCACCTCGATCAGCTTGTTCAGCTGCTTGGTGATCTGCTCGATGACGTCGTCGGAGCCGACGCTGACGATGGTCATGCGCGACATGGAGGGATCTTCGGTCGGTGCCACGGTGAGCGACTCGATGTTGTAGGCGCGCGCCGAGAACAGGCCGGACACGCGGGAGAGCGCGCCGGCTTCGTTTTCGATAAGTAGGGAGATGACGTGCCGCATGATGCTTATAGCTCTTCGGAGAGGATCATTTCGGTGAGGCCCTTGCCGCCCTGCACCATCGGATAGACGTTCTCGGTCGGATCGATGGCAAAGTCCATGAAGACCAGGTCGTCCTTGCGCTTGAAGGCTTCCTTGAGCGCGCTCTCGACGTCGCCGGGCTTTTCGACGCGCATGCCGACATGGCCGTAGGACTCCGCCAGCCTGACGAAGTCCGGCAGCGCGTCAACGTAGGATTCGGAATAGCGGTTGCCATGGAACAGTTGCTGCCACTGGCGCACCATGCCAAGATAGCCGTTGTTGAGCAGGATGATCTTGACGGGCAGGCGGTACTGCTTGCAGGTGGACAGTTCCTGGATGCACATCTGGATGCTGCCCTCGCCGGTGACGCAGGCCACCGGCGAGCCCGGATGCGCGAGCTGGACGCCCATCGCCGCCGGCAGGCCGAAACCCATCGTGCCGAGGCCGCCCGAGTTCATCCAGCGGCGCGGCTTGTCGAACTTGTAGTACTGCGCCGCCCACATCTGGTGCTGGCCGACGTCGGAGCAGACGAAGGCCTCGCCCTTCGTCACCTCGTACAACTTCTCGACGACGTATTGCGGCTTGATGATCTTGCTCTTGCGGTCGTACTTGAGGCAGTCCTTGCCGCGCCACTCGTCGATCTGCTTCCACCAAGCCTTGAGTACCTTCTCGTCCGGCCGGTCGCCACTGGAGGCGAGCAGCCTGGAAATGTCCTCCAGCACCTCGGGCAGGTCGCCGACGATGGGCACATCCACCTTGACGCGCTTGGAAATCGACGACGGATCGATATCGACATGGATAATCCTGCGCGGCACCTCGGCAAAATGTTCCGGATTGCCGATGACACGGTCGTCGAAGCGTGCGCCGACGGCGAGCAACACGTCGCAATGCTGCATGGCCATGTTGGCCTCATAGGTGCCGTGCATGCCCAGCATGCCGACGAACTGCCTGTCGGTCGCCGGATAGCCGCCGAGGCCCATCAGGGTGTTGGTCACCGGAAAGCCGAGCTGCCGCACCAGCTTGGCGAGCTTGTCGGCGGCGTCGGAGAGGATCACGCCGCCGCCGGTATAGATCATCGGCCGCTTGGCCTCGAGCAGCAGTTGCACCGCCTTCTTGATCTGCCCCTGGTGGCCCTTGATCACCGGATTGTAGGATCGCATGGCGATCGTTTTCGGATAGGAAAACTCGCACTTCGCGGCCGAGACGTCCTTCGGGATGTCCACCAGCACCGGGCCGGGGCGGCCGCTCTTGGCGAGGTAGAAGGCCTTCTTGATGGTCGTGGCCAGCTCGTGGATATCCTTGACGAGATAGTTATGCTTGACGCACGGACGGGTGATGCCGACGGTATCGACTTCCTGAAAGGCGTCCTGGCCGATGTAGGCGGTGGGCACCTGGCCGGTGATGATCACCATCGGAATGGAATCCATGTAGGCGGTCGCGATGCCGGTCACGGCATTGGTGACGCCCGGGCCGGACGTCACCAGCGCCACGCCCACTTTCTCGGTCGAGCGCGCGTAGCCGTCGGCGGCATGCACGGCGCCCTGTTCATGGCGCACCAGCACGTGGCGCACCTTGTCCTGCTTGAACAGTTCGTCGTAAATGAACAGCACCGAGCCGCCGGGATAGCCGAAAACATATTCGACCTTTTCTTCCTGCAGGCACCTGATTACAATTTCCGCACCAGTCAACACCATGGTTGCACCCAGAAGACCTTCATAAACAGCTGAAAAACCGATAACTTTACTTATCCTCCCTTCTTTGGTCAAGGCATTTATCGAAGGGCAAAACCCCTTAAAACGAATGGAAAGCTAGATCCTGGCTGCAAGAACGGAATTGTCGGATTTTCTCGCCAGCATCGAGCGGCGCGCCTACAAGCAGGCGCTGTTCGCGGTGCGTGACGACGAAACGGCGCTGGACATCGTGCAGGATTCCATGCTCAAGCTGGCGGAGAAATACGGCGACAAGCCGGCCGGGGAACTGCCGATGCTGTTCCAGCGCATCCTGCAAAACACCATCCGCGACCATTACCGCCGGCAAAAGGTGCGTTCCCTGTGGACCACCCTGCTTTCGGCATTTTCCTCCTCCGAGGAGGAAGATTTCGATCTCCTGGAAACCATGCAGGTCGAACAAGGGTCATATATGCCGGCCACCCCGCATGGCCGTCTTGAGCAAACACAAGTCCTTGCTATCATTGAAAATGAAGTAAAAAAACTGCCTCAGCGTCAACGCGAGGCCTTTCTTATGCGTTACTGGGAAGACATGGATATCGCCGAAACCGCGGCGGCGATGGGATGCTCGGAGGGCAGCGTGAAGACGCACTGCTCTCGCGCAACTCATGCCTTGGCTGCGGCACTGAAGGCAAGGGGCATCGAGCTATGAATACCGAACGTGAATTCGCCTACAGGGTCCGCCATCATCTCAATCTGGGCGCCGAGGGAATCGACCGCAAAATCGCCGACCGCCTTTTTGCGGCCCGCCAGAATGCGCTTGTCCGCCAGAAAGCGGCCGGCGCCCAATTGAGCCTCGCCGGCGCCGGACATGCCGCCGCGGACGTCATCCTGCCGTATGCCAGGGCGCTGGTCGCCATGATCGGTCTGGCCATCGGGGTCGTCGGAGTATCGACCTGGAACGATTATCAGAAGGCCGCCGAATTCGAGGAAATCGACAGCGCGCTGCTCGCTGACGATCTGCCGATCAACGCCTACCTCGACAAGGGCTTCCAGGCATGGCTTTCCGAACAGTCGTCGCAGGACTGATCCTATTTTTCTCGCTGTTCGTCCCTGCGCACGCCGTTGTCCCGGAACTGAGGCAACCGGCATGGGCGGAACTCACCCAGGGACAAAAACAGATCCTGGCCCCGCTGTCCCGCGACTGGGACAAGATGGAGGCATTTCGCAAGAAGCAATGGCTGGGCATCGCCCAGCGCTACCCGACCATGAAGCCCGAAGAGCAGGCGCGCGTCCAGCGGCGCATGCAGGACTGGGCCAGCCTGACGCCGGAACAGCGCACCCGGGCGCGTGCCCAGTACAAGACCCTGAAAGACGAGTCCCCCGAGAAAAAGCAGGCGCTCAGGCAAAAATGGGAGCAATACAAGGAACTGCCTGACGAGGAAAAAAAGCGCCTGGCGGAAAAGGCCGCCAGAACCTCCAGAAACGGCGGCGCCACCAAAGCGCTGGGGCTGGCTCCCAAACCTCCTGCAATCCCGACACCGCCATTGACGGTCGCTCCGGCCCCGCAAGCCGCCCCTCCACCCGCGCCGCCCCCGGCTGCCCAGGCGGAAGCGGATGCGCCACCGCCGCAAGGCGAAGCTCCCGCGCAAAACGCCCCACCGGCATCGCCTCCACCATCCGCCGCCTCCGGCACAACCGAGCCGCGGGCGTCCCAGTAACCGATCGTGCATCGCGGCACTCTCCCGCCGCCCAGCATCCGGCGGCGGCTCGCCAGCATGCTTTATGAATCATTTCTGCTGCTGGGCGTGCTGAGCGTCGCATTCGTCCTGCCCCAGCTGCTGATCGGCCTGATCTGGCAGGCCGCGCTGCCGGGGGCGCTGCTCTGGCTGCATGTCTTCGCTGTCCTGTTCGCCTATTTCGGCTGGCTCTGGAAGCGCAGCGGGCAAACATTGGCCATGCAGACCTGGAAGATCAGGCTGGTGTCTGCCAATGGGCCGGCTCTGACCACGCGGCAACTATTCCTGCGCTATGCGCTGGCCTGGCCGAGCCTGCTTGCCGGTGGCATCGGCATCTTCTGGGCCCTGGTCGATCGAGACCGCCAGTTCCTGCACGATCGCCTCGCCGGCACACGCCTGGTGAAAGCCGAAGCTTAGCGCCGCTCGACCCACCACAGCATGCCGGCCGCTGCCAGCAGGAAGAGTACACTCGGCGTAAGGGCGGAAAAGAAAGGCGGCCAGCTGTTAATGGCGCCCAGATTCGAGAAGAGGCCGTTGAGCATGTGGAAAGTGATGCCGAGCATGATGCCGGCAAAAACCTTGACGCTCACCGCACCCATGCGATCCTGAAGATAGGCGAAAGGCAGCGCCAGCACCATCATGACCAGCGCCGCCAGCGGATAGACCAGCTTCTTCCACATCGCGATCTCGTAGCGCTGCGTCTTGACCTGGTTGTCCCTGAGGTGGTGGATGTAGCGATACAGGCTCACCACCGACATGCGCTCGGGCATGACCAGCAACACCCCGAGAATCTCCGGATTGATGGCGGACTGCCAGACGGCCTCCGGCAGGCGTTTCACCCTGGCGCGATCCTTTTCGAAAACCGTCTGTGCGACCTCCTTGAGACGCCATTGGTTCGGCGGCAGGTATTCGCCTTCCTTCGCCTCCGAAATCGAGTGCAGGACATGGTTCTTGTCGAACTCGTATATGCGCACGCCCTGCAGCCTCGAATCCGGCAGGACCGCGCGAACATTGATGAAGCTCATCTCGTCCTTGACCCATAGCCCCGAGCGGAACTCCTGTCCCACCACCTGCGACATCGCCTCCAGCCGCAACTGCTTGGCGGCACGCTCGGCCGGGGGCGCGATGAAATCGCCGACAATGAACGTCAGCAGGACAAAGGCCAGTCCGATCCTGGACAGTCCGCCCAGGATCGCCGTCGTCGACAGGCCCGAGGCGCGCAGGACGGTGATCTCGGAATGCCGCGCCAGCAAGGTCAGCGCATAGAGCGTGCCGATCAGCACCGCGATGGGCGCCAGCTCATAGACGTGCCCCGGCATCGTCAGCAGCACGAACATCGCCATGTAACGCAACTGGTAATTGCCCTTGCCCAGGCTTTGCAGTTCGTTGATGAAATCGAAAAAGGAGAACAGCAGAATGAAGGCAACGAGAATCAGCGTCACCGCCGAATAGATCTCCTTCGCCAGATAGCGCTGATACACCTTCATGGGCGCAGCCTCAGCGAGAGGGTCACGGACTGGCGCCTGAAAAAAAGCAGGATCAGCACGAGCAGCATCGCGACGTGCACCAGCCACCAGCCGACTTCGAAGCGCAGCCGCCCCTGCGCCACCCAGGCCTGGCACAGCGAGATGGCGTTGTTGTAGAACATGTAGGTCAAGAGCGCCAGCACCAGATTGTTGGTGCGCCCGGCCCGCGGATTGACGAAGCCGAGCGGAATCGCCAGCAGCGCCAGGTTGAGTGCGGCCAGCGGCATGCCGATGCGCCAGAGAATCTCGCCCTTGCCGGAATTGGTCGGGTTCTGCATCAGCACCCAGATTGGCGTGTTCTTCGACGTCGCCTCGATACCGCGCGCCTCCTTTGTCTCGATGCGCACGGCGTAGCGCTCGAATTCCATGACGCGATACTCGGGCGAGCCCGGCGTGCCTTCGTAGCGCCGTCCGTTGAGGAGAACCACGAAACGATCCCCGTTCGGCATGCTTTCGGTATAACCGTCGGCGGACATCATCACGCCCAGGCGGCCATGCTGCATCGTGCTGATGAAGATGTTTCGGACCGAGCCTTCGTCTGCGGCGGAGGCGTCCGCCGCGGCGGCTTCGACGAAGAACACCCGCTCGCCGCTGGCCGACTCCTTGAATGCGCCCGGCGAGACGCGGGCCACATCGTCGCGGCTGTCCATGCGCTGGCGGTATTCCAGGCTCTTCGACTGCGCCCAGGGAGACAGCAGGAAGGAAATCGCGGTGATCGCGGCCACCAGCGGCAGGGCGAACTTCAAGACGGGCTTCAGCCAGGCGGTCAGGGGCAGCCCCGAGGAAAACCACACCGACATCTCCGAATCGCGGTAGCTGCGCGACAGCGTCAGCAGGACAGAGATGAACAGGGTCAGCGACAGGACCACGTGCATCTGGGTGAGCGCGCCGAAGCCCAGCAGGGCGACAACCGCCTCCGAAGCAAGCTTGCCGCCGGCGGCCTGGCCGAGCAGGCGGATCAACTGCGTCGTCAGCAGGATGGCGAACAGGGCGACGAAGGTGGCGCCGGCGGTGCCCGTGCACTCGCGGATCACCGCACGCTCAAAAATCCGCCCGCGCGCCATTTTGACTTTTTCGGAGGGGAAAAGGGATAATCGGAGCCAAATGTGTCGGAGAGGAGTTGCGCGTGGAATTTAGCATAAAAAGCATCGCCCCGGAAAAGGCCAAGTGCGATTGCATCGTCGTCGGCGCGTTCGAATCGCGCAGGCTGTCGGCGCCGGCGCAGAGGCTGGACAAGGCGGCCGGCGGCCATCTGGCCGGCATCCTGCGGCGCGGCGACATGGAAGGGAAAGGCGGCGCAACGCTGCTGGTGCATGGCACACCGGGCATCGCCGCCGGGCGCGTCCTGCTGGTCGGCCTCGGCAAGGAAGCGGAATTCGGCGAAAAGGCCTATCGCGATGCCGTGGCGGCGGCGGTGCGCGCCCTGAAAGGCACCGGCAGCAGGAGCGTCCACATCACCCTCAGCGAATTGCCGGTCGCCAACCGCGATGCCGCCTGGCAGGCGCGCCAGGGCGCGCTGATCGTCCACGACACCCTCTACCGCTCCGACCGGCTCAAGTCGAAAAAGGAGAATGCCGAGCCCGCCCTGTCGGCGTTCGCGCTTGCCGTCGCCGGCAAGGACCTCAAGTCCGCCGCTGCCGCGCTGGATCAGGGCGTGGCCATCGCCCGCGGCACGGATCTCGCCCGCGAACTGGGCAACCTGCCGGCCAACATCTGCACGCCGGCCTACCTCGCGCAGCAGGCGCGGAAGCTGGCCAGGGAGCACAAGCTGAAATGCGAGGTGCTCGACCGCGCCCGCATGGAAAAGCTCGGCATGGGCTCGCTGCTGTCGGTCGCGCGCGGTTCGCACCAGCCGCCGCACTTCATCGTGCTGCAGTATCGCGGCGGCAAGGCCAAGGCCAGGCCGATCGTTCTGGTCGGCAAGGGCGTCACCTTCGACACCGGCGGCATCTCGCTCAAGCCCGGCGCCGAGATGGACGAGATGAAGTACGACATGTCCGGCGCCGCCAGCGTGCTGGGCGCCTTCCGCGCCCTCGCCGCCATGCGGCTGCCGCTCAACGTCGTCGGCGTCATCCCGGCCGTGGAGAACATGCCGGGCGGCGCCGCCACGCGCCCGGGCGACATCGTCACCTCGATGTCGGGCCAGACCATCGAGATCCTCAACACCGATGCCGAGGGGCGCCTCATTCTCTGCGACGCCCTCACCTACGCCGGGCGCTTCGAACCGGATTGCGTGGTGGACGTCGCCACGCTCACCGGCGCCTGCGTCATCGCGCTGGGCGCCGTGGCCTCCGGCCTGATGGCCAACGACGACGGCCTCGCCGGCGAACTGCTGGAAGCCGGCCAGGTTTCCGGCGACCGCGCCTGGCAATTGCCGCTGTGGGACGACTATCAGGAGATGCTGAAGAGCAACTTCGCCGACATCCCGAACATCAGCGGCAGCCGTGCGGCGGGCACCATCACCGGCGCCTGCTTCCTGGCGCGCTTCACCAAGAAATACCGCTGGGCGCACCTCGACATCGCCGGCACCGCCTGGCGCTCCGGCAAGGAAAAGGGCTCCACCGGGCGACCCGTGCCGCTGCTGACGCACTTCCTGCTGAAGCGCGCGGGCAGGCTGTGACCCGCATCGACTTCCACCATGGCGCCGGCGACAAGGTGCAGGCGGCCTGCCGGCTGATCGGCGCGCTGTACGCCGAGGGCCGCAAGGTGCTGGTGTATGCGCCAGACGACAGTCTGGCCGCCCGGATGGATCGTCAGCTGTGGGTCCAGCCGGCGAACGGCTTCGTGCCGCATTGCCGCGCCGGCGATGCGCTCGCCGGAGAAACGCCGGTCGTCATCGGCGCTTCGCTGGACGACGCGGCCCATCACGACGTGCTGGTGAATCTCGACGGCGAACTGCCGCCGGCGTTTTCCCGCTTCGAGCGGCTCATCGAGATCGTCGGCGCCGACGAGGCCGACCGCGGGCCGGCGCGCGGGCGCTTCAAGTTCTATCGCGACCGCGGCTATGCCATCGCGACACACGATCTTTCCAGGGCCTGAGCCATGAGCGACGACGTCTTCGGCAAGGCCGATGCGCTGATGCGGCGCCGCGCCTTCGTCGCCGGCGGCGCGCAGACGCCGCCGCCGCCCGAGGACCTGCCGGTCCTCACCGACGTCGTCGATCCCAGCCATGCCGTACCGGCGCTCTCGGCGGCCCTGTCGGGCAGCCCGGGCGCGGAACACCTGGCCGAGCGCATGCGCGACCTGCTCGCGCCCCTGCCGCCCGACATCGCCCGCGCCGTCGAGAACTGGCTGGTCGCCACATTGCCGCGCCTGGTCGCGCGCCGCCTCGACGGCATTGCCGAACAGGTCGCCGAGGAAGTCGGCGCCGCCCTGCGCGAAACGCTGCCGCTGCTCATCTCCGACCTGATCCGCTCCGCCCAGGAACGTACCCGGCAAGGCAGGTAAGAAAGTCAGTCCGCGCGGGACGGCGGCCGTCTTCATGAGAGGCCGCTCCGGTATAATTTTGCCTTTCCGCAATTCCCTTCCCCAGGATGGAACTCGCCAAATCCTTCGAGCCGGCCGAGATCGAGCGCCGCTGGTACCCGCTGTGGGAGTCGCGCGGCTATTTCGCCGCCGGCGCCGACACGGCCAAGACCGACAACTTCTGCATCCTGCTGCCGCCGCCCAACGTCACCGGCACGCTGCACATGGGCCACGGCTTCAACCAGACGCTGATGGATGCGCTCACGCGCTACCACCGCATGCGCGGCGCCAATACGCTGTGGCAGCCGGGCACCGACCATGCCGGCATCGCCACGCAGATCGTCGTCGAACGCCAGCTCGACGCCGAAGGCATCAGCCGCCACGACCTCGGTCGCGAGAAGTTCCTGGAAAAGGTCTGGGAGTGGAAGGAGTATTCGGGCAACACCATCACGCGCCAGATGAGGCGGCTCGGCACTTCACCGGACTGGTCGCGCGAGCGCTTCACCATGGATGCCGGCCTCTCGAAGACCGTCACCGAGACCTTCGTGCGCCTCTACCGCGAGGGGCTGATCTACCGCGGCAAGCGGCTGGTCAACTGGGACCCGAAGCTGCTCACCGCGGTGTCCGACCTCGAGGTCGCGTCGACCGAGGAAGACGGTTTCATGTGGGAAATCCGCTATCCCTTCGCTGACGCGGAAAATGCGGGCGAGGGGGCATTGATCGTCGCCACGACCCGTCCGGAGACCCTCCTCGGCGACGTCGCCGTCGCCGTGCACCCCGGGGACGAACGCTACGCGAAACTCGTCGGCAAGCGCGTGCGCCTGCCGCTCACCGGCCGCACCGTCCCGATCATCGCGGACGACTACGTCGACAAGGCATTCGGCACCGGCTGCGTCAAGATCACGCCGGCGCACGACTTCAACGACTGGCAGGTCGGCCACCGCCACGGCTTCACGCCGATTTCCATCCTCACGCTGGACGCCCGCATCAACGAGCACGGCCCGGAGAAATACCGCGGGATGGACCGCTACGATGCGCGCAAGGCCATCGTCGCCGACCTGGAGGCCGAAGGGCTGCTCGCCTCGGTGAAGCCGCACAAGCTGATGGTGCCGCGCGGCGACCGCACCCACGCCGTCATCGAGCCGATGCTCACCGACCAGTGGTTCGTCGCCATGAGCAAGCCGGGCGCCGACGGCACGTCCATCGCCGGCAAGGCGCTGGAATGCGTCGCTTCCGGCGAGGTCCGTTTCGTGCCCGAGCAGTGGGTGAACACCTACAACCAGTGGCTCAACAACATCCAGGACTGGTGCATCTCGCGCCAGCTCTGGTGGGGCCACCAGATTCCGGCCTGGCATGCCGACGACGGCCGCATCTACGTCGCCCACGACGAGAACGAGGCCTACACGCTCGCCCGCGCCGACGGCTACAGCGGAGGACTCGAGCGCGACCCGGACGTGCTCGACACCTGGTACTCCTCGGCGCTGTGGCCCTTCTCGACGCTGGACTGGACGCCGAATTGGGACCCGGGTTCGCCGGCGAAATCGAACACCGCGCTCGACCTCTACCTGCCCTCCTCGGTGCTGGTCACCGGCTTCGACATCATCTTCTTCTGGGTGGCGCGCATGGTGATGATGACCAGGCACATCACCGGCCGGATTCCCTTCCGCGACGTCTACGTGCACGGCCTGATCCGCGACGCGGAGGGGCAGAAGATGTCGAAGTCGAAGGGCAACGTGCTCGACCCCATCGACCTCATCGACGGCATCGGCCTCGACGCGCTGGTGGAAAAGCGCACCAGCGGCCTGATGAATCCGAAACAGGCGGCGCAGATCGAGAAGCGCACGCGCAAGGAGTTCCCCGAGGGCATCCCCGGCTTCGGCACCGACGCGCTGCGCTTCACCTTCGCCTCGCTCGCCAGCCCGGGGCGCGACATCAAGTTCGACATGGGCCGCTGCGAGGGCTACCGCAACTTCTGCAACAAGCTGTGGAACGCCACGCGCTTCGTGCTGATGAACTGCGAGGGGCAGGATTGCGGCCTGGCGCCCAACGTACGCCCGGGCTCCGACGCCTGCAACGCCGCCCACCTCGACTTTTCCGCCGCCGACCGCTGGATCGTCAGCCGACTCCAGCGCACCGAAGCGGAAGTGGCGAAGCACTTCGCCGACTATCGCTTCGACCTGCTCGCCCGCGCCATCTATGAATTCGTCTGGGACGAGTACTGCGACTGGTACGTCGAACTCGCCAAGGTGCAGTTGCAGAGCGCAAGCGAAGCTCGGCAGCGCGCCACGCGCCGCACCCTGGTGCGCGTTCTGGAGACCATGCTGCGCCTGGCCCACCCCCTCATCCCCTTCATCACCGAGGAACTGTGGCAGAAGGTGGCGCCCGTTGCCGGGAGGAAAGGCGAGAGCATCATGCTCCAGGCCTATCCCGCGGCCGAGCCGGCGCGCATCGACGAGAAAGCGGAAGCCTGGGTGGCGCAACTCAAGGACATGGTGAATGCCTGCCGCAGCCTGCGCGGCGAAATGGGGCTGTCGCCGGCGCAGAAAGTGCCGCTGCTGGCGGCCGGCGACAGGGCCGCGATCGAGGCGGCGGCACCCTATCTGGCGGCGCTGGCCCGCCTGTCGGAAGTGAGCGCCGTCACCGAGCTGCCGCAAGGCGAAGCTCCGGTGCAGATCGTCGGCGATTTCCGCCTCATGCTGAAGATCGAGATCGACGTCGCCGCCGAGCGCGAGCGCCTGGGCAAGGAGCTGGCGCGAATCGACGGCGAGATCGCCAGGGCGGGCAGCAAGCTCGGCAACGCCGGTTTCGTCGAGCGGGCGCCTGCCGCGGTGGTGGCGCAGGAGCGCGAGCGCCTGGCAAGCTTCTCCGCTCTCGCCGACAAGCTGCGCGCCCAGCTCGATCGCCTGCAGGCCGGGCTTCAGCCCGGCAATGGCGCATGATGCCGGCCTGAAGGCCGACCTGCGGAACAGCGCATCCGATGAATCAAATCCTGCGCGCGCTCTCGCAGCGCAACTTTCGCCTGTACTTCATCGGCCAGGGCGCCTCGCTCGTCGGCACCTGGATGCAGGCCATCGCGCTCTCCTGGCTGATCTACCGCCTCACCGGCTCGCCCTTCATGCTGGGACTGGCGAATTTCGTCGGCCAGATCCCGATCCTCCTGCTGGCGCCTTTCGGCGGCGTCTGGTCGGACCGCATGAACCGCCGCCGCGCCATGTTCCTGACCCAGGCGCTCTCGCTGGCGCAAGCCGCCGTGCTGGCGGGACTGACTTTTTCCGGCCGGATCGAGGTCTGGCACCTGCTCGTCGCGGCGGGCTTCCTCGGCATCGTGAACGCCTTCGACACGCCGCTGCGCCAGGCCTTCCTGCTCGACCTGGTCGGCTCGCGCGAATACCTGCCCAATGCCATCGCGCTCAACTCGGCCATGATGAACGGCTCGCGCCTGATCGGGCCCGCGCTGGCCGGCGCGCTGGTGGCGCTGGCCGGGGAAGCCTGGTGCTTCCTGCTCAACGCGCTGTCCTATCTGGCGGTCATCGCGTCGCTGACGGCGATGCGCATTGACGCGCCGCAGCCCGGGAAAGGACACGCGCACTGGCTGACCGGCCTCCTCGAGGCCACGCGCTTCGCCTTCGGTTTCGCGCCGAGCCGCATCCTGCTCGGCATGGTGGCGCTGACGAGCTTCTGCGCCGCGCCCTACGCCTCGCTCATGCCGGTGTTCGCGCGCGACATTCTCGGCGGCGGCGCCCACACGCTCGGCCTGCTGGCGGGCGCCTCGGGGGCGGGCGCCCTGTTCGGCGTGGCCATCCTGGCCGGGCGGAAGAGCGCGGCCGGCCTCGAGCGGCTGATCGCCCTTGCCGGCCTCTGCGCCGGCATCGGCCTGATCCTTTTCTCCCGCTCGCGCTCGCTGGAGCTGTCGCTCGCCCTCTTGCTGCCGGTCGGCTTCGGCATCATCGCCGTCGCCGCCTCGGCCAACACCATCATGCAGCTCCTGGCACCGGACGCCATGCGCGGCCGCCTGGTCAGCCTGCACGTCGCCGCCTTTCTCGGCGTGATGCCGCTCGGCGCGCTTGCCTACGGCTTCGTCGCCGAGCGCATCGGCGCGCCGGCGACGGTCATGGCCGGCGGCGCGCTCTGCCTGCTCGGCGCCGCCCGCTTCACCGGCCACCTGCGCCTGCTGCGCGAGGAACTGGCGCCGCACTATTCCCGACGAGGCTAAACGCCAACCTGCCGGCGCGCTTCCCTGAGGAACTCCTCGGCCTTCCTCTCGTCGATGGTGAGCTTGGCCAGCTTGGCCGCGACGGTGGCCGCTTCCAGCAGTTGTTCGGGATCGTCGCCGGCGGCCTTTTCCAGTTTCAGCTTCAGCGGGCCGGCACGGGGACCGAAAATCCGTTCCGCCAGCGCGACCAGCGCCTGCCGGGAGGCGGCGGGCTGCGCCTCGGCTTCGGCCTGGCCTTCGGCCGGTGCGATCAGTCCCAGTTGCGACAGGGCATCCGCCTGCCCGCACAGTTCGACGAGCGGGCATCCCATGGATTTGGCGAAGGCGCCCAGCGCGCTCCGGCCATCGATGAGGATCAGCAGATTGCGCTGCGGGCGCGTCAGCTGCAGGGCGCGGGCACGGAATTCCTCGAGCCCGGCCGGCGTCTTGACATAGATGGTTCCCGGCGCGGCCATCGGCGCCCCGCTCAGGCGGACAATTCCTTGATGATGCCGTAGATGAGCCGGATGGTGATCAGCACGTAGATCGCGCCGAAGAAAAGGATGAAGGAGACGATGATGCGCAGCGTCTCGACCGGCATGGTGGACAGAAACAGCAGGATCGAATAGCCGGCGGCGAACAGCACCACCAGCAGCGTCATGATGTTCCAGCTTTTCCCCACCATGCCGCCGCCGACGTGCGAACGCAGGGCGACGACCTGGAAGAGATTGATCAGCATGATGAACACGGCGGCCAGGCCGACGATCATGATCAGGTCGAGTCTCATGGGTTCCATATCCTCCCTTGTCGTCGGGAACCGGAGCGCCGCAAACCGCGGTCCGCGGCGCTCCTGCGCCGGTCAGCGCGCGTCCTTCTTGCCGCCGACGGTCAGCGCCAGCGCCTCGCGGATCGCCTCGGGCGACTTCATGATGTTCATGAAGCTGTTCGCCCCCATCATGGAAAGATCCGGGAAGCTGATGGCGATGCGGAAGCGGGCATAGAGGGCATACACCTTGTTGTCCGAGACGAGGATGTCGTAGGGCAGGTGCGCCGTCGAGCGAATGTCCTTGAAATCGATCTCGCTCATGATGTACTTGTCGTCCATGAACTTGCCGGCCTCGCCCGCGCCCTTCATGGCGACGCCGAACAGCGTCTCCTTCTTGCCGGCGACGTCGACGCGATAGACCTTGGTCACGCCCTGCCTGCCGGCCGCGAGCCCGGCCTCGACGGCCTTCAGCGCCTCTTCATGGCTGGCGTACTTGGCCAGTTCGTTCGGCTCGTCGAAGTATTCCATGCCGAAGGTGTAGTGGTACTTGCGCAGCTTTTCCGCCGTCAGGCCCTTGGCGCCATACTCCTCCACCTTGCCCAGCGCCGCCTGCAGCTTCGCCGCCGTGTCCTTGAGGTCGCCGGCCATGCGGTAGGCGTTCGCCAGGTAAACCGGGTTGGTGTAGGCGACCTGGACCTCGTTGCCGACCTTGGTGACGGACACGCGCTGGGCGGCGCCGAAGCCGCCGTGTTCGGACTTGGCGGCGGTCGCACGCATCTCGTCGTTGGTGACGGCGATCACCATGACATCGGGATAGGGCGAATAGCTGCCGGCGACCGTGAAGCCGTTCTGCGCCAGCGCCGCCTTGACGGCGTCCGCCCTGGCCGCCACCTCGCCCGGCCCCTTCGAGGCCAGCACGAAGGGCTTCAATACGGCATCCTGCGCCAGCACGGCGCCGCTGATGCCGAACCACAGGCAAAACAAGCTCCTGAGAAATGCTCTCATCGTTCCTCTCCTCCGTTGATTTAATGGCTTATGGCTTGCAAAACAAACGGGGCCGAAGCGCAAGCGCCCCGGCCCCGATTTTTACCGCGCGATCACCCTTCGGCTGTCAGAACTTCAGGCCGTAGGCGATGCCCAGCGAGTCCTCGTACATCTTCAGGTTGGCTTCCGCCATCCCGGGTGGCGCCATCATGAAAGACCCGGACCCCTTCACCTTCTTGTTGAAGGCATGCATGTAGGCGAGGCTCAGTTCCGAGGCGGGGGAAACCGCCCAGGTCGCACCGAGGGTCAGGTGGTTCTCGACCACGCCCGGAGCAACCATATTGAACAGGGTCTGGCTCTTCGGGATCGGCTGGTTGGTCGTGCTGAAGCCGGCGCGCAGCGTCAGCTGGTCGCTCCAGGCGTAGCTCACGCCGAGCTTGAACACCGTCATGTCGCGCCAGCCGAAGCCCGGCCCGTTGCTGGCGCCGAGCAGACATGTTCCCATCATGAGGCACATCGGGGGAAACGCCGGCATCTTGTTGGCGATGGCATTGATGCTGCCGTAATTGATCTGCTGGATATCGGCGGCGACCGTCAGCTTCGGCGTGGCCTTGACGGCAATGCCGATGCCGTAGTTCTCGGGAATGTCGAAGTCGCCATGCTCGGCGAACAGGCCCTTGTACTTGCCGAACTTGCCCATCCAGGTGCGCGACTGATAGGTCGCGCCCACCGTGACCGCGTCGGTCAGATTGCCCGTGTAGCCGAGCCTGATGCCCCAGCCCGTCGAGGAATCGGTCCCCCTGTCGCTAAAGTTGGTCGGTGACATCGAAAGCCCGGCAAAGTTGCCCAGACCATCGGCGCGGAAGCGCTGGTAGGCGAGGTTCAGGGTCACGCCGACGGCATGGTCCTTGGTGATCTTGTAAGCGAAGGTCGGTGCGATGAACAACTGCTCCAGGTTCACGCCGGTTCTCTGGCCGGTTCCGCCATTGAACAGGGGAATGCCGCCGCCGAACGGGGCCGGGCCATTGTCGTAGGTCGTGTTCATGCCGCCGTTGCCATACACGCTGATGCCGAGCGCCATGTTCCAGCCGAGCATCTTGTTGTAGCCGAACTCCGGCATGAAGAAATTCTTCTTGCCGTTGCCGTTGAAATCGCCCGTCAGGCCGGGGATGACGCCAAGGGGGGAAACAATTTCGGAATCGCGCGTCGGCCGGAACCAGTCCACGCCGACGTCGAGGCGGTCGCCGACGAAGGCCATGCCGGCCGGGTTGGTGGCGGCGGCCAGGGCGTCCTGCGGTAGCGCGATGCCGACGCCGGCCATGCCCTTCGCCTTCATGCCGTAGCCGTGCGAGAAATAGCCGTTGGTCGCCAGGGCCAGGCCCGGCGCCGTGAGGCCGGCAATCGCCAGCATGCCCATCAGTTTGTTCAGTTTCATTGCGTCCTTCCTCCCCTCAGCGAAATTTCAGAACAAAATATGCTCTTGATTCAATGAATGCAAATGGTTGCGGCTGTTTTTTAAACTCGTTTCTTGTTCATGTTGCAAAAATGCGACATTACATGAACAGGCAGACGTCGGACTTCTGCGCCACCGGCAGAAAGGTCGCGGCACCGGCGAAATCGATGCCGTCGACGAAGTCGTCGTGGCTGAAGCCGAACAATTCCACGGTCATCTGGCAGGCGATGAACTTGACGTCGGCTTCCCGCGACAGGGAGCGCAGCTCGTCGATGCTGGCCACGCCGCTGTTCTTGATGGTCTGCTTCATGAGCATGGTCGCCACCGACTCGAAGCCGGGGAGGTTCGACTGGATGAGGTTCGGCATGAGGAACTTGTTCCAGTCGATGCCCTTGAACCAGTCCGGGCCGAAGGGCATCTTCATCGGCATGCCGGGATTGCCCAGCGGGCTGACCTTGAGGTCGCTGACGTCCTTCTTCAGCAGGTTGAGGCCGTAGAAGGTGAAGAAGATCTGCACGTCCCAGCCCAGCGCGGCGGCGGTGGAGCCGAGGATGAAGGGCGGATAGGCCCAGTCGAGCGTGCCCTTGGTGGCGATGATGGAAAGCGAGGGCGTCCTGGCGGCCTGCAGTTCCTCGAGTTTCTGCGGCAGGATCTCGTCGAGGCGCTGGCGGATCAGCGCGTCCAGGGCGGCCTGGTCGGTGGGCATGTTCATCGGTTCTCCTCTTTATCCGGGCAGGGTCGCGCGGGCGCCCCGTCGTTCCATTCCTTCATCGACGAAGGATGATCTTCCAAGGTGCCTTGCGGCACCAGTCGATTCTTCTTATCGACCCATATCCGGCGCATATGTTGCACCGCGGCAGGCCGGGCGCACAAAAGGAAACGGCCCGGGAAACCCCGGGCCGCCGCGGCGAACGGAGCGCTTACTTGCGCTTGATGTAGAACTCGAACTCCTTGCCCTTCTCGGCCGTCGACAGCAATTCGTTGCCGGTCTGCTTGGCGAAGGCGGCGAAGTCCTTCACCGAGCCGGGGTCGGTGGCCATGATGCGCAGCACCTGGCCGCTTCCCATTTCGGCCAGCGCCTTCTTGGCGCGCAGGATCGGCAGCGGGCAGTTGAGTCCCTTGGCATCCAGTTCCTTGTCGAAATTCATGTTTGCTCCTTTGCGTTGGGTGGTCGTCGCGCCTGCATTTCAGACGCGCCTATTGAGAATCGGATAAGCGGCTGGCACGCCCTATGCAGTTCGGTCTTCAGCCCGGCAGCAGCGGCCGCGTCGGCCTGAAGGCCGGCCTGCATACGACAGGTCTATACACGAGGCTCGATAATATACTTTCGCGACGGGCGCCGCGCAACCTGTCGAAGGCAAGGCGCGTCATCGAATTTGTTTCTCGCGCGATTCACGAGACCGGATTCACGAGACCACCTGGTAATACAGGTTCTGCGGGTGGTTCGCCTGGGCGAAGAAGAACCAGCGCTCCGCCAGCAGGCCGAGGTACTGC
>JBDHRL010000032.1:0-22781 GCA_039807535.1 Rhodocyclaceae bacterium
CCGCCTTCGGAGAGGATCTTGAAGAAGCCGATGTCGCCGCTGCGGGCGACGTGGGTACCGCCGCACAGCTCGCGCGAGCTGCCGATGTCGACCACCCGCACGCTGTCGCCGTACTTCTCGCCGAACAGCGCCATGGCGCCGGACTTCACGGCGTCGTCGAAGGGCATGACGCGGGCGCAGGCCGCGGCGTTGGCGAGGATCACGCGGTTGACGATGCGCTCGACGCGGCGGATCTCGTCGTCCGTCAGCGGCGCCGGGTGGGCGAAGTCGAAGCGCGTGCGCGCCGGATTCACCAGCGAGCCCTTCTGCTGCACATGGCCGCCGAGCACCTCGCGCAGCGCCTTGTGCATCAGGTGGGTGGCGGAATGGTTGCGCACCGTGGCGGCGCGCGCGGCCATGTCGACCTTGGCCTGCACGGTGTTGCCGACGGTCAGCCGGCCGAGCTTCACCGTGCCCTGGTGGCCGAAGACGTCGGCCTGGATCTTCTGCGTGTCGTCCACCGCGAAGGCGCCATGGGCGGATTCGAGCAGGCCGCGGTCGCCGACCTGGCCGCCGGATTCGGCGTAGAACGGCGTGTGGTCGAGCACCACCACGCCGGCCTCGCCCGAAGTCAGTTCGTTCACCTCGGCGCCGTCCTTGTAGAGGGCGACGACGCTGCCTTCATGCACCAGCGTGTCGTAGCCGTGGAAGGCGGTGGCCACGCCCGAGTATTCCAGCGCGCCCTTCATGACGAACTTCGAGGCGGCGCGCGCCTGTTCGCGCTGGCGCGCCATGGCGGCATCGAAGCCGGCCTGGTCGAGCGTGAAGCCGCGCTCGCGGCAGATGTCGGCGGTGAGGTCGAGCGGGAAGCCGAAGGTGTCGTAGAGCTTGAAGGCGGTCTCGCCGTCGAGTTTTTTCGAGGGCGAGGCCAGCGCCGCTTCCAGCAAGGCCATGCCGTGCTCCAGCGTCTCGGCGAAACGTTCCTCCTCGGCCTTGAGCACCTCGGCGACGCGCCCGGCCGCTGCCGGCAACTCCGGATAGGCCTTGCCCATCGCCTGCGACAGGTCGGCCACCAGGCGGTGGAAGAAGGGCTTCTTCTGGCCGAGCTTGTAGCCGTGGCGGATGGCGCGGCGGATGATGCGGCGGAGCACGTAGCCGCGGCCGTCCGAGCCGGGGATGACGCCGTCGACGACGAGGAAGGCGCAGGCGCGAATGTGGTCGGCGATGACGCGCAGGCTGGGATTCGAGAGGTCCTTGGCGCCGGTTTCACGGGCCGCGGCGCGGATCAGGTCCTGGAACAGGTCGATCTCGTAGTTGCTGTGCACGTGCTGCAGCACGGCGGCGAGCCGCTCGAGGCCCATGCCGGTGTCGACGCTGGGCTTCGGCAGCGGATGCAGCACGCCGTGTTCGTCGCGGTTGAACTGCATGAACACCAGGTTCCAGATCTCGATGTAGCGGTCGCCGTCGGCGTCCGGCGAGCCGGGCGGGCCGCCCTCGATCCCTGCGCCGTGGTCGTAGAAGATCTCGCTGCACGGGCCGCAGGGGCCGGTGTCGGCCATCTGCCAGAAGTTGTCGGAGGTGAACTTCGGCGCGCCCGGCTTGTCGCCGATGCGGATGCAGCGCTCGGCCGGCACGCCGATCTCGCGCGTCCAGATTTCATACGCCTCGTCGTCCTCGTGGTAGACGGTGGTCCACAGCTTCTCCTTGGGGATGCCGTAGACCTCGGTGATCAGCTCCCAGGCGAAGCGGATGGCGTCGCGCTTGAAGTAGTCGCCGAAGCTGAAGTTGCCGAGCATCTCGAAGAAGGTGTGGTGGCGCGCCGTGTAGCCGACGTTCTCCAGGTCGTTGTGCTTGCCGCCGGCGCGCACGCAGCGCTGCGCGGTGGTGGCGCGCGCGTAGGGCCGCTTGTCGTGGCCGAGGAAGACATCCTTGAACTGCACCATGCCGGCATTGGTAAACAGCAGCGTCGGGTCGTTGCCCGGCACGAGCGGGCCGGAGGCGACGATGGTGTGGCCTTGCGAGGCGAAGTAATCGAGGAATTTCCGGCGGATGTCGGCGCTTTTCATTTCGGTCGGTGCGGAAGGCGCGCGGCGGCGCCGGTTAGGGGAATTTTAGCATCGATGCCTGCCCCGCCCTAGGCGGAGGCCAGCGGCAGGGTGAAATGGAAGGTGGCGCCCTCGTCGGGCACGCCTTCGGCCCAGACACGGCCGCCATGGCGCTGCACAACGCGCGCGACGATGGCCAGCCCGACGCCGGTGCCCTCGAAGGCGCTGTCGCGATGCAGGCGCTGGAAGACGCGGAACAGCTTGTCGGAATACTGCATGTCGAAGCCGGCGCCGTTGTCGCGCACCCAGAAATGCGCCTCGCCGTGCTCGGCGCGCCCGCCGGCCTCGATCACGGCATCCTCGCGCTGGCGGCTGTACTTGAGCGCATTGCCGAGCAGGTTCGACCATACCTGCCGCACCAGGCTGCGGTCGGCCAGCGCCATCGGCATGGGGCCGATGCGCCAGTCGATCCTGCGGCTGGCGCCGGCCTCGGACAGTTCGGCGAGCACCTCGCGCGCCAGGCGCTCCATGTCGATCGGCGACCGCTTCAGTTCGGCGCGTCCGATGCGCGCGAAATCGAGCATGTCGTCGATCAGCTCGCCCATGCGGACGGCGTTGAAAATGATGCGATCGAGCATGCTGCGGCCCTCGCTGCCGATCTGCGCCGCGTAGTCCATCTCGATCACCTTGGCGTAGCCGGCGATGGCGCGCAGCGGAGAACGCAGGTCGTGCGAGACGGAATAGCTGAAACTCTCCAGCTCGCGGTTGGCTTCCTCCAGCGCCGCGGTGCGCTCGCGCACGCGGTGCTCGAGAGAGACATTGAGGTTGCGGATCTCCTCCTCGGCATGCCGCTGCTCGGTGACGTCCCGCACCATGCTGATCAGGCAGGGCACGTCGCCGATGTCGACCAGCACGGACGAGGTCTGCATGTCGCGCAGTTCGCCTGCCCGGGTGCGCGCGATGAAGTCGTGGCTGCCCGCCCTGCCCTTCGCCCGCACTTCGGCGCGGAAGGCCTCGCGCCGCTCAGGCTGCGCCCAGAGGCCCAGTTCGACGGTCGTGCGCCCGATCGCCTCGGCGCACGGATAGCCGAACAGCCGCTCGAAGCTCTCGTTTATGTCGAGAATCAGGCCGTCGCTCAAGCGCACGACGAGGATGGCGTCCGGGCTGGCATGGAAAACCTTGCTGAAACGCTCCTCCGATTGCCGCAGCGCCTTCTCGGCGAATTTCAATTTCGTGATGTCGCGCGAAGTCGCCAGCATATGCGCTTCACCGCCGACATCGATCATGGTGGAAGAGCTGAGCACGTTGCGGGGCTCTCCCTGCTTGGTGAGGATGATGTGCTCGATATCATTCGCCCGGCCTGTCCGGGCCAGTTGCCGCACCATGCGTTCCCGGTCCTCGGCGCCCTGCCAGAGCCGCAGTTCGAGCGTCGTCCTGCCCAGTGCCTCGCCGGCGCCGTAGCCGGTGATCCGCTCGAAGCCCTCGTTCACCTCCATGATCCTTCCATCGCGCTGGCGCGTGATGATGATGGAGTCGGGGTTCGAGTGGAAGGCCTTGGAGAATTTCTCTTCCGATTCGCGCAGCTTTTCCTGGGTACGCTTCAGCTCGGTGATGTCGCGCGAGGTGCCGATGACATGCGGCTCGCCGTGGAGTTCGATGATCGTCGCGGAGGTGAGCACCTCGTGCATCTTCCCGTGCCGGTCGACGAAGCGGGTAAGGAAATCGCGGACCTCGCCCATTTTCGCAAGCAACCGCATCATTTCGTCGCGGTCCTCCGGGTCGGCCCACAGGTTCAGATCCGTTGTCCTGCGGCCCACCGCCTCGTCACGCGCATAGCCGGTCAGGCGCTCGAACCCTTCGTTCACCTCGACGATGAGGCCGTCGCTCTTGCGGCTGATCATGATGAAATCGGGGTTCGAGCGAAAGGCCTTGGAGAACCGCGCCTCCGATTCGCGCAGCAAGTCCTGGGTTCGCCTGAACTCGGTCATGTCGCGCGCCGTGCCGATCAGATGCGGCTCGCCGCCGACGTCGATCAGCGTCGTCGAGCCGAGGACATCGATGAACTCGCCCCGCTTGCCGACGAGGCGCGTCACGAAGTCGCGCACGCTGCCCGTCGCGCGCAGCCGCTGCGCCATTTCGTCGCGGTCCGCCGGATTCGCCCACATATGAATGTCGGCCGTCGTTCTGCCCACCACCTCGGCGCGGGCATAGCCGGTCATCTTCTCGAACCCCTCGTTCACCTCGACGATGAGGCCGTCGCTCAGGCGGCTGAGCATGATGAAATCGGGGTTCGAATGAAAAACCTTGGCGAAGCGCTCCTCGGAGGCGCGCAGGCGGGCTTCGCGCTCGCGCAGCGCCGCCAGCAGGCCGTTGAAGGCCTCGGCCAGTGCGCCGATCTCGTCCTTGCGCCGGGGCAACTGATGCACGACGGCCTGCGGCCGTTCGCGCAGCAGGCCGACCTGGCGCGTCAGGCGCTCCACCGGCCGCACCAGCAGCCCGGCGAGCAGCCAGGCGAAAAGGCCGCCGGCCAGGAGCGCGGCGAGCGTGATGCCGGCCACGCGGCCGCGCGCGGCAGCGAGCGGCGCGTAGGCTTCCTCCAGCGGGTAGATGGCGCCGACGAACCAGCCGGTCGTCGCGACCCGCTTGAAACTCACCAACGCCGCCACCCCGGCGCGGTTGGCGCTTTCCTCGGTGCCCTCGAGGCCTTCGCCGGCCATGTCGAGCGCCGGATTCATCCCGATCGGCGGCGCTTCGGCCAGTATCCTGCTGCGGTCGGGATGGAGCACGAACCTGCGGTCCTGCGTGGCGATGTAGAGATAGCCGGTCTTGCCGACGGGAGCGGAGCGCAGCTCGCCGAACAATCGCTCGTTGCGAAGGTACAGGCTGCATTGCATCACCAGTTCGACCTCGCCCGAGGGGCCCAGCCGGGGCGCCGCGATGATCAAGGTCGGCTCGCCGCTGACCCGGCCCTCGAGCGGAGCGGAAACGACGGCGGCGCGCGTGGCGACGGCCCGCTGAAAATATTCCCGGTCCGAAAAATCCTCGTTCCCGATCTCCGGCTGGGCCGGCTGCTGGGCCAGCGCCCGGCCGTGGCCGTCCACCGCGACGAGGCGCTCGCAGGCGCCCATCGGCATGGGCAATCCATGCAGATAGCGGGCCAGGGACTCAGGAGAAGCAAGCGCGGCCGCCGGCACGGCCGCGGCGGCGGCCCGGGTGGTCTCGACGACGATGCCCAGATCGTTGTCCACGCCCCGCGCGGCATAGCGGACGAGGACATGCAGCTGGCTGGCGACGCCGGCCTTGATTTCCTTGCGCAAATCCAGCCAGGACAGCCAGGCGGCGAACAGGATGAGGACGGCCAGGACGGCCGACAGGCTGAGCGCGAGCTTCGTCCTCAGGCGCATGCCGCGGCAGCTCCCCTCTCGTCCTGCGTCGTGCTTTGCATGAGTCCTATGAGTCCTTTCCACCCTTCCGCCCGGCCGATTCGGCCGCGCGCTAATATAGCGTTTACGGCAATCCCGCGGCATTTTTTGACCCGCTCCGATGCGTTTTCTCCTCGCGCTCGACCAGGGCACCACCAGCTCCCGCGCCATCGTCTTCGATGCCGAAGGCGGCATACGGGCCGTTGCCCAGAAGGAACTGCGGCAAATCTATCCGCAGCCGGGCTGGGTCGAGCACGATCCGGACGACATCTGGCGCGACCAGCTGGACGTCGCCCGGCAGGCGTTGCGGCAGTCCGCACTGGGCGCCCGCGATATCGCCGCCATCGGCCTCGCCAACCAGCGCGAGACGGTGGTGCTGTGGGAGCGCGCCGGCGGCCGTCCCCTGCACAACGCCCTCGTCTGGCAGGACCGGCGCACCGCCGCCGACTGCGAAAGACTCAGGGCCGCCGGCGCCGAAGCGCGAGTGCGCGAGAAAACCGGTCTGCTGCTCGACCCCTATTTCTCGGCCACCAAGCTCGCCTGGCTGCTCGATCACGTGCCCGGCGCGCGTTCGCGCGCCGGCCGCGGCGAGCTGGCCGGCGGCACCATCGACAGCTGGCTGGCCTGGAATCTCACGGGCGGGCGCCTGCATGTCACCGACCCCAGCAACGCCTCGCGCACTTCGCTCTTCGACATCCATGCCGGCGACTGGGACGACGAACTGCTGGCGCTGTTCCGCATCCCGCGCGAAGTGCTGCCGCGCGTGGTGCGTTCCAGCGCGCTGTGCGGCGAAACGGAGCCCGGACTGTTCGGCGCGCCGATCCTCCTCGGCGGCATGGCCGGCGACCAGCAGGCGGCGCTGTTCGGCCAGGCCTGCCACGGCGAGGGCATGGCGAAGAACACCTACGGCACCGGCTGCTTCCTGCTCATGCACACCGGCGAGCGGGCGGTCGCCTCGGACAATGGCCTGATCGCCACCTGCGCCGCGCAGACCGGCGCGGCGCGTGAATACGCCCTCGAAGGCAGCGTCTTCATCGGCGGCGCCGTGGTGCAATGGCTGCGCGACGGGCTCGGCCTGATCAAGTCGGCGGCGGACATCGAGGCCCTTGCCGCCAGCGTGCCGGACACAGGCGGCGTGGTTTTCGTGCCGGCCTTCGCCGGCCTCGGCGCGCCGCACTGGAATCCGCATGCGCGCGGCACGCTGGCGGGCCTGACGCGCGGAACGGGCGCGGCGCACATCGCCCGCGCCGCGCTGGAAGCCATCGCCTTCCAGTCGGCCGAGCTGGCGCAGGCGATGGCGGCCGATTGCGGGCGGCCGCTTGCCGAGCTGCGCGTCGACGGCGGCGCCGCCGCGAACAACCTGCTCATGCAGCTCCAGGCCGACCTGCTCGGCGTGCCGATCATCCGGCCGCGCGTGCTGGAGACGACGGCGCTGGGCGCCGCCTGCCTGGCCGGCCTTGCCGCCGGCGTCTGGAAAGACCGCGCGCAGATCGCCGCGCACTGGGCATGCGAGCGCGTGTTCGAACCGCAGCTGCCGCGTGCGGCCGCCGCTGCGCGCATGGCGGAGTGGCAGCGCGCCGTGCGCTGCGCGCTGACTTTTGCAGAATGAAAGACGGCGCCCGGAGGCGCCGTCCTTTCCGTACTGCCCGGTCGATTACTTCTTGCGGGCGGGGCGGTCCATCTTGCCGTCGTGGTTGTAGTCGTGCTGGCGGTCGTGCTTCTGGCGATAGATGCGCTTGCTCTGCTGGTCCTGGGCGTGTTCGATGCGGGCGCGTTCCTTCGCCGTCACCTTGCCGTCGGCCGCAGCCTTGTTTTCCATATTCTGCACATGCGCCTGGCCTTTTTCCAGGCGGGTGGCTTCCTTCTCCGTCAAGGCGCCCGACTGCATCCCCTGGTCGATCCGCTGCTGCTGGTTGGCCTGGCGCTGGTCGATGCGCGGCGTCGAAGTCGTCTGCGCCAGCGCAGGCAGGGCCAGGGCGGAAATGAGCAGGGTGGCGGCAATGGTCTTGATCTTCATTCTTCTCTCCTTTGAATGTCTGGCATATGGGAACAGCCCCATGCGCAGAATAACGCCACGCCCCGGGCGACGATTACCTCGCTTGTGTAACTTGTGTAACAAATCGTGTCATTCCGCCGGGCCGGACAGGAAGTCCAGCCGGTCGGTGAACAGCGCGGCCACGCCCAGGCGCAGGAGCTCCCCGGCATCGTCGGGGTCGTTGACGGTATAGAGCAGCAGCGGGATGTCCGCCGCCTGCGCCTCGGCCAGCAGTGGCGGGCTGAAATGCCGGCGGCTGCAATGCAGGGAAACGCAGCCCAGGCGCCGGCAGGTTGCCAGCCAGTCGCGCGGCGGCGCCTCGAACAGCAGGCCGCGCGGCAGTTCCGGCGCGGCCTCACGCGCCGCCGCCAGCGCATCGAGGGAGAAAGAAGTTAACAGGGGCGGCGGCGAGCCCGCCCAAAGTTCGCGCGCCTCCTGCGCCACCTTGCGCCCGGTCTCCGCCTCGTGCCCGGCGGACGGCTTGATCTCGACGTTCGCCCACAACCCCAGCGCCAGGCACAGTTCGGCGGCGTCGCCGAAGGTCGGCACGGGCTCGCCGGCAAAGGGCGCGCCGTGCCAGCTGCCGGCATCCAGCCGCGCCAGTTCGGCATCACTCGTGTCGGCGACGCGGCCGCGGCCGCTGGTGGTGCGCTCGAGGGTTTCGTCGTGGATGAGGACGGGCGTGCCGTCGCCGGAGAGCATGACGTCGAATTCGACGGCGCGGCAGCCGAGCTCGGCCGCCTTGCGCAGGCCGGCCAGGGTGTTCTCGGGCGCCAGCGTGCCGCCGCAGCGATGCGCGATGAGCCGGGGATGGTCCCAGGTCATGCGCCCGTCCGCAGCTATCGGGTCACCGTGCCGTCGGACGGCATCGGCTGCAGCACGCTGTTGCCGCGCCGCACCGCGGTGTCGAGGGCTTCCTTGGCCGGCTTGAGGTTGGCCCAGACGGCTTCCAGTTCCTCGTGCAGGATGGCGCGCACGCGACTCAGGCCGAACACCGTCTTCGGCTTGGCGGCGGACGCATAACGCTTGTCCGAGAGGCGTTCGACCGCCTTGCGCAGCAACTCCGGCGGCGCACCTTCGGCCGCCAGCGCATCCAGCGCGGCCGGCGTCATCGGCAGGTAGCCGCTGCCCTTCACCCACTGTTGCTGCACTTCGGGCCGCATCAGGAAGGCGATGAAGTGCGCCACCGCGGCGTATTCCGGCTTCTTCTTGCCCGCCAGCGCCCACAGCGCGGCGCCGTCGGGCAGGAGCCGGCCCGGCGCCGCGCCGCGCACGTCGTCGTAGTACGGCAGGGCGGCGACGCCGAAATCGAAGGGCTTGCGCCGCAGCAATTTCAGGTACAGCGAGGAATCGCTGGTCAGCATGCTGCATTCGCCCGAGAGGAATTTCTCGTCGGCCTCGCGACCCGAGCCGAAGGTGCGGAAATAGAAACTCTTGTGCCAGCTCGAGAGCAGCGCGACGTGCTTCACTTCCACCAGGTTGTTCAGCGCGAGGCCGGCCTTGCCGCCATGCTCGCTGTTGGCCAGCGGCTCGCCATGCTGGGTGGCGACGTTTTCCAGCAGCACCCAGGCCGGATTCGACGAGGTGAACGGGCAGCGGCGATCGACGTCGAAGACCTTGCCGGCCACGGTTTGCAGCTCCCACCAGGTGGCGGGCGGTTTGGCCGGGTCGAGCTTCGCCTTGCGGAAGGTGTCCTTGTTGTAATACAGCACCGGCAGCGCGAGCGCCAGCGGCAGCGCCTGGATGCGGCCCTTGTTGTCGTCGACGACGTCGGCAAGCACGGGGAAGAGGGCGGCGGCATCGAATTTCTCTTTCGCGTCGGCCATCACCTTGTAGAGCGGCAGCATGCGCGGGTGGCTGCCGAAGAACTTCTGGTATTCGCCGTCCTCGAGCAGGGCCAGATGCGGCAGCTGCGGCGAATCGACGGCCGCATCGGCGTGCTGGAGGATCACTTTGCCGGCCTTGCTCCCGGCGTTGTAGCGGCCGACGATCTCGACCAGCGCGGCGGCCGCCTCGCCGGTCATGGCATGGCGGAAAACGATATCGGGTGGCGGAGGCGGCGGTGCCGCCTGCGCAAGCGCGGACAGGCCAAGAACGATTGCAGCAAGCGATTTGGGGAACATGCGGAATCCGGCCTTTCGGTTGAAGTTGGTATATTACACCGCTCGATTCCCCTACATCACCCACCATGCCCGGCGCCCTCTCCCACCTTCGCATCCTCGACCTCTCGCGCGTGCTGGCCGGCCCGTGGTGCACGCAGAACCTCGCCGATCTCGGCGCCGAAGTCCTCAAGGTGGAAAAGCCGGGCAGCGGCGACGACACGCGCGCCTGGGGCCCGCCCTTCCTGAAGGACGCGGCGGGAGGCGATACCGGCGAGTCGGCCTACTACCTCTCCTGCAACCGCGGCAAGAAATCCCTCTCCGTGGACATCGCGCATCCGGAAGGCAGCCGCCTCGTGCGCGAGCTGGCGCGCCACTGCGACGTGCTGGTGGAGAACTTCAAGGTCGGCGGCCTGGCGAAATACGGCCTCGACTGGGAGAGCCTGCGCGCGATCAACCCGCGGCTCGTCTACTGTTCGATCACCGGCTTCGGCCAGGACGGCCCCCGCGCCGCGCGCGCCGGCTACGACTTCATCGTGCAGGGCATGGGCGGCCTGATGAGCGTCACCGGCGAGGCGGACGGCATGCCCGGCGGCGGGCCGCAGAAAGCGGGCGTCGCCGTGGCCGACCTGTTCACCGGCATGTACGCCACCGTCGCCGTGCTGGCGGCGCTGACTTTCCGCGAGCGCAGCGGCGAGGGCCAGCACATCGACCTGTCGCTGCTCGACACGCAGGTGGCGATGCTCGCCAACCAGAACATGAATTTCCTCGTCACCGGGGAGGCGCCGGCGCGGCGCGGCAACGCCCATCCCAACATCGTGCCCTACCAGACCTTCGCCACCGCCGACGGCCACGTCATCCTCGCCGTCGGCAACGACGCGCAGTTCCGCCGTTTCTGCGAGCTGGCCGGCTGCCCCGGCCTCGCCGACGACGCGCGCTTCGCCGGCAACCGCGACCGCGTCGCCCACCGCGAGGCGCTGATTGCGCTGCTCGCACCGGTCCTGCGCCGCCGCACGACGCACGAGTGGATCGAGATGCTGGAGGCGGCGGGCGTGCCCTGCGGGCCGATCAACCGTCTGGACGAAGTCTTCGCCGACCCGCAGGTGCGGCACCGCGGCCTGCGCATCGACCTGCCGCATCCGACGGCCGGGAATGTGCCGCTCGTGGCGAACCCGATCCGCCTCTCCGCCAGCCCGCTCGAATATGCCGCACCGCCGCTGCTGGGGCAGCACACGAATGAAATCCTGCAGGAATTGCTCGGGTTGCCCGATGACCGCCTGGCCTCGCTGCGCGCCGCGGGAGTGATCGGCACGCCGTGAAATACTGCCTTGCTGGCCCGCAGGCGTTCCAGTAAGATTCGACGAAATTCCAGCCGCAAGCCGAGCGGCCAACAGCATGATTGACCATCCACAACAAAACCGCCGGCAGAGGGCAGGGGCGGGACGGACCGGATAAAAATGAACAAGTACCAGAGAATCGTGGTCATCGCCGCCGCGGTCAACATCGTCCTGATGCTGCTCTTCCCGCCCTTTCTCGACAACCCGCTGCGCCGCGGCGTGCTGCCCAGCTTCGAGGGCTTCTATCCGTTGTTCTCGGCCTACGGTTTCAAGCGCATCCACTCCGAACTGCTGACGCTGCAGATCATGTTCGTCGCCATCAATGGCCTGATCGCCTGGCTGGTGCTCGACCGGCCGGCCGTCAAGGGCACGCAGCCCGAAATCCGCTACACGCGCGCCATCGGCATCTTCCTGGCGGCCAACCTCGCCCTCCTGTTCGCCTTCCCGCCCTTCGAGTCGTATGCCTCGCTGGTGAAGTTCGAACCCCCCGGCTTCGACGGCTTCTATTTCGTGCTGGGCGACAAGCGGCACCGCAGTTTCTTCATTCCGCTGCTCTACCTCGAAATCCTGCTGGTCGTCATCAATGGCCTGACCCTCTGGCTGCTCTTCAACACGGTGCTGCGCAGCGAGCTCGCCGCCCGGGAGAAGATACTCGAGCTGGCACAAGGCCTGCCGCCCGATCAGCTGGCCGAGGTGTCGAAGACGCTGGGCTACACGGCCATTCAGCCCGCAGCCGGGGACGCGCAGCACGCGCCGCATCTCGGCAGCGGTCCCGACCGGCGCAGGCGCCAGGATCCGCGCTATCGCGGGCCGGAGCGCCGCAAGGGCGGCGATCGCCGCCTCAAGGCCCGCGCCGCCTGACATGGCTGCCGCCCGGATTGATCCGGACGGCAAACTCCTCTACGCTTGCCGCACAAGAGGCCTATGGGGGGACGCTCACGGACGCCGATGTCCGCGCAGATGCCACATGAACCGACAGCAAGCCATCGCCCTCGGCGCCGCCGCCGCCAACCTGGCGCTGGTGCTCGCCTTCCCGCCCTACGACTATGTCTCCATGGCAACGGGTTTCGTGCCCACTTTCAGCGGCTTCCATTTCGTCGGTACGGCTCCGCCCAGCAGCCTGCTCAACCACCATTTCCTCGCCCTCGAGGAAATCGTCATCCTCATCAACGCCGGCATCGCCTGGCTGCTGCTGCGCAGGGAGGATCCGCACAAGGTCCGGCGCCTCAGCCGCGGGCAGCGCGGCGTGCTCTGGCTGATGGCCGTCAATCTGGTGCTGATTCTGCTGTTCCCGCCCTTCGAGAACTACTACGCCATCACCCGGGCGGTGCTGCCTTCCTTCGACGGCTTCTATTTCCTCTTCGGCAACAACGCGCAACGCCAGATCGTCTCTTCCCTGCTCTACATCGAAATCGCGCTGGTGCTGATCAACGGCGGCCTGCTCTGGCTGCTCTTCGCCGACAGGCGCGGCGACGACCTCACCGCCGAGGAAAAGCGGGCGCTGGCGAAAGCCTTGCGCGATCGCCAGCGGGGGGACTGACCGACGCCCCGCTCAGTGCTTGAGCGGCTGCCAGCCGGGGTGGTCGAAGTGGGCGGCGTATTTCTCCAGGGCGCCGACCACCTTCACGGCGCCGGCCTCGCGCTTCACTTGCTTCGCCTTGCCTTCCATCGCCTCGACGCCTTCGAGCAGGTCGGCGATGACCAGGTGCAACTGCGCATCGGCCTTCGGCTCGAGCTTGCAGTTGGCCACGATGCCGTCCACTTCGCCATTCACCTTCTTCGCCAGCGCGCCGTACCGGGCGGCGGAAAACTTGTTGGCGTGAATGCCGCGCAAGGCGGCGTCCATGGCCGTGCGGATGCCTTCCATGCCCTTGCGCAGCGGCGCATCGGTCTCCCATTTCTTGCCGTTGTTCAGTTCCAGCCTGGCCGGCATGTCGCCATGCTCGTGCTTGTGGGCGTCCGCCGCCAGGCTGCCGCCCGCGGCGAGGCCCAGCGCCAGACCGGCGGCGGCCAGCAGTTTCCGGATTCCCCTTGTTGCGTTCATTGCGTTCTCCTTGACAGTCCATTGCCCGAATCGGCAATTGAAGTATCCCGGATACACCTTAACGGATGCTTAAGCAGGGATCGGGAAGACGACTTCGACCTGCAGGCCGCGGCCGCCCGGCCCCCCGGTGAGAACGATGCGGGCGCGGTGCAGGTCGGCGATGCGCCGGACGATGGACAGGCCGAGGCCGCTGCCCGCCTCGCCCGTGCCGAGCAGGCGGTGGAAGCGGTCGAACACGCGATCGCGTTCCGCCTCGGGAATGCCCGGGCCGTTGTCGGCGACGGCGAGCGCCACGCCGCCGTCCGTCCGCCGCAGCGAGACTTCGACCTCGCCGCCGGCCGGCGTGTAGCGCACGGCATTGTCGAGCAGGTTGCGCAGCAGCACGCCGAGCAGCACGGCGTCGCCGGCCACCGGCGCCGCCTCGCCCGCCGCCAGGCCGACCTCGACGCCCTTGGCGGAGGCGGCCGGCGCGATCTCGGCGACGCCCTGCCGCGCCAGGGCCGGCAGGTCCACCGTCCGCCCGGGCGGCAGCGCCGTCTGCGGATCGAGCCGCGCCAGCACCAGCAACTGCTCGGTGAGGCGCGTCGCGCGGTCGGTGCCGCCGATCACGTGGGCCAGCGCCCTCGCGCGCTCCGCCTCACCCGTCGCACCGAGCGCCACCTGCGCCTGCGTCTTGACGGCGGCCAGCGGCGTGCGCAGCTCGTGGGCGGCGTCGGCGGTGAAGCGCCGCTCCTGCTCCAGCGACTGGCGCAGGCGGTCGAAAAGGGCGTTGAGCGCGACGACCAGCGGGGTGATCTCGCGCGGCACATTTCCCGTGTCGAGGTGGGCGAGGTTGTCCGGGTCGCGCCGCGCCACTTCGCGCGCGACGCCCGAGAGCGGCGCGAGGCCGGCCCCGACCGCCAGCCAGATCAACAGCGCCAGCACCGGCAGGGCGAAATACAGCGGATGCAGGAGATGGCTGGCGACGCTTTGCGCCAGCTCGTCGCGCAGCTCGTAGCGTTCGGCGACCTGCACGACGTAATGCCGGCTCTCGTCCCGGCGGCTGAAGACGCGCCAGCGCTTGCCGTCGATGGTCGCATCGCCGTATCCCTCGGACTGACTTTGCATCCGCGTCTCCGGCGCGCTGGCCGAGCGCAGGCGCAAACGGCCCTTCCTGTCCCACACCTGGAAGGCGATCTTGCGCTCGTGCTTGTACTGGCGCGGCAATCTTGCCTCGTGGTCGTCGTCGAGCTCGTGCTCGAGCTGGGCGGCGATCAGGCCGGCCGACTGGGCGAGATGGGCATCGAGCATTTCGCCGATCTCGTGGCGCGCGTCGAAATAGGTGAACACCGCCGTCGCCAGCCAGCCGGCGAGCACGGTGCCGGAGAGCAGGAAGAGCAGGCGGCGGCGCAGGGACGGTTTCATGCGGCTGCCCCCGCCGGGCCGCCCCGGGGAGGCGGCAAGCCAGCGCTCGGAGGCCGCGTCCTGCGCGGCTGAGCCATCGTCACCCCTTCCCGCGGGGAAGGGGGCGGGGGATGGGCCGTATTCATGTCTTGGGGATCATGTAGCCGACGCCGCGCACGGTGCGGATCAGCTCCGGCGCGAGCTTGCGGCGCAGGTGGTGCACGAAGACCTCGACGGCGTTGCTCTCGATCTCCTCGCCCCAGCCGTAGAGCTTTTCCTCGAGCTGCGCCTTGGACAGCACGCGCCCGGCGTTGAGCAGCAGGGCATGCAGCACGGCGTATTCGCGCGCCGACAGCTCGACCGGCGCGCCGCGCCAGCCGACGCTGCGCGCCGCCGGATCGAGCCGCAGCGCGCCGTGCTCGAGCACCGGCTCGGCCTGATTGCGGCCGCGCCGGATCAACGCGCGCAGCCGCGCCTGCAGTTCGCCCAGGTCGAAGGGCTTGACAAGGTAGTCGTCGGCGCCGGCATCCAGCCCGGCGATGCGGTCCGGCACGGTGTCGCGTGCCGTCAGGATCAGCACCGGCACGGCATTGCGCACGGCGCGCGCGCGCGCCAGCACCTCCATGCCGGACAGGCGCGGCAGGCCCAGGTCGAGCACGACGGCATCGTAGGCCTCGCCGCCGAGCGCCAGCTCCGCCGCCTGGCCGTCCTGCGCCCAGTCGACGGCGAAGCCGGCCTGCATGAGGCCGGCGCGGATGCCGTCGCCGAGCAGGCTGTCGTCTTCGACGAGGAGGATGCGCATGGCGGAATCTTACGCCGTCCCGCGGGGACTGACTTTTCCTAGCGGGACAACCACCAGGCCGCGCCGGCCGTCCACAGCAGCAGCATCAGCATGGCGGCGATGCGCGGGCTGCGGATCGCCTCCTCCGGCGCGCCGAGCTTGCGGCCGGTGATCATGGCCCAGACGAGATTCTCGCGATGGGCGAGGCTGCCGGCCAGCACGCCGAACAGATGCACGCCGACCACGGCCAGCATCAGTCCGGTGAGGAATTCGTGCGCTTCCTCCAGCCATTCGCCGCCGGTCCCCTGGTAGGCCAGCCAGCCGCTGGCCCCGCTCGCCAGCGCCAGTGCGAGCAGCAGCACGATGGCAATGCCGGCGGCCGGATTGTGGCCGGCATAATGCGGCGGCCGCGCCCGCAGCAGGCTTTTCAGGTAATCGAAGGCCTGGCGCGGCCCGCGCACGAACGCACCGAAGCGGGCATGGCGGCTGCCGACGATGCCCCACAGCAGGCGATAGGCCGCCACCGCCATGACCGTGCTGCCGGCGAAGACATGCGCCAGGCGCCACGATTCGCTGTCGCCCGTCGCCCAGGCGAGCGCGAAGCCGCCGGCCATCAGCCAGTGGCCGAGGCGCACCGGCAAATCCCAGACCAGGATCTTTTTCATGCGCGCGCTCCTTCAGTCGTGTTTGCGCTTGCGCAACTCCGGCAGCGCAAACTCGCTCTTGCGAAAGCTGCCCTGCTCGGCGCGGCTGTGGCAGGCGGTACAGTTCGATGCGCTCTTCACGCGCACATCGCGCCAGATCGATTCCGGCACCTTGCGGTGCTCGCGACGGAACCAGGCGCTGGCGGTGAGCCGCGGCGGGTCGCCCTCGCCGGCCATGCGGCTCCGGCCCGAGGCGTTGCGCACCAGAAAATCCTCGATCTCACGCCGCGTCTTCTCGTCGAGGCCGGCGTTGTCGCCGTAGTGCCTGTCGAGCGTCGCCATCACCCGCTTCCAGTCCGGCGCCGTCAGCAGCGCCGGCGGAAACGGCAGATGACAGCTGCCGCACTCGGCCTTGAAGGACGCCGGCGCATCGGCCGGCAGGGGCAGGCGGTCGGCCCTGGCCTCGAACGCAAGGACCAGGACGGCAGCCAGCAGGAGGCACAGGAGCGGCTTCGAGATGGTTTTCATTTGACCTCCGTCAGGAACTGGATGAAATCGGCCTTCTCGGCAGGGCTGCACTCGCGCCCCAGGACTTCGCTGCAATTGCGGCGGAACCACTTCTCCGCCTTGGCCGGATCGGTGAAGCGCGCGGCTTCGGCGCGCGGCGCCAGCGGTTTGATGGCCTTGCCGGTGACGGCGTGGCGTCCCGGCTGCGTGGGCGAATCGGTATGGCAGGCCGTGCAGGCCGGCATCTTTTCCGAGACGGCGAAACGCCTTGCGTAGAACTCGGCGCCGCGTTTGGCGGAAGGCTGGAAGCCGGGCGCCTGCCGGGCCGCCTCGGCGGCATAGGCCGCGGTCATCTCCTGCGGCATGGCCGCCGCTGCGGCGGCGCCGGCACCGGCCAGCAAAATGGCGAGCAATCCGTGTTTCATGTCCTTTCCTTTCCTGTGATGAGACACGGCGCGGAGTGTCGGCCGGCTGTCTTAAGCCGGGCTTAACGGCCAGAAAGGGAGGCTTGACCTGGCTCAAGGGTGCGGCGCCGGCCTGCTGATATATTCATGCCTGAATATTATCGTTCCATGATATTCCTGCCTGATTTTTCGCCGCAGCTTGCGTTTTATTGGCCTATATATTTAAACTTAAAATAATTGGCGGCGGCCATGGCGGCACACGAACGGAAAGGGAATGCGGATATGCGTATTGCGTGCATCGGCGGCGGACCGGCGGGACTGTATCTCGCCATCCTCATGAAGAAGGCGGACCCGTCCCACGACATCACGGTCTACGAGCGCAACCGCCCCGACGACACCTTCGGCTGGGGCGTCGTCTTCTCCGACGCCACGCTGGGCAATTTCCAGGCGGCCGACCCGGAGAGCTACGAAGAGATCACGCGCAACTTCCACCACTGGGACGACTGCGACGTCTTCTTCAAGGGCCGCAGGATCACTTCCGGCGGCCACGGCTACTGCGGCATCGGCCGCCAGAAGCTGCTCAACATCCTGCAGGCGCGCGCCGAGGGACTCGGCGTCAAGCTGGTGTACCAGACCGAGGTCGAGGACGACGCCGACCCCCGCCTGGCCGGCGCCGACCTGATCGTCGCCGCCGACGGCGTGAACAGCAAGGTGCGCAACCGGCACGCCGGGCATTTTCGTCCCGACATCGACGTGCGCAAGTGCCGCTACATCTGGCTCGGCACCCGCCTCAAGCTCGACGCCTTCACCTTCATCACCGAGCCCTCCGAATGGGGCTGGTTCCAGGTGCACGCCTACCAGTTCGACCGCGACACCAGCACCTTCATCGTCGAATGCCGCGAGGAGACCTGGCAGGCCGCCGGCCTCGACAATCTCGACCAGGCCGGCTCGATCGCCTTCTGCGAGAAGCTCTTCGAGAAGCACCTGAAAGGCAACAAGCTGATGAGCAACGCCCGCCACCTGCGCGGCTCGGCCTGGCTCAACTTCAACCGCGTCCTCAGCAGGAAGTGGCACCATGGGAACGTCGTGCTGATCGGCGACGCCGCCCACACCGCGCACTTCTCCATCGGCTCCGGCACCAAGCTGGCGATGGAGGACGCCATCGCCCTGTCGAAGACGCTCAACGCGCACCCCGGCGACATCGAGCGCGCCCTGGCGCTCTACCAGGAGGAGCGCGAGATCGAGGCGCTCAAGCTGCAGAGCTCGGCGCGCAACCGCATGGAGTGGTTCGAGAACGTGGCGCGCTACGCCCACCTCGAGCCGGAGCAGTTCGCCTACACGCTGCTCACCGGCAGCCAGCGCATCGGCCACGAGAACCTGCGCCTGCGCGACAAGGCCTACGTCGAGAGCGTCGAAGCCTGGTTCGCGCAGAAGAGCGGCCTGCCGGCCGCGCCGCTGCCGCCGATGTTCACGCCCTTCACGCTGCGCAAGCTCACGCTGAAGAACCGCGTCGTCGTCTCGCCGATGGCGATGTATTCCTGCCGCGACGGGTTGCCCGACGATTTTCTGCTCGTGCACCTGGGCAGCCGCGCGCTCGGCGGGGCGGGTCTGGTGATGACCGAGATGACCTGCATCGCGCCGAACGCGCGCATCACGCCGGGCTGCGCCGGGCTGTGGAACGAGGAACAGGCACGGGGCTGGCAACGCATCGTCGACTTCGTGCATGCCAACAGCGACGCAAAAATCGGCCTGCAGCTCGGCCACGCCGGGCCGAAGGGCTCGACCCAGCCCGGCTGGGAGGACATCGACGAGCCGCTGCCCTCGGGCAACTGGCCGCTGCTGGCCGCCTCGGCAATACCGTACGGGCCGCAGAATCAGGTGCCGAAGGCGATGACGCGCGCCGACATGGACGCCGTGCGCGATCAGTTCGTCGCGGCGGCAAAGCGCGGCGCGGCCGCCGGCTTCGACCTGCTCGAACTGCACTGCGCCCACGGCTATCTCCTCTCCAGCTTCCTCTGCCCGCTCACCAACCGGCGCACGGACGAACACGGCGGCAGCCTGGAAAACCGCCTGCGCTACCCGCTCGAAGTGTTCCGCGCGCTGCGCGCCGCCTGGCCCGACGACCGGCCGATGACGGTGCGCATCTCCGCCCACGACTGGGCGCCGGACGGCAACACGGCCGAGGACGCGGTGGCCATGGCACGCGCCTTCCAGGCCGCCGGCGCCGACATGATCGACGTCTCCTCCGGCCAGACCACGCGCGAGGCGCAGCCGGTCTACGGCCGCATGTACCAGACGCCGTTCTCCGACCAGATCCGCAACGAGACCGGCATCGCCACCATCGCGGTGGGCAACATCTTCGAGGCCGACCACGTCAACTCGATCATCGCCGCCGGGCGCGCCGATCTGTGCGCCATCGCCCGGCCGCACCTGGCCGACCCGGCCTGGACCCTGCACGCGGCGGCGCAACTCGGCTACGGCGAAGCCGCCTGGCCGCGGCAGTACCGGACCGGCAAGGCCCAGCTCGAGCGCAACCTGGCGCGCGCCGCGCAGCTGGCGATCCGGGCCTAGGCCACACGATTCCGAAACCAGACGCCGCAAGGCGGGAGAGCATGAAATGAGCAAACCGAGCAAACCCCTACCCCAGCGCTCCGACCACGAGACCCGGGCCACCGGGGAGCACCACGAGTCCCTGCGCCTGTGGCTGCGCATGCTGGCCTGCACCAACCTGATCGAGGCCCATGTCCGCAGCCAGTTGCGTGTGAAATTCCAGACCACGCTGCCGCGCTTCGACCTGATGTCGCAGCTCGAGCGCAACCCCGAAGGCCTCAAGATGGGCGAACTCTCAAGGCGCATGATGGTCACCGGCGGCAACGTCACCGGCATCACCGACCAGCTCGTCGCCGAGGGCCTGGTGGTGCGCGAGGACAACCCGACGGATCGCCGCGCCTACATCGTCAAGCTGACCAAGGAAGGCCGCCGCGTCTTCCGGCAGTGGGCCGACGAGCACGAGGACTGGATCATCCGGCTGTTCGAAGGCCTCGGCGAAAAGGAAAGGAACCAGTTCTACGGCCTGCTGGCGCAGCTCAAGCAGCACGTCATCGGCCTGCAGCCGGAAGCCGATCGCATGCCGCGCCAGAAGAAGGAAACACCGTGAGCCAGGGCAGCCGCATCCTCGGCAACACCTTTTACAGCGACAAGCTGGTGCGCTTTTCCCACTGCGACCCGGCCGGCATCGTCTTCTACCCGCAGTACTTCATCATGTTCAACGGCCTGGTCGAAGACTGGTTCAACGAGGGGCTCTGCCTCAATTACGCCCGCTACATCACCGAACACCGCATCGGCTTTCCCATCGTCAGGCTCGAATGCGACTTCGTCGCGCCCTCCAAGATCGGCGAAATCATCACGCTGGGCCTGAAGCTGGAACGGCTCGGCCGCAGCTCCATCGAGATGACTGTCGCCTGCAGCCATCATCGGGAGGAGCGGCTGCGCGCCCGTTTCATCCTCGTCACCATGGACCTCGAAAAACAGCGGGCGCAGGCCGTGCCCGACGACCTGCGCGGCCTGATGCAGGCCTTCCAGCAGGGACAATTCGACATCAACAACCACCAACGGAGAAACTCATGATGCAATTTCTCAACCCGCCCGGATGGAAACGGCCGAAAGGCTATTCCAACGCCGTCGCCGCGCAAGGCAAGATGATTTTCGTCGCCGGCCAGGTCGGCTGGGATGGCAATGAGGTGTTCCGGACCGAGGATCTGGTCGGCCAGGTGCGCCAGGCCCTCGGCAACATCGTCGCCATCCTCGCCGAAGCCGGCGCCGGACCGGAGCACATCGTGCGCATGAACTGGTATCTCGAGGACAAGGAGGAGTACAACGGCCGGCTCGCCGAGATCGGCGCCGCCTACCGCGAGATCATCGGCCGCCACTTCCCCGCCATGACCGCCCTGCAGGTCGCCGGCTTCGTCGAGGTGGGCGCCAGGGTGGAGATCGAGGTCACTGCCATGCTGCCCTGAATCGGTTATTCTGCGCCTTGTCGGAACAGGCTCGATGGACAAGGCGCATGAATGCAGGCGGCAAGACGCTGCAGCGGGACTTCTATCTGATTCTGGCGGCCTGGAGCATGCTGGTCGCCGGCTCCTTTGCCTGGTACGCCTGGCAGGAACGCAAGGGCGTCACCGACATCGCCATCAAGGAAGCGCGCGCGATTCTCGACCGCGACAGCGCCTACCGCCACTGGCTCGTCGAGCAGGGGGGCGTGTATGTGAAGCCGAGCGAGAAGCTGCCCGGTGATCCCTACCTCGTCCATCCCGACAAGGACGTGGTGACGGACGACGGCCTGCGCCTGACCCTGCTCAATCCCGCCTTCGTCCTGCGCGAGGTGCAGAAGCGCCAGTCCGACCTGGCTATCGGCCGCTCGCGCATCGTCTCGATGACCCCGCTCAATCCCGAGAACGCCGCCGACGAATGGGAGCGCAAGGGGCTGGATGCCTTCTCCCGCGGCATCGACCGCTACGAGAGGGTCGAAACTCCGGCGGGCACCGAGATGCGCGCCCTGCGGCCCTTCTTCGCCATGCCGGCGTGCCTCTCCTGCCATGGCGCCTTCCGCGACGGCGAACTGGCCGGCGCGATCACCACCCGCGTGGACCTGTCGCCCTACGAGGCATCGAGCCGCAGAGCCGTGGGTGCCGTGGCAGTCGGGCATGGCGCCATCTGGGTCGTCGGACTGGCCGGCATCGGCCTCGCCCATCGCCGGCGCCGGCTGTACACCGAGCAGCAGCGGGCATGGACGCGCTCCGTCGAGAACATGAACGCCGAACTGGAGCAGCGCGTGACGGCCCGCACCGAGGAACTGACGCGAACCGTGCGCGAGCTCGAGGCCTTCTCCTATTCCGTCTCCCACGATCTGCGCGCGCCGCTGCGCGCCCTCAACGGCTACGCCCACCTGCTCAAGGACTCGCTCGATCCCGGGCTGGACGCGGAGCAGCGCCACATGTTCGAGCGCATCGCCCTCAACGCGGAAAAAATGGGCCAGCTCATCGACGACATTCTCGAATACGCGCGCACCGGGCGCGAGCCGCTCAAGCGCAAGGCGGTCGATCTCGACGTGCTGGCGCACGAGGTCGTCCGCGAGCTGGCCGAACAGCATCCGGCGGCCCGCATCGAGATCGCCCCGCTGCCGCCGGTCGAGGGCGATTCGGTCATGCTGCGCCAGGTGTTCGCCAACCTCGTCGCCAACGCCCTCAAGTTTTCCGCGCAGCGCGAACGGCCCCTCGTCGGGATCGGCGCCGGCATCGAGGGAAACATGGTGCATTGCCATGTGCGCGACAACGGCGCCGGCTTCGACATGGCCTACGCCGGCAAGCTGTTCAACCTGTTCCAGCGGCTGCACCGCGAAAGCGAGTTCCCCGGCACCGGCGTCGGCCTGGCCATCGTCAAGCGCATCGTCGAGCGCCACGGCGGCCACGTCTGGGTGGACGCCGCACCGGAGGCCGGCGCCACCTTCCACTTCACCCTGCCGCTGGCGGACGGCACTCCGTCCTGACCGGCGCTTTCGGCTATAATGCACGCGGTTTGCCGTTCAGCCGGTTAGCGATCGCAAACCTGTCCGGACGATTCCGACCCTGCCGTCCTATCAAATCTCGTGTCCTGAACCGGTACGCTGGAAAGCGCAGGCCGATTCAGGAGAACCGATGAAATTCGAAGACCTCGGGCTGATGCCCGAACTGCTCAAGGCGGTGGCCGAGGCCGGCTACACCGAACCCACGCCCATCCAGGCCCAGGCCATCCCCGTCGTGCTCGAAGGCAAGGACGTCATGGGCGGCGCGCAGACCGGCACCGGCAAGACCGCCGGCTTCGTCCTGCCGCTCCTGCAGCGCCTGGCGCGCCACGCCAGCACCAGCCCCTCGCCGGCGCGCCATCCAGTGCGCGCGCTGATCCTGACGCCGACGCGCGAGCTGGCGATGCAGGTGCACGAGAGCGTGCAGACCTACGGCAAGCATGTCCCGCTGCGCGACCTCGTCGTCTACGGCGGCGTCGACATCAAGCCGCAGACCGAGGCGCTGCGCAAAGGCGTCGAGATCGTCGTCGCCACGCCGGGG
>JBDHRL010000033.1:0-22591 GCA_039807535.1 Rhodocyclaceae bacterium
ATTGGCAGCCGAAGTGACCTGTCTGCATAGACCGGTCATCCCCGCGAAAGCGGGGATCCAGTTCAGAGGCTAGACTGGATTCCCGCTTTCGCGGGAATGGCGATCCATGGCTACCCCTGACAACGCCTGCTACCACTGCGGCCTGCCCGTCCCGCCGGGACTGACTCTTTCCGTCATCATTGCCGGCGAGCCGCACCCGGTGTGCTGCGCCGGCTGCCAGGCGGTGGCACAGGCCATCGTCGACAACGGCCTCGACGACTACTACCGGCACCGCGATGCGCTGCCGGAAAGTCCGCGCGAGGCGCTGCCCGCCGTGCTGGGGGAACTGACTTTGTTCGACCACCCCGACGTGCAAAAAAGCTTCGTGCGCCCGCTCTCCGGGCACGAGCGCGAGGCTTCCCTGATTCTCGATGGCATCACCTGCGCCGCCTGCGTCTGGCTCAACGAGCAGCATCTGACGCGCCAGGCCGGCGTCACCGCGGTGGAGATCAACTACGCCACGCGGCGCGCCCGCGTGCGCTGGGACGAGCGGCGCATCCGGCTCTCCGGCATCCTCGCCGCGGTGGCCGCCATCGGCTATCGCGCCTTTCCCTACGACGCGGCCCGCGCCGAGGAAGTCGCCGGACGAGAACGGCGCGCCGCCCTGTGGCGCCTGTTCGTCGCCGGCTTCGGCATGATGCAGGTGATGATGTATGCCTTTCCGGTGTATGTGGCCGGTGAAGGCGAGATGAGCGCCGACATCGAGCGCCTGATGCGCTGGGCCAGCCTGGCGCTGACGCTGCCGGTGGTGCTGTATTCGGCGGCACCCTTTTTCCGCAATGCCTGGCGCGACCTGCGCCTCGCGCGCGTCGGCATGGACGTGCCGGTGGCGCTCGGCGTCGGCGCCGCCTTTGTCGCCAGCCTGTGGGCGACGCTGAGCGGCGCGGGCGAGGTGTATTTCGATTCCGTGACGATGTTCGTCTTCCTGTTGCTGGGCGGCCGCTATCTGGAGATGCTGGCGCGGCACAAGTCCGTGCGTTCGATCGAGCGCGTCGGCCGTGCCCTGCCGGCCTTTGCCGAGCGGCTGACGGCGTTTCCCGCGCTGGAGACCGAGCGGGTGATGGTGTCGGCGCTGCAGCCGGGCGACCGCGTGCTGATCGCACCCGGCCAGACGATTCCGGCGGACGGGCGCGTGCTGCAGGGCGAGAGCGAAGTCGACGAATCCCTGCTCACCGGCGAGAGCCGGCCCATCGCCAAGTCCGCGGGCAGCGGGCTGACCGGCGGCACGACAAACATCCGCAGCCCGCTGGTGCAGCAGGTGGACAAGATCGGCGAAGCGACGCGGCTTGCCTCGATCGTGCGCCTGATGGAGCGGGCCATCACCGAGAAACCGCGCGTGGTTCAATTGGCGGACCGGGTGGCAGCCTGGTTCGTCGCTGCGCTGCTGCTGCTGGCGGCGGCAACCGGCGTTGTTTGGTGCCAGCTCGATGCCTCGCGCGCCTTGTGGGTGTTCGTGTCCGTGCTGGTGGTGAGCTGCCCCTGCGCGCTGTCCCTCGCCACGCCGGCGGCGCTGGCGGTGGCCACCGGCGCGTTTTCGCGCCTGGGCCTGCTCGTCGCGCGCGGCCATGCCATCGAAACGCTGGCGCGCGCCGACCATTTCGTCTTCGACAAGACCGGCACGCTGACCTGGGGCAAGTTGCGCCTGGTGCAGACGCTGGCGCCGGGCGGCCTGGACGAGCGGCAGGCACTGCGCCTGGCGGCGGCGCTGGAGCAGGGATCGGAACATGCCATCGGCGCTGCGCTGCGCGGCGCGGCCATGGGCGAAACCCTGCCCGTGCCGGAGGCGATGCAGAGTCACACCGGACAGGGTATCGAGGGCCGCATCGCGGGGCGTCTGCTGCGGTTGGGCACGCCCGGCTTTGCCGGGGCCCTGCATGGACGACCGTTGCCGCCCGAGGCGCAGGCAATGATTTTCCGCGGGGACACCTGCGTGGCGCTCGCCGACGATGTCGCCTGGCTGGCCGTGTTCAGGCTGGGCGACGAAGTGCGTGCGGAGGCGGCCGAGATGCTGCGCCGGCTGCGCGGCCTGGGCTGCCGGCTGAGCCTGCTCTCGGGCGATTCCGCCGAGGCGGTGGCGCGGGTGGCGGACGCCTTGTCCATCGCGGACGCGCATGGCGGCATGAGCCCCCTGGGCAAGCACGATTTCATTGCGGCGCTGCAGAAAAAGGGTGCGGTGGTCGCCATGGTGGGCGACGGCGTGAACGACGCGCCGGTGCTGGCCCAGGCGCAGGTTTCCGTTGCCATGGGCGGCGGTACCGAACTGGCGCGCAACCAGGCCGACATCGTGCTGCTGGGAGAGAACCTGCTGCGGCTGGGGGAAGCGGTGGCGCTGGCGCGGCGCACCCGGCGCATCGTGCGGCAGAATCTCGGCTGGGCCTTCGCCTACAATCTGTCGGCGATTCCGCTGGCGATGCTGGGCTGGATCACGCCCTGGATGGCCGGCATCGGCATGTCGGCCAGTTCGTTGCTGGTGGTGGCCAATGCCCTGCGCCTGCAGCGCGGCAGGGAGGCGTGATGGAAATCCTCTATTTGCTGATCCCGCTGTCCGTGGTGCTGGTCTTTCTGATCGGCGTGATTTTCTGGTGGTCGGTGAGGAGCGGGCAGTTCGACGATCTGGAAGGGCCGGGCTATCGTATTCTCATGGATGACGATCGTCCGAGGCCAGAAGAGGAAAACGCGGACAATCCGGCCGCTTCGCCCGCAGGCAGGCTGGAAGGGGAAGGCCGTGCGCGAAAGTGAGTTGCAGTTGACCCATGTCAATTTCTTTTCGAAGCCCATTATCCATACTCCGCCCAAGGTTTTGGGCTCGGCGACGGGCCCGGAGTCTTGTCTCTCTGTTGGGGTTGGGGTGCGCATTGCGCACCCTTTTTTTACGCCTTCATTTGAACATTGACAAACATCAATGATTTATGATTTTATTTTGACCTGAATCAATCAGGACATTATTATTTACAAGTATACTTCCGGGTTATAGGGTTATCCTGTCAAAAAAATCCGCATTCCCTGAATGAGGCCCTCCGTTATGGACAATCAAGGAACTTACAACTACAAGGTAGTGCGCCAGTTTGCCGTGATGACGGTGGTCTGGGGCATCGTCGGCATGCTGGTCGGCGTCATCATCGCCGCCCAGCTGGTGTGGCCGGATCTCAATGTGCACGAATACCTCGGCTATGGCCGCCTGCGGCCGCTGCACACCAATGCCGTGATCTTCGCCTTCGGCGGCTGTGCGCTGTTCGCCACCAGCTACTACGTGGTGCAGCGCACCTGTCACACGCGGCTGTTCGCGCCCGGACTGGCCGCCTTCACCTTCTGGGGATGGCAGCTGGTGATCGTGCTGGCGGCGCTGACGCTGCCACTGGGCATGACCACGAGCAAGGAATACGCCGAGCTGGAGTGGCCGATCGACGTGCTCATCACTTTGGTGTGGGTGTCCTACGCGGTGGTGTTCTTCGGCACCATCATGCAGCGCAAGGTGCCGCACATCTACGTCGCCAACTGGTTCTACGGCGGCTTCATCCTGACAGTGGCCCTGCTGCACCTGGTCAACAGCTGCGAGATCCCGGTGACGCTGACCAAGAGCTATTCCTGCTATGCCGGCGTGCAGGATGCCATGGTGCAGTGGTGGTACGGCCACAATGCGGTGGGCTTTTTCCTGACGGCGGGCTTCCTCGGCATGATGTACTACTTCGTGCCCAAGCAGGCCGGCCGCCCGGTGTATTCCTACCGCCTCTCGGTGGTGCACTTCTGGGCGCTGATCTTCACCTACATGTGGGCCGGCCCGCACCACCTGCACTACACCGCGCTGCCCGACTGGACCCAGTCGCTCGGCATGGTCTTCTCGCTGATCCTGCTGGCGCCCTCCTGGGGCGGCATGATCAACGGCATCATGACGATGTCGGGCGCCTGGCACAAGCTGCGCGACGACCCGATCCTCAAGTTCCTCATCACCAGCCTGTCCTTCTACGGCATGAGCACCTTCGAGGGGCCGATGATGTCGATCAAGACGGTGAACGCCCTGTCGCACTACACCGACTGGACCGTGGGCCACGTACACAGCGGTGCGCTCGGCTGGGTGGCGTTCATTTCGATCGGCTCGATCTACTACCTGATGCCGCGCCTGTTCGGCAAGGAGCAGATGTACAGCGTCAGGCTGATGACGGCGCACTTCTGGATCGCCACCATCGGCGTCGTGCTCTACATCGCCGCCATGTGGATCGCCGGCGTCATGCAGGGCCTGATGTGGCGCGCCACCAATCCGGACGGCACGCTCACCTACGCCTTCGTCGAGAGCGTGAAGTCCACCTATCCGTTCTGGACCATCCGCTTCCTCGGCGGCCTGATGTTCCTCACCGGCATGCTGCTGATGGCGTGGAACGTCTGGAAGACCGTCGCCGGGGCCAAGGCCTACGACGCGCCGGTGCTGGCGCCGGCCGGGCACCACGCCTGAGATCGGGAGAAAAGATATGTACCCCCATGCTCACATTCGTTCGCTGCCCCCCGAGGGGGCGCATGCCCCCTTCGGGGCGGCCCGTCAGGAGGCATGACATGAAACTCACACACGACTTCATCGAACGCAACATCGGCTGGATGATCGGCCTGAGCCTCATGGTGGTCAGCGTCGCCGGACTGGTCGAGATCGTGCCGCTGTTTTTCCAGAAGTCCACCACCCAGCCGGTGGCGGGCCTGAAGCCCTACGATCCGTTGCGGCTTACCGGGCGCGACATCTACATCCGCGAAGGCTGCTCCAACTGCCACTCGCAGATGATCCGCCCCTTCCGCGCCGAGACCGAGCGCTATGGCCACTACTCGGTGGCGGGCGAGTTCGTCTATGACCGCCCCTTCCTGTGGGGTTCCAAGCGCACCGGCCCGGACCTGCACCGCGTCGGCGAGCGTTACTCCGACGAGTGGCACCGCGCGCACCTCATCAACCCGCGCGACGTGGTACCGGAGTCGAATATGCCGCCCTATGCCTTCCTCGACCGTCCGGCCAGGCCGGACGACATCGAGGCGAAAATGCGGGCCTTGCGCATGATCGGCACGCCTTACAGCGACGAGGAGATCGCCGGCGCGAAGAAGGAACTCGAGGGCAAGACCGAGATGGACGCGCTGATTGCCTACCTGCAGGGCCTGGGCACGGCGCTCAGGCAGACGAGGTAAGCCATGGACATCAACGACATCCGATCGATCGTCACGGTGCTGGCGTTCGTCACTTTCGCCGGCATCGTGCTGTGGGCCTATAGCGGGGGGCGCCGCGCGGCTTTCGAGGAAGCGGCCAGGCTGCCCTTTACGGAAGACGAACTGCCGGGCGAGGTTGGCCGGCAGCAGGAAGGGAAAGCATCATGAGCGATTTCGTCAGCGGTTTCTGGAGTGTCTATGTCGCGCTCATTGCCCTGGTCAGCGTGGTGGGCTGCGGTGTCTTCCTCTGGGTGCAGAGCACGGCCAAGGGGACGGCGGTGGCCGGACAGGCCGAGACCATGGGTCATGTCTGGGACGAGAACCTGGCCGAATACAACAACCCGCTGCCGCGCTGGTGGAGCTGGCTTTTCTACATCACCGTCTTCTTTGCGCTGGGCTACCTCGCCGTCTATCCGGGGCTGGGCACCTATCAGGGTGCTTTCGGCTGGAGTTCGCGCGGCCAGTACGAGGGCGAGATGAAGCAGGCGGAAGCGCAGTACGCGCCGATCTTCGCCAAGTACCAGGGGCAGGACATCAAGACGGTCGCCGCCGACCCGGAGGCCAGGAAGATGGGCGAGCGCCTTTTCCTGACCTACTGTGCGCAATGTCACGGTTCGGATGCGCGCGGTGCCAGGGGCTTTCCCAACCTGACGGACAACGACTGGTTGTGGGGCGGCGAGCCGGAACAGATCGAAGCCTCCATCCTGGAGGGCCGCCAGGGGGTGATGCCCGCGCATGCCCATCTGGGCGCCGAGACGGTGAAGGATCTGGCCAACTACGTGCGCTCGCTCTCGCCTGACGGGCTTGCCCACGACGCGGCGCGTGCGGCGCGCGGCAAGGAGGCTTTCGCCACGGTCGGCTGTACCGCCTGCCACGGTCCCGACGCCAAGGGCACGCAGGCGCTGGGCGCACCCAACCTGACCGATGCGACCTGGCTTTACGGCTCGTCCGAGGCCACGCTCGTGGAGACCATCGGCAAGGGCCGCACCAACAAGATGCCCGCCCACAAGGATTTTCTCGGCGAAGCCAAGGTGCATCTGCTTGCCGCCTACGTCTACGGCTTGTCGCACGCAGGCGCGGACAAGAAGTAAGGCTGTCGGAATACAAAGAGTCCCGGGGACAGCGTACCCCGGGGCCGGTTTCCCCCAACGCGAGTCAACGAGCCACGCCATGTCGCAGCCCGCCCCCAAGCCGGAAAGCCCCGCCGTCAAGGTCATTCCGATCCGGGAAACCTCCCTCTACGCCGCCCACAAGAAGATCTACGCGCGCAGCGTGACGGGCACCTTCGCCACCTGGCGCTGGATTCTCGTCTGGGTGACGCAAATCATTTTTTACGGCCTCTGCTGGCTGGAGTGGAACGGCCGCCAGGCCGTGCTGTTCGACCTGGTCGAGCGCAAGTTCTACATCTTCGGCCTGGTGTTCTGGCCGCAGGACGTGTTCTATCTTGCCGTCCTGCTGATCATTTCCGCGCTGGCCCTGTTCCTGTTCACCGCGATTGCGGGGCGGCTGTTCTGCGGCTATGCCTGCCCGCAGACCGTGTATACGGAAATCTTCATGTGGGTGGAAAAACTCTTCGAAGGCGACCGCCCGGCGCGCATGAAGCTGGATGCCGCGCCGCTGGGCGCGCGCAAGCTGGGCCGCAAGGCGGCCAAGCATTTCGTCTGGCTGGCGATTGCGCTGTGGACGGGTTTTTCCTTTGTCGGCTATTTCACGCCGATCCGGACGCTGGCCGGCGCGGCGCTGCATTGGCAGCTCGGCCCGTGGGAGACTTTCTGGATCTTTTTCTACGGTTTCGCCACTTGGGGTAACGCCGGCTTCATGCGCGAGCAGGTGTGCAAGTACATGTGCCCGTACGCCCGCTTCCAGGGCGTCATGTTCGATCCGGATACGCTGATCGTCACCTACGACGCGGCGCGCGGCGAACCGCGCGGCGCCCGCTCGAAAAAAGCCGACCACAAGACCTCCGGCAAGGGCGACTGCGTCGATTGCGGCATCTGCGTGCAGGTCTGCCCGACCGGCATCGATATCCGTGACGGCCTGCAGTATGAGTGCATCGGCTGCTCGGCCTGCATCGATGCCTGCGACCAGGTGATGGACAAGATGGATTACCCGCGCGGCCTAATCCGCTACTCGACCGAGCATGCCCTGGCCGAGCGCTGGGGCCGCAAGCAGATCATCGCCCACATCCTGCGGCCGCGCACGCTGCTGTATGGCGCCATCCTGTCGGCCATCGTCATCGCCGCCGCGGCGGGACTGGCTTTGCGCCAGCCGCTCAAGGTGGATGTCATCCGCGATCGCGCCACGCTGGCGCGCGAGGTCGAGGGCGGGCTGGTCGAGAACGTCTACCGCCTGCAGATCATGAACCTGGCCGAGGAGCCGCGCCGCTTCGCGTTGGCCGTGACCGGCATGCCAGGCATCCAGATCGCCACCGAGCCCATCGTCGAGATTCCGCCCGCCGCGACGCAAGCCGTCTCGGTGCGCGTGCGCGTCGAGCCGGATGCCGGCAAGCGCGGCTCCAATCCCATTTTCTTCGAGGTGCGCGCCCTCAACCATGACGAGGTTTTCGTGCGCGAGAAGGCGAGCTTCCTGCTGCCATGAGCACGATCGGGCAAGACAAGCGCCCCTGGTACATGCATCGCTGGCCGTGGATCCTCATGGCCGGGCCGGCCGTGGTGGTCGTCGCCGGCATCGTCACGGCCTGGATCGCGATGACCACCAGCGACGGCCTCGTCGCTGACGACTACTACAAGCAGGGCCTGGCGGTGAACCAGATGCTGGCGCGCAACGACGCTGCGGCGGCCATGCAACTCGAAGCCCGCCTGCGCCTGGCCGACGGGCGCATCGAATTGCGCCTGACGTCGCGCGCGCGCGCGCCGCTGCCGCCGCGGGTGCGTGTGATGCTGGCGCATCCGACCCGCAGCGGCCTTGATCAGCGGCTCACGCTTGCGGGCGAGGGCGGCATCTATGCAGGATCGCCGGCGGCGTTGGGGGCGGGGCGCTGGCAGGTGGTGATCGAGGACGAAGCCGGCACCTGGCGCATGGGCGGCAGCGTGCAGCTGCCGGACAAGCCGGAAGCCCTGTTCGTGTCGGCCGGAAAAAGATAAGGGCAGGGCTGGGCCGGCGCCTGCCTCGGGGCTGACGAAGCGTCAGGCAACGGTGCGCGAAGGTCCCACCCCGATCGGCGGCGGGGCGAGGTTGACGATGCGCGAAAAGAGCGAGCGGAATTCGTGGTCAGGTTCGGCACCGAAGCGCGGATCGCCGTTCTCGCCGAAGGCCTGCGCGATCTCGGCCCAGTCCTCCGCCAGGAGGTGCTGCTTGGCCAGCGGCAGCACGACATTTTCCTCGAGCGCCATGTGCACGGCAAGCTCGTCGGCGAAAGTCTCCGCGGCGGCCATGAACGCCTCGCGGCCGCCGGGCGCGCCGGCCTGATAGCGGCCGAGCGCCATTTCCAGCGCCTTGACGTGCTCCCTGCCGGCGCGGTGCTGCTCCTCGAGCTGCAGGATGGCCTTGTCCGCTTCGCGGGTGCGCATCTTCAGCCGGCGGAACAGGTAGGCCTCTTCCTTCGGATGATGCAGCTTTTGCGGAAAGGTGTCGATGTAGTAGAGCATTGACCAGAGCAGCTTGCCGTCGGGTTCGCTGTCCTTCTCGCGCATTTCCCGCACGATGTAGCGCAGGCCGTGGGTGACGGCGGCGAGCGAGCGGTGCTCATCGAGGATGATGGTGATGGCGGTGTTGAGCATGGCGCTCCTGCTCCTATCGATAGATCAGCACGGGAATCTTGGAGTGCGTCAGTACCTTTTGCGTTTCCGAGCCGAGCAGGAGTCCCGACAGGCCGCGCCGGCCGTGGGAGGCCATGAAGATCAGGTCGCAGCCGTTTTCCGTCGCCGCGTTGATGATGGCATCGTAGGGAACGTCGCTGACGGCCGAGGAAACCGCGCAGGCCACGCCGGCAGCGGACGCCAGATCCTGCGCGGCGGCAAGGATTTCACCGGCCTGCTTCTCGGTCATCTCAGCGAACTTCTCGGGCGTGGTCGGGTCGATCAGGGCGCCTTCGCCGTAGAAGGCCACCGGATAGTCGGGCCTGGCGTAGAAAAAAAGGATTTTCGCGCCGGTCTCGCGGGCGAAATCCACGGCCTTTTTCACGGTGCCGGTGGACAGCGGCGAACCGTCGGTGGGAACGAGGATGTGCCTGAACATGCGACCTCCTTGCTGTTGGAATCATTATAGAAAGCGCAACCCGGTAGCGATTGACGCAGATCAAGCATGATACCGCCGATGGCAGCCCAAAATACGTTATGCGTATCACATTTCACGGCGCGTCCGGCGAAGTGACCGGCTCCTGCTTCATGGTCGAGACCGCGTCGGTGCGCTTTCTCGTCGACTGCGGCCTGTTCCAGGGCGGGCGCGATGCCTGGCGCAAAAACCAGCACGCGCTGGCGTTCGATTTGCGCAATCTGGATTTCATCCTGCTCACGCATGCCCACCTCGATCACTCCGGGCTGCTGCCGCGCGCCAGCGCGCTGGGCTTTCGCGGGCCGGTGCATGCGACTTCGGCGACGGTCGATCTGCTCGGCGTGATGCTGCTCGACTCGGCGCACATCCAGGAGAAGGAGGCCGAGTGGGAGACAAAGCGGGCGCACGCCGGGCGCCGCCGGGGAGTGTCGCACCCCCCCCTCTACACCGTGGCACAGGCCTACGCCTGTCTGCGCCAGCTGCGCCGCGCGGAATACGAGCAGGCTTTCCAGCCGCATCCCGCGGTCCGGGTGTGCCTGCGGGACGCGGGCCATATCCTCGGGTCGGCGATCGCCGAAGTCTGGGTCGAGGAGGGGGCGCGCACGCACAAGCTGGTGTTCTCCGGCGATCTCGGCATGCCGTCGCGGCCCGTGTTGCGCGATCCGCAGCCGATCGAAGCCGCAGACATCCTTTTCGTCGAGTCCACCTACGGCAACCGGCTGCACAAAACGCTCGCAGCGACCGAGGACGAGCTGGTCGAGGCCATCGAGCGCACCCTTCGGCACAAGCGCGGCAATGTGATCATGCCGGCCTTTTCCGTCGGCCGCACGCAGGAGGTGCTGTTCGTCCTGGCCGATCTCGTGCGGCGCGGGCGCCTCGGCCGGATGCAGATCTATGTCGATTCGCCGATGTCGACGGCCGCCACCGCAATCACCCTGAAGCATCTCGAACTGCTCGACGAACACACGCTCGACCTCATCGAATGGCAGCGCGCGCATCCCGAGGCAATGCCGGTGCATTTCGTGCAGGACGTCGAGGAGTCGATCGCGCTCAACCGGGTCGACGGCGGCGCAGTCATCATTTCCGCCAGCGGCATGTGCGACGCGGGGCGCATCAAGTATCACCTGCTGCACAACCTTGGGCGGCGCGAATCCTCGGTGATCATCACCGGTTTTCAGGCGGAGGGCACGCTGGGCCGGCGGCTGGTCGACGGCGCGCGCAGCGTCACCCTGTTCGGCGAGAGCGTGCCGGTGCGCGCCGACATTTACACCATCGGCGGACTGTCGGCCCATGCCGACCAGGAGGGCCTGTTCGGCTGGCTTGGCCATTTCCGGCGCGCGCCGCGGCGGACCTTCGTCGTGCATGGCGAGGCGGAGACCGCCGCGGCTTTCGTTGCGGCGGTGCGGCAGCGCCTCAAGTGGGATAATGTCGAGGTGCCGGAATCCGGCGGCAGCGTCGAAGTCGCATAAAGAAGGAAAACATCATGTCCAGGCAAAAGGAAGACCACAAGGCGCCAGTCATTAGCAATCCCGCCACGACGTGGAAGGCCATGCATGACATGGTCGAGACGGGCATCGACCCGCTCGGCATTGCCGCGCCCATCAGCCATGCCCAGGTGGCCTGGATGATGCATCCGCTGGAGCTGGCCGAACTCGGCGCGAAGTTTTCCGGCGATCTGATGGCCTTTACCTGGCATGCCTGGAACCGGGCGCTCGGCCTGCCCAGCGAGGATCCGATCCGGCCGCACGCCGACGATACCCGCTTCGCCGATCCGGTGTGGAAAGACTCCGCCACCTGGGACATCGTCAAGGAATGGTATCTGCTGCTCACGCACAACGTGCAGGACGCCCTCTACCAGACGCCGGGCCTGTCCGGCAAGGAGCGTCGGCGCGCCGCGTTCTGGTGGCGGAAGTGGCTCAACGCCATGGCGCCGACCAATTTCCTGCTGACCAATCCGGTGGCGATGGCCAAGGCGGCAGAGAGCAACGGCGAGAGCCTGGTGCGCGGCATGCACCTTTTCCTCGAGGACCTGCGCGCCGGCAACGTGCGCATGACCCGGCCGGAGGACTTCACCGTCGGCAGGAACCTGGCGACGACGCCGGGCGCGGTGGTGTTCCGCAACCGGCTGCTGGAGGTGATCCACTACGCGCCGACGACGGCGCAGGTGCACGCCACGCCCATCGTCATCGTCACGCCGTGGATCAACAAGTACTACATCCTCGACCTGAATCCGAAGAAGAGCCTGGTGAAATACCTGCTCGACCAGGGCTTCTCGGTGTTCATCACCAGCTGGAAGAACCCGACGCCGGAGATGCGCGACGTCACCTTCGAGGACTACCTCGCCGAGGGCGTCGATGCGGCGATCGAGGCGGCGCGCGGCCTGACCGGCGCGCCGCGGGTGCATGCCGTCGGCTACTGCATCGGCGGCACGGCGCTGTCGACCTGGATGGCCTGGGCCAACCGCAAGCACGGCGATGCCGACCGCGTGCCGGTGGCGCACTGGACACTGCTCACCACGCTGGTCGATTTCAGCCGGCCCGGCGACATCGAGGTGTTCATCGACGAGGGCGCCGTGCGCTGGCTCACCCAGGCCATGCAGCAGAAGGGCTTCCTCGACGGCAAGGAGATGGCCGCCGCCTTCCGCCTGCTGCGTTCGAACAGCCTGATCTGGCAGTACGTCGTGCATGGCTACCTCTACGGCGAGGCGCCGCCGCCCTTCGACGTGCTGTACTGGAACATGGACACCACGCGCATGCCCTTCGCCATGCATGCGTGGTACCTGCGCGAACTGTACCTGCGCAACAACCTGATCCGGGGCGATGCGCTCACCCTCGGCGGCCAGCCGATCGACCTCGGCCGCATCCGCCAGCCGCTCTACGCCGTTTCCGCGCAGGATGACCACATCGCGCCGTGGCAGCAATGCTTCCGCGTCTGCAATTTCGTGCCGGCGGAGAAGCGCTTCGTGCTGTCGTCCTCCGGCCACATCCTCGGCATCGTCAATCCGAAGGTCGATCCGCCCAAGCGCAGCTACCGCGCCGGCCTGGCCCATCGACGCGACCGCTTCCAGCAGTGGCAGGATCGCACGGAGGAGCGGGCGGGCACCTGGTGGGAGGACTGGATGGCCTGGCTTAAGCCGCAGGCGGGCCCCCTGGTCGACGCCTGGCCCGCCGCGACCAGGCAATATCCGAAGCTCGCCGACGCCCCGGGGACCTACGTGCTGGAGAACTGAGCCTTCCGCCGCCCCGCCGGGACTGACTTTTCCCGTGTGGCGGGCGCCGCCCTTGCATCAGCAGGGTTTATCGGCATATCCATTCTTGACAGCCGTCAAGGCCGCTTTGCGTGTCCAGCAAGCACAATCCCCACCGACTCGAAATCAGAAGGAGACAGACGAATGAGCGGCATCACCGGCAGCCTGCATGACCATCACAAACTGTGCGACGCGGACTTCGCCGCGGCGGAGGAAGCCGCGCACAAGGGCGACTGGGCGGCCTGCGCCGCCACCTACGGGAAATTCAAAACCGAGCTGCTGGCGCACTTCGGCGTCGAGGAGGAAGTTCTCTTTCCCGCCTTCGAGAGCCGCACCGGCATGGTGGGCGGCCCGCCGCAAATAATGCGCGAGGAGCACGAGAAGATGCGCGACCTGCTCCGGCAGATGGACCAGGCGCTGGAGCAGAAGAGCGTCGACGGCTTCCTGGGTGCCGCGGAAACCCTCCTCATCATGATGCAGCAGCACAACATGAAGGAAGAGAACATCCTCTATCCGATGTGCGACCAGGCGCTCGGTCAGGACAGCGAGATATCCTCGCGCATCGCGGCCGGGCTTGCCGCCTGAGCGAAACGGTCGTGGCCGATGAGCGCACCGTCGATGGCCGGGGGCTGATGCCGCCCGAGCCGATGGAACTGACATTGACCGCGCTGGATACGCTTCCCGACGGCGAGGAACTGCTCCTGCTGCTCTACGTCGAGCCGCAACCGCTGTATGCCATTCTCGACAAGAATGGCTACGCGCATCGTGCGCAGACCCGTCCGGACGGCACCGTAGAAATCCGCATCAGGAAAATCTGAGATGCAGCCCGGCCTGTCCTTCGAACAGGCACCGCCCATCTCGGTGCCCTTCCGTTTCTTCCTCACGGCGCCGCTCTTCGGCATGGCGGCGGGACTGCTGCTCCTCTGGCTGGGGCCGGCGATGTTCGTGTCGCGCTGGACGCCGGCCGCCCTGGCGCTCACCCATCTGCTGGCCGTCGGTTTCATGCTGCAGGCGATGTGCGGTGCGATGCTGCAGATGCTGCCGGTGGCGGCGGGCGCCAACATCTGGCAGCCGCGTCGCGTCACCCATCTGGCCCATGCCGGCCTGACCATCGGCACGCTGCTGCTGGTCGGCGGATTTCTCGGCGGGCAGGCGCTGCTGTTCCAGATCGCCGTGCCTTTCATGACCGTCTCGCTGGGCGCCTTTGCGCTGATCGTGCTGATTGCGCTGTTTCGCACGCCGGCGCAGGGGCCGACCATCGTCACCTTGCGCATTGCGCTGTTCGGTCTGATCGCCACCATCAGCCTGGGCGCGACGCTGGCTTCCGCCTTCGGCTGGCAACTGGCGCTGCCGCTGACCGAGATCACGCACGTGCATGCCGCCTGGGGCCTGGGCGGCTGGAGCCTGCTGCTGGTCTCCGGCGTCGCCTACCTCGTCGTGCCGATGTTCCAGCTGACGCCGCCCTATCCGGCCTGGCTGGCGCGCAATTTCGCCGTGGCCTTGTTCTCCCTGCTGGCAGCCTGGTCGATCACCTGGCTGCCGCTGCAGCGGCCGGGCGGCCTGCAGGTCGCGCTGGCCTGCGCGGCCGCGCTGCTGGCCGCGGCCTTCGCCGTGGTGACGCTGCGCCTGCAGGGTCAGCGCCGGCGCAAGGTGACCGAGCCGACGCTGCTGTTCTGGCGCCTGGGGATGGGCTGCCTGATCCTGGCCGCCGGTGCAGTCATCCTGCAGCAGCTCGACCCGGGCGATGCGGAGTATGCGGGCACGCCCTTTCTGCTCGGCGCGCTGCTGATGGTGGGGGTGTTCATGTCGGTGATCAGCGGCATGCTCTACAAGATCATGCCCTTCCTCAACTGGCTGCACCTGCAGAAGATCGGCAGGCCGGGCCTGGTGGTGCCGAACATCCGCCAGATGATTCCCGAGCCGCGCATGATGATGCAGTTCCGCCTGCACCTGGCGGCGCTGCTGCTGTTGCTGGGGGCGGTGCCGCTGCCGCCGCTGGTCTATCCCGGCGGGCTGGCGCTGATCGCTTCCTGCATCTGGCTGGAGTGGAACCTGATCGAGGGGACGCGCAACTTCGCGCGTTTCAGCCGCGAGCTGGAGGAACGGATGGCCGCCGAGGCGGCGGCCTGATCAGGGCTCGTATTCGCGCAGCCGCTTCACGCCGTGCACCGTGACGTGCTTGCCGTGCACGGAAATCAGCCTGGCGGCGGCGAGATCGTGAAAAATCCGCGAGAGGGTTTCCGGGGTCAGGTTGAGGCGCGAGGCGATGACCTGCTTGCTGGTGGGCAGGGCGATTTCGACGTCGCCGGTCTCGTCGCCGCCGCCGCCGCTGCGCTGCAGGAGGAAGCCGATGACCCTCTGCGTGCTGGAGCGCAGCGAGTAGGATTCGACGTCGCGGATCAGGCCGTGCAGCCGCAGCGCCAGGCCGGCCAGCATGCGGCGCGCGAAGAAGGCGTCGTCTTCGAGCATGTCGAAGACCGCCTGGCGGGCGATGTGCAGCAGCAGCGTGTCGGCGAGCGACTCGGCGAAGACCGGATAGGGCCGGTCCATGAACATCACGGCCTCGCCGAAGCTCTGCTGCGGGCCGAGGATTTCGACCACCTTCTCGTTGCCGGTGGCGGAGGGGAAGGCGAGCTTCATCTGGCCGTATACGATGGCGTAGAAGCCGCGCGGCTGGTCGCCCTTCTGGAAGAGCATCTCGCCCTTGTGCAGGCGCCTCTCGCGCGTCTGTCCGGCGAGATGACCGACCTGTTCCTGGCTGAGCTCCTGGAACAGGGGAATTCTGCGGAGTATCTGAGAGATGTCGAGTTTGTCGTTCTGCATTGAAACATTCCCGCCCGTCCCGCCGGGGACGCGGCGGCTGAAACATACCATGGAATGCCCATGAGGGGCGCAAGGGGGCGGGCGCCGGCGCGGTCCTCCGCGATGCCGGCATTCTTCCAGGCGCCGCACAGGACCCTGTTTTTCGGCGGTGCGATGCAGGCCCTGCTGGCCGCCCTGTGGTGGGCCTTCGATCTCGGCGGACGCCACGCCGGCCTGTATGCCGCACAGTCGTGGCCGCTGCCCGCGCCGTGGATCCACGCCGTGCTGATGAACTACGGCTTGTTTCCCTTCTTCATCTTCGGCTTCATCATGACGGCCGGGCCGCGCTGGCAGGGGGCGGTACCGCCGGGGCCGGCATCCTATGTGCCGGCCTTCGCCCTGATGGCCACCGGCTGGCTCGGGTTTTATGCGGCGCTGCGGCTGCCCGACTTGCTGCTGCCGTCCCTGGCCCTGGCGCTCGCCGGCTGGTGTGCCGGCCTGCCCTCGCTCTGGCGCGTGGCGCGCATGCCGGGTAACGAGCAGACCCACATCCTCGCCGTGGTGGGCGGACTGACTTTCGGCGCGTTGCTGCTGGCGGCCTTCCTCGGCTTCGCCGCCGGCGGACCCGCCTGGCTGGCGACGCTGGCGGTGAAGGGCGGCGTGTGGTTTTTCCTGCTGCCGGTGTTCACCGCGCTGTGCCATCGCATGGTGCCGTTCTTCTCCAGCGCGGTGATCCCGAAATACCGCGTCGTGCGGCCGCTGTGGCTGCTGCACCTGCTGCTGGCCTGCTATGTCGCGCACGGCGTACTCGAGGTCGCCGGGCTGGCGCAGTGGACCTGGCTGGCCGATCTGCCGGCGGCGCTGGGGGCGGGCTGGCTCTCCTTCGCCTGGCAGTTGCGTCGGTGTCTTGCCGTGCGGCTGCTCGCCATGCTGCACATCGCCTTTGCCTGGCTGGCCATGAGCCTGGCGCTGCATGCCGCGGGCAGCCTGCTGCTGCTCGCAGGCAAAGGCGCGCTCGGCCTGGCGCCGCTGCATGCGCTGACGCTCGGCTTCTTCGCCTCCGCCGTGATCGGCATGGTGACGCGCGTGACGCTGGGTCATTCGGGCCGCCCGCTCGGCGCCGATCGCCTGGTGTGGACCGTCTTCTGGGGCATGCAGGGCGTCGCCGTGCTGCGTGTCGTTGCGGAATTCGCCCACCTGCCGGGCGTGGCGAATCTCTATCTGCTGGCCGCCCTGGGCTGGCTGGCGGCATTCGGCGCCTGGGCCGCGCGCTTTGCGCCGCTCTACCTGATGCGCCGGCCGGACGGCCAGCCCGGATAGGATCCACGCATGAGCTACCTCCTGCTGAAACCCCTGCACGTCATCTTCGTGGTGATTTCCATCGCCGGCTTCACCTTGCGCGGCATCTGGATGCTGACGGACTCGCCGCTGCTCGACCGCCTCTGGGTGAGGGTGGTGCCGCACGTGAACGACACGCTGCTGCTCATGGCAGCCATCGGCCTGTCGATCGTGACGCAGCAATATCCCTTCGTGCACGGCTGGGTGACGGCCAAGGTGATCGGCCTGCTCGCCTATATCGGTTTCGGCATGTTCGCCCTGCGGCGCGGCCGCAGCAAGGCCGTGCGCGCGGGCTTCTGGCTGGCCGCGTTGGCGAGCTTCGGCTACATCGTCTCGGTGGCCCTGACGAAGGACCCGCGCGGATTCCTGCTCTGGCTGTGAGCCCTAGCGTGGCGGGTGGTTGAGCAGCTTCCTCAGCCCGTCGCCGTCGAGGATGCGGATGTGCTTCTGCTGCACGGCGATGAAGCCTTCCTCCTGGAAGCGCGAGAAGGCGCGGCTGACCGTCTCCAGCTTCAGCCCGAGGTAGCTGCCGATCTCCTCGCGCGTCATGCGCAGGTGGAACTCCGCCGCCGAGTAGCCGCGCGAGGTGAAGCGCTGCGACATGTTGAGCAGGAAGGCAGCCAGGCGCTCCTCGGCGCGCATCGTGCCGAGCAGCATCATCAGGCCCTGGTCGCGCACCAGTTCGCGGCTCATCACCTTGTGGAAGTTGCGCTGCAGCGCCTGGATTTCGCGCGAGAGCTGCTCGAGCTGGGCGAAGGGGATGACGCAGACCTCGCTGTCCTCGAGGGCGACGGCGTTGCAGGTGTGCGTCTCGGTGCCGATGCCGTCCATGCCGAGGATCTCGCCCGCCATCTGGAAGCCGGTGACCTGCTCGCGGCCGTCCTCGAGAAGGACGTCGGTCTTGAAGAAGCCGGTGCGCACGGCGTAGATGGCCTCGAAGCGGTCGCCGGCGCGGTAGAGGGTCTGCTGGCGCTTCAGCTTGCGCCGCGCGCCGACCAGGCTGTCGAGCTTGGCCAGTTCTTCCTTGCTGAGCCCCTCGGAGATGCACAACTCATGCAGGCTGCATTGGGAACAGGCCGCCTTGATGGTGACCAGGGTGATGGGAATGGCGGATTTGCTGGACAATTCCGTCTCGCTTTCTCTGTTGGTCTGCCGCTTTGATCCATGTCAATACGATAAACGGGTCGATACGGCATCTTCCCCGATCATCCCGCAGCGCTGCCGAGACAGCGCTCGTACCCGCACATGAACGCGACTTTTCAGGATCTTATTTTCGATCCGCAGCTGATCCGCCGGTTCGACGTGAACGGGCCCCGTTACACGTCCTATCCGACGGCCGACCGCTTCGTCGAGGCCTTCGATGCCGAAGCCTACCGGCTTTGGCTGGGCAAGCGCACGGTGGGCGGCATCAGCAGGCCGCTCTCATTATACGTGCACATCCCGTTCTGCAACACCATTTGCTACTACTGCGCCTGCAACAAGATCATCACCAAGGACCATGGCCGCTCGGCCAAGTACTTGAAATATCTCGGCAAGGAGCTGGCGCTGCAATCGGGCTATCTGGACGGCAGCCACGACGTGGTGCAGCTGCACTGGGGCGGCGGCACGCCGACCTTCCTTTCGCACGGAGAAATGCGCCAGCTGATGGGCATGATCCGCGAGCACTTCCGCCTGCAGCCCAGCGGCGAGTATTCCATCGAGGTCGATCCGCGCAAGGTCGACGCGGCGACGGTGGCCCTGCTCGGCGAGCTCGGCTTCAATCGCATGAGCCTGGGCGTGCAGGACTTCGACGCCGCCGTGCAGGCGGCGGTGAACCGCGTGCAGACGGTCGAGGAAACCGAAACCGTGCTGCGCGCAGCGCGCGCCAACGGCTTCAAGTCGATCTCCGTCGATCTGATTTACGGCCTGCCCAAGCAGAATGTCATCAGCTTCAACCGTACGCTCGAAGAGGTCATCCGCCTCTCGCCGGACCGACTCTCGATCTACAACTACGCGCACCTGCCGGGCCTTTTCAAGCCGCAGCGGCGCATTCACGAAACGGAACTGCCCTCGGCCGATGCCAGGCTGCAGATCCTGCAGCTCGCCATCCGGCGGCTCACCGAGGCGGGCTATGTCTACATCGGCATGGACCACTTCGCCAAGCCCGACGACGAGCTCTCCGTGGCGCAGCGCCAGGGCCGCCTGCACCGCAACTTCCAGGGCTACTCGACGCATGCCGAGTGCGACATGATGTCCTTCGGCATCTCCTCCATCAGCAAGGTCGGTCCGACCTACTGCCAGAACGTCAAGACGCTGGACGAGTACTACGACCGCCTCGATGCCGGCGTGCTGCCGGTCTATCGCGGCATCGAGCTGACGCCGGACGACCTGCTGCGCCGCTCCATCATCCAGGCCCTGATGTGCCACTTCGAGGTGTCCATCGAGGGCCTCGAGGTGGCGCACCTGATTGACTTCAAGCGCTACTTCGCCGACGAGATTGCCGACCTGCGCGAGATGGAGAAAGGCGGCCTGCTCAGCCTGGACGACAAGTGGATCAGCGTGGAGCCGCGCGGCCGCATGCTGGTGCGCGCCATCGCCATGGTGTTCGACCGCTATCTGCGCGCCGACCGCGAGCGGGCACGCTACTCCAAGGTGATCTGAGCTTAAAATCTCGAATCTGGAGTTTCGGGTTTCGAGGCGGAACCCTCGCTCGTGCGGGCGCTGGTGTTCACGCGAAACACGATACGCTGGACTCGACCCCCCATGCCTGATTCCGGTTTCATCGCCGTCTTTCTCGTCGGCCTGCTCGGCGGCACGCACTGCATGGCCATGTGCGGCGGCATCGTCGGCGCGCTGACGGTCGGCATGCCGCCCGGCCGGCACCACTGGCCCTTGCACCTCGCCTACAACCTCGGCCGCATTTCCAGCTATGCCCTGGCCGGTGCCGTGCTCGGCGCCGTCGGCCAGGCCGGCCTGCTGCTCGAGGGGGCGCTGCCGGTGCAACTGGCGCTCTACGTGCTGGCCAACCTGATGCTCGTCGCCCTCGGCCTCTATCTGATCGGCGTGCCGCACGGACTGACTTTTCTCGAGCGCGGCGGGCAGCGCTTCTGGGCACGCATCCAGCCGATGACGCGGCGCTTCCTGCCGGCCACCTCCGTCTCGCGTGCGCTGCCGCTCGGCCTGTTGTGGGGCTTCCTGCCCTGCGGCATGGTCTATTCGGCGCTGACGACGGCGCTGCTCACCGGTGATGCCCTTCGCGGGGCCGGACTGATGCTGGCCTTCGGTCTGGGTACGCTGCCCAACCTGCTGCTGGCCGGATTTCTCCTGCGCCGCTTCCGCGACATCGTGCAGGGGCGCGCCGTACGCCTCGCCTCCGGCCTGCTGGTGCTCGGCTTCGGCCTCTGGGGACTGCTGAATGCCACCTCGCTCGGTGGGCGGCTGTGGCAGGGCATCGTCTGCGCGGTGTGACTCAGCGCGTATCCGTTTCCGGCAGGGCCATGCGGATGATCGGGCAGGGCTCGCCATCCTCGCCATGCAGGCATTGCTCGACCATCTGGTGCAGCGCGGCTTGCATGGTTTGCAGTTGCCGGATGCGCGCCTCGATGTCGGCGATCTTTTCGGTTGCCCGCGCGCGCGCCAGCTTGCGATCCCTGAGGTCATCGAGCTGCAGCAGGCCGGCGATTTCGTCCAGGCTGAAGCCGGTTGCCTGCGCGCGCCGGATGAATTGCAACCGTTGCAGATGCCGCGTGTCGTAATGACGGTAGGCACCGCGGCCGGGACGTGGCGTCTCCAGCAGGCCGCGGCGCTGGTAATAGCGGATGGTTTCGACGCCGACGCCCGAATCGCGGGCGAGCCGGCCGATGGTCATCTGGCCCTGATTCATGAAAAACCCCTTGACTCCGTACCCGGGTACGGAGTTTAGACTTTACGCGTCGTCCAGCCAATCCGGTGAAAACCATGCAATCCGCCAGCACAACCAGCAGCGCAGCCGGCAATCCCGCCGACAGCGCGATCGACCTGCCCATCGAGGGCATGACCTGCGCCGCCTGCGCCGCGCGCATCGAAAAACAACTGAACAAGCTGCCCGGCGTCTCGGCAGCCGTGAACTTCGCCAGCGAGCGTGCCCACGTCGCCTTCGATGCCGCTGCCGTCGGCGTGCCGCGGCTCGTCGAGACCATCGAGCGCGCCGGCTTCAAGGTGCCGCCGCAGTCGCTCGATCTGGCCATCTCCGGCATGACCTGCGCCGCCTGCGCCACGCGCGTCGAGACGGTGCTGAACAAATTGCCCGGCGTCGAGGCGAGCGTCAATTTCGCCAGCGAGCGCGCCCGCATCCGCTACGTGCCGGGGCAGGCCGATGCGGCCGCACTCATCGCCGCCGTGCGCCGCGCCGGCTACGACGCGCGCGAATCGGGACTCGACACGCGCAGCGAGGAGAAGGCGCGCAAGGCGGCGGCCTACCGGGCCGAACTGCGCCGCTTCTGGATCGCCGTGGTGCTCACCGTGCCGCTGGTTGGGCAGATGGCGCTGATGTTCTCCGACAGCCACGCCGAGTTGCCGCGCGGGCTGCAGTTCGCGCTCGCCACGCCGGTGCAGTTCTGGATCGGCTGGCGCTTCTTCGTCGGCGCCTGGCATGCCCTGCGCGGGGGCAGCGGCAACATGGACGTGCTGGTGGCGCTCGGCACGTCGATGGCGTGGCTCTTCAGCACGGTGGTCTGGCTGCTCGACCTGCATCACTACCACGTCTATTTCGAAGCCTCGGCCTCCGTCGTCACCCTGGTGCTGATGGGGAAATTGCTCGAGGCACGCGCCAAGGCGAAGACCTCGGCCGCCATCGAGGCGCTGATCCGCCTGCAGCCGCAGACGGCCTTCGTCCTGCGCGAGGGCGAACTGATCGAGGTGCCGGTGGCGAGCCTCGATCCGGGCGATGTCTTCGTCGTGCGCCCGGGAGAGAGCGTGCCCGTCGACGGCGAGGTGATCGAGGGACAGAGCAGCGCCGACGAGGCGATGCTCACCGGCGAGAGCCTGCCGGTCTCCAAGCGTGCCGGCGACAAGGTGTTTGCCGCCACGGTGAACGGCGAGGGCCTGCTGCACTGTCGCGCCACCGGCATCGGCAGCCAGACGCTGCTTGCCGGCATCATCCGCATGGTCGAGCAGGCGCAGGGTTCCAAGGCGCCGGTGCAGCGCCTCGCCGATCGCATCTCGGCGGTGTTCGTGCCGGTGGTGGTGTCGATCGCGCTCGTCGCCTTCGCCGCCTGGTGGCTGTTGGCGGGGGATTTCACCACGGCGCTGGTGAATGCCGTGGCGGTGCTGGTGATCGCCTGTCCGTGCGCGCTCGGCCTGGCGACGCCGACGGCGATCATGGTCGGCACCGGTCGCGGCGCGACGGCCGGCATCCTGGTGAAGAATGCCGAGGCGCTCGAGCTGGCGAAGAATGTCGAAGTGCTCGCCGTCGACAAGACCGGCACGCTGACGCAGGGCAAGCCGGCGCTGACGGATGTCGTGCCGGCCGAGGGCGTTGCCGCGGCAGAATTGCTGCGCATCGCCGCCAGTCTTGAGCAGGGCTCGTCGCATCCGCTCGCCGAAGCGATCGTCGCTCATGCCAAAGCGCAGGGCATTGCGCTCACCGCGCCGCAGAACCTGCAGGCGCTGGCCGGCAAGGGGCTTGGTGCCACGCTCGAGGGGGCAGACTATCGGCTCGGTTCGCCCGCCTTCATCCGCGCCGGCGGTGTGGCGATTCCCGAGGCGCAGCTCGCCCCGCTGGCCGGGGCCGGCAAGAGC
>JBDHRL010000168.1:0-3646 GCA_039807535.1 Rhodocyclaceae bacterium
CGGTGCTCAACCAGATCGCCATCCCCTTCGTCGCCGTAAGCGCCTTCGCCAGCGCCCTGCTCTGGCTGAAGCGGCGCCGCGCCACAAAATAGGGCCTGCCGCCCCGTCGCCACTTTTCACATTGCGTGCATGCGCCTAGAATGCGGCCATGCAGCTGAATGTTTCCCCGGTGGCCTGGCCCTGCCTGCCCACGCTCGTGATCGGCCTGGCCGGCCTCAGCCTGCTGTTGCAACCTTCCCTGATCGCGCCATGACCCTGGACCGCCAGCTCAGAACCCGGCTGAACAGGGCCCGCGCGGTCGCGCTCGGTTCCTGGCTTCTTTTCGCCGCCGGCCTCTTGCTTTTTCCCGATGGAATGCCCTGCCCGGCATTGCTGTCCATTCCTTTCCTGGGCTTTATTTGCGCCGTGCTGTACATACTCTTCTTCCTCAAGTGCCCGAAGTGCGGTACCCGGCTCGGCCACGCCTTGAGCGGTTTCAAGCGACCCCGCTTCTGCCCGGGCTGCGGCATCGCTTTCGACAGCGAGTCGTAGCCCCGGTCACGCAAACAGGTTTTCCCCCGCCTTGTCGCGCCTCCGGGGCCGGCGGCACCCATTGTCGTGTCGGTGCGGATGCTCAGCAGGAAAAGTCAGTCTGCGCGGTACGGCGCCGCGATGGGCGCAAGGCGCTTACGGCTCCGCCCGATGCTGCGCGCCGAGGTATTCGCGCGTGCGCATCTCGATCAGGCGGCTGACGGTGCGCTGGAATTCGCCGGCCTGGGGGCCTTCGCGGTAGAGCCCGGCGGCCTCGCACCCGGCGGTCATGACGAGCTTGACCTTGTGGTCGTAGAAGACGTCGACCAGCCAGGTGAAGCGGCGCGCCTCGTTGGCCTGGTCGCGCGTCATGCGCGGCACGCCGGAGAGGAAGACGGTGTGGTAGCGGCGGGCGATCTCGAGGTAGTCGTTCTGCGAGCGCGGCCCCATGCACAGCGTGGCGAAGTCGAACCAGATGACGCCGATGGCGCGGCGCTCGACCGGCAGCTCGCGCTCGAGGATGTTCACCGGCCGCCGGTGGCCCTCGCCGCCGGAGATCTCGCGGAAGGCGGCCTCCATCTTCGCCTCGCCCTCGGCGTCGGCGGGGACGTGGTAGACCTCGACCTTCTCCAGCGCGCGCAGGCGGTAGTCGATGCCGCCGTCGACCTCCAGCACGTCCAGCCGCTCCTTCAGCAACTGGATGGTGGGCAGGAAGCTGTGCCGCTGCAGGCCGTTCGGGTAGAGGCCGTCGGGCGGGTAGTTGGAGGTCAGGCAGAACACCACGCCGCGCTCGAAGAGGGCCTCCATCAGGCGGCCGAGGATCATGGCGTCGGCGATGTCGGAAACGTGGAACTCGTCGAAGCACATCAGCCGCGTCTCGCGGGCGATTTTGTCGGCGACCTTGAGCAGCGGGTCGGCCTCGTTCTTCAGCGCGCGCAGACGCTCGTGCACCTCGCGCATGAAGGCGTGGAAGTGCACGCGCCGCTTGCGCTGGTAGGGCACGGTGTCGAAGAAGCAGTCCATCAGCAGGCTCTTGCCGCGCCCCACGCCGCCCCAGAGGTACACGCCGCGGGGGATCGGCGGGTTGACGACGAGCTTGCGCAGCTTCGTGCGGCGCTTGTGCTTGAAGGCGACGAGCTCGTCGTAGAGGCGCTGCAGGCGCTCGGCGGCGGCCTGCTGGGCGGCGTCGGGGACGATGCGGCGCGACTGGAACTGGGCGTCCAGTTCGCGCAGCATGCCCTGGCCGGAAAGGCGTGTTGCGGAAGCGTTCATGGTGTTGCGATTTTACCTGCGGCCCTCTCCCCCTGCCCCTCTCCCGCGCGCGGGAGAGGGGTGAAGGGCGGGTCAGAAGTGCAGCGGGCGCTTGTCGACATCCAGCGCGGCTTCGTGCATCGCTTCCGACAGCGTCGGGTGGGCATGCACGATGCGGGCAATGTCCTCCGAGCTGGCGTGGAACTCCATCGCCACGACGGCCTCCGAGATCAGCTCGGAGGCATTGGTGCCGATGGCGTGCACGCCGAGGATCCGGTCGGTCTTCGCGTCGGCCAGCATCTTGATGAAGCCGGTGGTGTCGCCCTGGCCGAGTGCGCGGCCATTGGCGGAGAAGGGACTTTTGCCGGCGCGGTATTCGATGCCGGCCGATCGCAGCTGCTGCTCGGTCTTGCCGACCCAGGCGATCTCGGGGTGGGTGTAGATGACCCAGGGCACGGCGTCGTAGTTGCAGTGGCCGGCCTGGCCGGCGATCAGCTCGGCGACCATGACGCCCTCTTCCATGCCCTTGTGCGCCAGCATGGGGCCGCGCACCACGTCGCCCACCGCCCAGACGTTGGGCAGGTTGGTGCGGCAGTGGTCGTCGACGTCGACGCGGCCGCGCTCGTCCAGCTTGAGGCCGACCGCTTCGCAGCCGAGGCCTTCGGTGTTCGGCACGCGGCCGACGGAGACGATCAGCTTGTCGCACTCGAGGACGTGGCTCTCGTCGCCCATCTCGTATTCGACGCGAATTTGCGTACCCTGGCCCTTCTTGCCGGCGGTGACGCCGCCGATCTTCACGCCGAGGCGGATGTCGAGGCCCTGCTTCTTGGTGAACACCTTCCAGGCTTCCTTGGCGACGGCGGCATCGGCCGCGGCGAGGAATTCCGGCAGGACTTCGAGGAGGGTGACTTCGGCGCCGAGGCGCTTCCAAACGCTGCCCAGTTCCAGGCCGATGACGCCGGCGCCGATGACGCCGAGGCGCTTCGGCACGGCATCGAAGGCGAGCGCGCCGGTGTTGTCGCAGATCAGCTTGTTGTCGACGGGGATGCCGTCGAGGTGGCGCGGACGCGAGCCGGTGGCGACGATGACGTGCTTGGCCACCACGGCTTCGCCGGCGACGTCGATCTCCCAGCCGTCCTCGCCGCCGCCGGTGAACTTGCCGTGACCGGGCAGCAGCGTGACCTTGTTCTTCTTGAAGATGTGCTTGATGCCGCCGGTGAGCTGGGTGACGATGTTGTCCTTGCGCTTCACCATGGTCTTGACATCGATGCCGACCTCGCCGGTCGAGATGCCGTGCATGACGAAACCGTGGCGCGCGTTGTCGAAATGCTCGGATGACTGCAGCAGCGCCTTGGAGGGGATGCAGCCCACGTTGAGGCAGGTGCCGCCAAGGCGCACCTCGCCCTGCGGGTCGTCGTAGGACTCGGATTCGACGCAGGCGGTGTTGAAGCCGAGCTGCGCGGCGCGGATGGCGGCCACATAGCCGCCGGGGCCGCCGCCGATGACGAGCACATCAAACTGTTTGGCCATCTCAAATCTCCAGCAGCAGGCGCGCCGGGTCCTCCAGCGCTTCCTTCATGGTGACGAGGCCGAGCACCGCCTCGCGGCCGTCGATGATGCGGTGGTCGTAGGACAGCGCCAGGTAGTTCATCGGGCGGACGACGATCTGGCCGTTCTCGACGACGGCGCGGTCCTTGGTGGCGTGGATGCCGAGGATGGCCGACTGCGGCGGGTTGATGATCGGCGTCGACAGCATCGAGCCGAAGACGCCGCCATTGGAGATGGAGAAGGTGCCGCCGGTGAGTTCCTCGATGGAGAGCTTGCCGTCCCTGGCCTTGGCGCCGAACTCGCCGATCTTCTTCTCGATGTCGGCCAGCGACATCTG